>NZ_QYUK01000011.1:695714-998571 GCF_003590945.1 Oleomonas cavernae | reverse complement strand
CCGATCGGCCGGTCGGCCCGCGCCAGGCGCAGATAGGGCCGGAGCGCGGGCGGCATGCGGTCGACCCAGCCTGACGGCGTGGCATCGGCCGGTTTGATATCGGGGACAGGTATCATGCCACTGTGCTACCCCGGAATGGCCCGCCGCCTCAAGGAGCCGATGAGATCATGAAGGACCGCCCGCGCCATCGCCTGTTCGTCGATGCCGATCTGGGCCCGGGCGCGACCGTGGCCCTGGCCGAGGGGCAGGCGCACTATGTCGGCAATGTGCTGCGCCTTGGTGACGGCGACCAGATCGCCCTGTTCAACGGGCGCGACGGCGAATGGCGGGCCGGCCTGGCCCGGCCGGGCAAGAAGGCCGTCACCGCCCTTTGCGAAGAATTGCTGGCGCCACAGCCGGTCGAAGCCGAGACGATCCTGGTCTTCGCCCCGATCCGCGGCGCCAAGGTCGAGCTGATCGCCGAAAAGGCGACCGAACTGGGCGCCTCGCGCCTCATCCCGGCCCAGACCCGGCGCAGCGTGGTCGACAAGGTGAACATCGCCCGCATGCGCGCCAATGCGATCGAAGCCGCCGAGCAATGTGGCCGCCTGGGCGTGCCGGCCATGGCCGAATTGCGCCGTCTCGAACAGGTGCTGGGCGATTGGGACAAGGCGATCCCGCTGTTTTTCTGCGACGAGGCCGGCGATGCCCCGCCCCTGATCGAGGCGGCAAGGGCGATCGGCGACGCGCCGGCGGCCCTGCTGATCGGCCCCGAAGGCGGCTTCGAGCCGGCCGAGCGCAGCCTGATGCGCCGCCTGCCCTTCATCCGCCCGGTTTCGCTGGGCCCCCGCATCCTGCGCGCCGAGACCGCCGTGATCGCCGGGCTTGCCTTATTGGACGCGGCAAGGCGAGCATCCTGGGCATGACAGAGGGTCCAGCCACATGACCGCCTCCCGCGACGAGATCAAGCCGCCCCACATGCTCGACACCCTGCGCGAGATGGGGGCCGGGCTGGAAATGATGAAGGGCCTGGTGTCAACCGTGACCGGTGCGATTCTGCCGCGCCCCATGACCGTGGCGGGCTGGCCGCGTGTCATCGTCCTGCCCGGCTTCGGCACCGACGACTATTCGACCGTCGTGCTGCGCCGGCGCCTGACGGCCGCCGGCTTCAAGGCCGAGGGCTGGGGCCTGGGCCGCAACAGGGGCAGCGTGCCGGCCCTGGTGCAGGCCTTCCTGGCCCGGCTGGAGCGGCGGGTGGCGGCCTTCGGCGGCCCCATCGCCCTGGTGGGACAAAGCCTGGGCGGCTATATCGCCCGGGAAGCGGCGCGGGAGCGGCCGGACCTGGTCAGCCGCATCGTCACTTTGGGCACCCCGGTCAAGGGCGGGGCCAAATATACCGTGCTGGCCGGCACCTACCGGCGCCGGGGCATCGACCTCGACAAGGCCGATGCCCGCATCGCCCAGCGCGAGCTGGTGCCCCTGAAAATCCCCGTCACCGCCTTCTACAGCCGCCATGACGGGGTGGTGAGCTGGCGCGCCTGCATCAGCACCCACGAGCCCATGGTGCGCCATGTCGAGATTGATGCAACGCATTGCGGCATGGGTTTCGCCCCCCATATGCTCGAACGCGTCGTCGCCGAGCTTTCCACACCGCTGCCTCGCTAAACGTCCGGACGCATAGCGGCGCTGCACGGCGTGCTGCTGGACAGGGTGATCAGGTTTCGTTAGTCAACCTGCCAGTTGGCTGGGAGAAGAATTGATGTCGGGTGTGCAGGCGGCCGGAGAGCCGATCGAAGACCGTCGTCAGCTTGTCGAGTGGATGGCCGAGGGCGGCAAGCCCAAGGCCGACTATCGCATCGGTACCGAGCACGAGAAATTCGGCTTTCGCCTAGACGATCTGGGCCCCGTCCCCTACGACGGGCCGGCCGGCATCCGCGCCATGCTGGAAGGCCTGCGCCGTTTCGGCTGGGGCCCCATCTACGAGGGCGAGCACATCATCGCCCTGGAACAGAACGGTGCCTCGATCAGCCTCGAGCCGGGTGGCCAGTTCGAGCTCTCGGGCGCGCCGCTGGAAACCGTGCACGGCACCTGCGGCGAGGTCGGCACCCATCTGGAACAGGTCCGTGCCGTCGCCGGCGAACTGGGCCTGGGCTTCTTGGGGCTTGGCTTCTCGCCCCTGTGGAAGCGCGACGAAGTCCCGATCATGCCCAAGGGGCGCTACGACATCATGCGCAGCTACATGCCCAAGCGCGGCAAGCTGGGCCTCGACATGATGCTGCGCACCTCGACCGTGCAGGTGAACCTCGACTTCTCGAACGAAGCCGACATGGTGCGGAAAATGTGCGCGGCGATCGCCCTGCAACCCGTCGCGACCGCGCTGTTCGCCAATTCGCCTTTCACCGAGGGCAAGCCCAACGGCTATCAGTCCTACCGTGCCCACATCTGGTCGGACACCGATCCCGACCGCACCGGCATGATCCCCTTCGTCTTCGACCAGGGCTTCGGCTTCGAGCGTTACGTCGACTGGGCGCTGGACGTGCCCATGTACTTCGTCTACCGCGACGGCAGGTACATCGATGCCTCGGGCCAGTCGTTCCGCGATTTCCTGGCCGGCCGCCTGCCTGCGCTGCCGGGCGAGAAGCCGCACCTGGGCGACTGGTCGGCCCACCTGACCACGCTCTTCCCCGAAGCGCGCCTCAAGCGTTACATCGAGATGCGCGGCGCCGACGGCGGCCCGTGGAACCGCCTGTGTGCCCTGCCCGCCCTGTGGGTCGGCCTGATCTATGCCGACGATTCGCTGGCCGCCGCCCTCGACCTGGTCAAGGACTGGTCGGCCGAGGAACGCGATGCCCTGCGCGCCGGCGTGCCCCGCCTGGCGCTGAAGACCCCCTTCCGCAAGGGCAGCGTCCTCGATGTCGCCCGCGAGGTGGTCGGCATCGCCGAGCATGGCCTGAAGCAGCGCGCCGCCGACAACGGCATGGGCAGCGACGAGACCATGTTCCTCGACATCCTCAAGCGCACGGTGGACAGCGGCCGCACCCCGGCCGACGATCTGCTGGAAGCCTATCACGGCCGCTGGAACGGCGACCTCACGCACCTGTTCAAGGAACATGCCTATTGATGCTATGCTGTCGCCATGAATGTTCAGGCGACACGCACGATTGAACTGCCGGCCGAGGTCTATGAAGACCTCGCCGCCTTTGCCAGTGCCCACGACCTGACGGTTGCCGAAGCCGTCGCCGGCCTTCTGGACGGCGCCGTGTCGCCCGCCGATGCCGACACCCTGGCGGATATCAGCGCAGGTATGGCAGAGGCGGATGAGGGCGATTTTGTTCCTCATGAAGAGGTTGAAGCGTGGCTGCGCAGTTGGGGCACACCCAACGAGCTTCCCCCGCCGCGATGGAAGTAGTTTGGCTTCCGCGGGCAAACGGCAACCTTGTCCGCATCCGTAGCTACATATCCGATTTCAACCCCGCCGCGGCCGATCGGATGGCAACGCGAATCCTTCAGGTCGTGAAGCTTATCGCCGAGCACCCCCTGGTCGGCCGGCTCGGCGGCGTGGGCGATGCTCGTTGCCTGCCGGTACCTGGTACACCGTATCTCATCTACTATCGGATTCGAGGGCAGCACGTAGAGATCATCCGAATTCGGCATGGGATGCAGCAACGTCTTCAGCCCTGACGAATTCAGGGCGTGCATTTGAGCGCTTGCCTGTCGAAATGGGGCATGGTCGGACGACATTGTAGCAGCCGGCCATCAGGTGCGGCTGAACTCCGGGGGAACCGCCATGCAATACATGCTGATGATCTACAACAACGAAGCCGATTTCCTGAGCGCCAGCCAGGCGCAGATCGGCGAGACCATGGCCGCTTACGGCGCCTATACCCAGGCCTTGCAGCAGGCCGGCATCCTGCTCGCCAGCGACCGCCTGAAGCCGGTCGCCACCGCCACGGTCGTGCGCATCGCCGACGGCAAGACCAACGTGCTGAACGGCCCCTATGCCGATACCAAGGAACAGCTCGGCGGCTTCTACATGATCGACGTGCCCGACCTCGACGCCGCCTTGTCCTGGGCGGCGCGGTGCCCGGGCGCCAGCCGCGGCGCGATCGAGGTCCGGCCCGTCTGGACCATGTAGGCGGGACGGGATGGCGCGGCCCGATGACGGCCCTGCCCGGGCGACCGCGGAAGCGGTTGCCCGCCAGAGCTACGGCAAGCTGGTCGCCTTTCTCGCGGCGCGCACGCGCGATGTCGCGGGGGCCGAGGACGCCTTGTCCGAAGCCTTCGCCGCCGCCCTGGCCACCTGGCCGGCCGACGGCATCCCGCGCAGCCCCGAAGCCTGGTTGCTGGCCGTGGCCCGGCGCAAGTCGATCGATGCCGCCCGGCGGCGGCGCAGCCGCAGCGACGCCGCCGGCCACCTGCGCCTCATGGCCGAGGAAATCGACGCCGCTGCCGCCCGCGAGGCCCCCATGCCCGACGCTCGCCTGGGCCTGATGTTCGCCTGCGCCCACCCGGCGATCGAGCGGGGCATCCGCGCCCCCTTGATCCTGCAGACCGTGCTGGGCTTCGATGCCGCGACCATCGCGTCGGCCTTCCTGGTCGCGCCGGCGACCATGGGACAGCGGCTGGTGCGGGCCAAACAGAAGATTGCCCAGGCCGGCATTCCCTTCCACGTCCCCGAACCGGCGCAGTTGGGCGAGCGCCTCGATGCCGTGCTCGAGGCGATCTATGCGACTTTTGCCGAAGGCTGGTCCGATCCCGCCGGCACGCAGGCGCGGCGCCGCAACCTGGCCGACGAAGGCATCTGGCTGGGCCGCCTCGTCGCCTCCCTGCTGCCGGGCGAGCCCGAGGCCCTGGGGCTGCTCGCCCTGATGCTGCATGCCGAGGCAAGGCGCGATGCCCGCCGCGATGCCCAAGGCGACTATATCCCCCTGGCCGAGCAGGATCCGGCCCGGTGGAACGCCGCACAGATCGCGGAAGCCGAGGGCCTGCTGTTCCGGGCCAGCAAGCTGGGAGCGATCGGCCGCTATCAACTGGAGGCGGCCGTCCAGTCGGCCCATGTCGTGCGCCGGCACACCGGGCGCGCCGACTGGGCGGCGATCGTCCGGCTCTACGGCGCCTTGCTGGCCCTGACCGAGTCGCCCGTGGTCGCCATCAACCAGGCCATCGCCATCGCCGAGTTGGACGGGCCGCGGGCCGGCCTCGCCGCCCTTGACGCGGTAACCGGCGACGTGCGCCTGGCCCAGTATCAGCCCTATTGGGCGGCCCGTGCCGAACTCCTAGCCCGTTCGGGTGCGACCGCCGCCGCCGATGACGCTTACGGCCGCGCCATCGGCCTCGAAGCCGATCCCGCCGTCCGCCGCTTCCTGCAGCATCGCCGCGACCAGCTCAACGCCTGAAGGCCGCCTTGGCCAGCAGGGCGACGACCCAGATGGTTACGAAGGCGGCGATGGCGGCGGGGGCGAAGGCGATCAGCCCGGCGATCGAGCCCTGGCCCACCGCATTGTCCCACGGCGACAGGCCCCGGTTGGCGGCGAAATTGGCCGCGAGATAGAAGATCGTGTTGGCCCAGATGGCCAGGGTCAGCACCCGCGTGATCAGGCGGCGCGTGCCGAAATTGTCGACCACCCGGTCGATCACGCCGGCGACCGCGATCGCCATGATGCCGTTGAGCAGCGAGCCCACGTGCATGGCGCGCCAGCCGCGCTCGCTGCCGGGAAAGGCGAAGGTGGCGCTGGGCAGTGGATCCAGGATGAAACCACCCAGGGCCACAAAGCCGATGGCGAACCCCGCGAGCAACCCGAAGATCACCACCAGGGCACCGTGACCGACGAGGCGGCGGGCCTCGGGCGACAAAGACGACATATAGCTCCCTCCCCAGCCCTTCAGGGCCTTTCGACGAGCATATCCCGGCCGCCCCGGGCCACGTCCATACTTTGGATGTGGCGATCGAATGGTTTACGTGCCGGGCGCCGTCGCTAGGATGGGCGCCGCGATTGCTTGGGGACCCGCAATGTCGAAGAAGTTGACCGCCGTCCTGGCCGGGATGCTGATTGCCAGCCTCATCGGTTTCGGCGTGACCTTCGCCCTGGCCGCCGCCGGTGTCGAACCGATGTCCTCGATCTGGATCGTCTCCGGGCTGATCGGCGGCTTCGTCACCCTCGGCCTGATGAATCTCGCCGGCAACAAGCCGGTGACACTGGCCGACGAGAAGACCCGGGCGGCCGCCCTGTCGCTGACCCCGCCGCCGGGAACGGGGCTTGTCATCGTGTTGCGCGAAGGCTTTGTGGGCAAGGCGCAGGGCATGGATGTAACGCTGAACGGCCGGGAGCTGGCGCAGCTCAAAAGCCCGCGCTTCACCGCGACGACCGTGCCGCCGGGCCAATATGTCCTGAAGGCGGCCTTCGCCGGCCAGATGAACCTGGGCAGCGCGCCGGGAACCGCGACCTTCGATTTAGGCTCGGGCCAGGTGGCCCTGTTCCGCCTCACCACGGCCATGAAGATGACGACCAGCGACGTCGTGCTGACCCACCTGGAAGACCCGGCTGCGGTCGTCAGGAAACTGGCGAAGACAAAGATGGTCGCGGCGACCGCCTGAGGGCTTTAGGCCCCCAAGTCGTCATGACCGGGCTTGTCCCGGTCATCCACGTCGAGACGGTGCAAGTCCGTCAACGATTTGGGCAGCCTGCCGACGTGGATGGCCGGGACGGCGCCCGGCCATGACGATATAGGATAGTGCCCGAGGCGGCGGATCAACGCCTCAGGCGGCAGCCGTGCCGCCCACGGTCAGGCCGTCGATCAGCAGGGTCGGCTGGCCGACGCCGACCGGCACGCCCTGGCCCGACTTGCCGCAGGTGCCGATGCCGGGATCCAGCCTCATGTCGTTGGCCACGGCGCGGACCTGGGTCAGGCAATCGGGGCCATTGCCGATCAGGGTGGCGCCCTTCACGGCGGGGCCGACCTTGCCCTCCTGGATCAGATAGGCCTCGGTGCAGGAGAAGACGAACTTGCCGCTGGTGATGTCGACCTGGCCGCCGCCGAAATTCACGGCGTAGAGCCCGTGCTTGCAGCTCGCGATGATCTCCTCGGGCGTCCTGTCGCCGCCCAGCATGATCGTGTTGGTCATGCGCGGCATCGGGCTGTGGGCATAGGACTGGCGGCGGCCGTTGCCGGTGGGCGCCATGCCCATCAGGCGGGCGTTCAGCCGGTCCTGCAGATAGCCGACCAGGATGCCGTCCTCGATCAGGGTGGTGCGATTGGTCGGCGTGCCCTCGTCGTCGACGGTCAGCGAGCCGCGCCGGCCCGGCAAGGTACCGTCGTCGATCACGGTGACGCCCTTGGCCGCGACCTGGGTGCCCATCAGCCCCGAGAAGGCCGAGGTCTTCTTGCGGTTGAAGTCACCCTCCAGCCCGTGGCCGATCGCCTCGTGCAGCAGGATGCCCGGCCAGCCCGAGCCCAGCACCACCGGCATCTCGCCCGCCGGGGCCGCCACCGCATCGAGATTGACCAGGGCCTGGCGCAGCGCCTCGTCGACCCCGGCCTGCCAATGGGCCGGGTCCATGTAGCGGGCATAGAAGCCGCGCTCGCCTGCGCCGAAGCTGCCGGCCTCCTGCTTGTCGCCCTGGCCGACCACGACCGAGACGTTGAGGCGCACCAGCGGGCGCACGTCACGCACGCGCACGCCGCCGGCGCGCACGATCTCCACCACCTGCCACGAGCCCGACAGCGAGGCCGAGACCTGGCGCACCCGCGGATCCTTGGCGCGGGCATAGGCATCGATATCGGACAGCAGCTTGGTCTTGGCCTCGAACGGGACCGCGGTCAGCGGATTGTCTTCGACATAGAGCTTGGCATTGGTGCGCGCCGGCGGGCCGGCCATCACGCCGTCGTGGCCCTGGGCCACCGCGCGCACGGTGCGCGCCGCCCGGGCGATCGCTTCCTCGGACAGGTCGGCGGCATGGGCAAAGCCGGTAGCCTCGTCCGACACGGCCCGCAGGCCGAACCCTTGCGAGGTATCGAAGCTCGCCGACTTCAGCCGGCCGTCGTCGAAGCCGAACGACTCGGACTGGGCATATTCCAGGAACAGTTCACCGTCGTCGGCCCCGGCCAGGGCATCGTCGACCAGGCGGCCGACACGGGCGGGATCGAGCCCGGCACGTTCGAAAAACAGGGCATCGGGAACCAGACGATCGGATTCGGACATCGGTGAAAAACTCCGTGGCGCAGGCCTCCAATATGGGGGTTCCGGCGCCTCCCGTCACCGCCCCAGCCTACCGAAACAGTCGATAGCCGCTAAATGACGGAAATCAATCGCATTTTGCGTCATAACGTCGCAAGAACCGCGGCCTCCGTGGCCCTGGGGGCTCAGACAGTATACTCCGCCTCGCGCGACACCTGTTCGACGGCGAAGGCCGGTGATAGGTTCGCCCTGCCAAACAGGCTAGTGATCCGGCCCGATCAGATGTACCCATCGATCAGGCGACTGGATCGCCGGTCGTGGGGCCGGCAAAGAATTTCCGAGGGGTGGCGGGGGACCGGACGGCGCCTACGCCCAACGTAGCAAGCGGGAGTTGGATCGACCCATGGGTCAGCAGATCAACCGGGCCATTTTTGGCCTTCTTACCTCAGGCACCGCTTTGGCGCTGCCGGGCTTGGCGATGGCCGATCAGCCGCAGGAGTGGCAGCTGAATTTCCAGGACGCCGCAACCCCGGTCGCGGAAAGCATGCATTCCTTCCACGACATGCTGCTGGTTATCATCATCGCGATCTCGGTCTTCGTCGCGGGCCTGCTCGGCTATGTGATGTTCCGCTATCGCGCCGGGGCAAATCCCAATCCCTCGCGAACCGCGCACAACACCCTGATCGAGGTGCTGTGGACGGTGCTGCCGATCATGATCCTGGTCGTGATCGCCATTCCCTCGTTCCGCCTGCTCTATTTCGGCGACAAGGCCGTCGATGCGCAGATGACCATCAAGGTGCAGGGCTATCAGTGGTACTGGGCCTACACCTACCCCGACGCCGGCGACCTGACGATCGAATCGCGCATCGCCGCGCGGACGGAAGCGGAAGCGACCGAGGGCAAGATCCGCCTGCTGTCGACCGACAACCCGCTGGTCATCCCCGTCGACACCACGGTTCGCGTCCTGCTGACCTCGGACAACGTCATCCATTCCTGGATGGTCCCGTCCTTCGGCGTGCAGAAGTACACGACCCCGGGCCACACCAACGAGACCTGGTTCAAGGTCGAGAAGACCGGCACCTACTACGGTCAGTGCAACCAGATCTGCGGCTCGGACCATGCGTTCATGCCGGTCGAAATCAAGGTCGTGACCAAGGAAGAATACGCCGCCTGGATCGCCCAGCAGAAGGCCCAGGCCGGCATTCCCGCGGACACTGCCGCCACCACCGTTGCCTCGGCCCACCCGGCCGTCGCGCCCGCGAACTGAAGGACCTCCGCTCATGGCGAGCCCGACCACCGCTCATGGTCACCATGACAGCCACGGACACGACGATCACGGCCATCCCACGGGCCTGCGTCGCTGGCTGTTCTCGACCAACCACAAGGACATCGGCACCCTCTACCTGATCTTCGCGATCGTCGCCGGCATCATCGGCGGGGCCATGTCGATCCTGATGCGCCTCGAGCTTCAGGAACCCGGCACCCAGTATTTCGAAAACCATCACGTCTTCAACGTGCTGGTGACCGGCCACGGCCTGATCATGATCTTCTTCATGGTCATGCCCGCCATGATCGGCGGCTTCGGCAACTGGTTCGTGCCGCTGATGATCGGGGCGCCCGACATGGCATTCCCGCGCATGAACAACATCTCGTTCTGGCTGCTGATCCCCTCCTTCTCGCTGCTGCTGCTGTCGGTCTTCGTGCCGGGCGTCGGTGCGGACAATGGCGTCGGCACCGGCTGGACGATCTATACGCCCTTGTCGTCCAACGTCGCGGGTGTCGTCTCGCACGATGGCCCGGCCATGGACCTCGGCATCCTGTCGCTGCATCTGGCCGGCGCCTCGTCGATCCTGGGCGCCATCAACTTCATCACCACCATCTTCAACATGCGCGCGCCGGGCATGACCCTGCACCGCATGCCGCTGTTCGCCTGGTCGGTGCTGATCACCGCGTTCCTGCTGCTGCTCTCGCTGCCCGTGCTGGCCGGCGCGATCACCATGCTGCTGACCGACCGCAACTTCGGCACGGCCTTCTTCAACCCGGCCGGCGGCGGCGACCCGATCCTGTTCCAGCACCTGTTCTGGTTCTTCGGCCACCCCGAGGTGTACATCCTGATCCTGCCGGGCTTCGGCATCATCAGCCACATCATCTCGACCTTCAGCCGCAAGCCGGTGTTCGGCTACCTGGGCATGGCCTATGCCATGGTGGCGATCGGCGTCGTCGGCTTCGTCGTGTGGGCACACCACATGTTCACCACCGGCATCGGCGTCGACACCCGCGCCTACTTCACCGCGGCGACCATGGTCATCGCGGTGCCCACCGGCATCAAGATCTTCTCGTGGATCGCGACCATGTGGGGCGGCTCCATCCGCTTCACCACGCCGATGATCTGGGCGATCGGCTTCATCTTCCTGTTCACGGTCGGCGGGGTGACCGGCGTGGTGCTGGCCAATGCCGGCATCGACACCGCCCTGCACAACACCTACTACGTGGTGGCGCACTTCCACTACGTGCTGTCGCTGGGCGCCGTGTTCGCCATCTTCGCGGGCTTCTACTACTGGTTCCCCAAGATGTCGGGCCGGATGTATTCCGAGACCCTGGGCAAGCTGCACTTCTGGATCACCTTCATCGGCGTGAACCTGCTGTTCTTCCCGATGCACTTTCTCGGCCTCGCCGGCATGCCCCGCCGTATCGCGGACTACCCGGATGCCTTCGCCGACTGGAACCGCATCGCCTCCTACGGCTCGTACATCGCGGGCGCCGGCGTGATCCTGTTCCTGTTCATCATCATCCACGCCTTCGTCGCCGGTAAGCGTGCCGCGGCCAATCCGTGGGGTGAAGGGGCCGACACGCTGGAATGGACGCTGCCCTCGCCGCCGCCGTTCCACCAGTTCAACGAGCTGCCGGTGATCACCGCAGCCAAGCACCACTGATCGGCCTGGAGTAACGCCATTGACCCTGGTCACTCATCCTCGTGACCGCGCCGCGACCGACGTCGGGCCCGCCTCCTTCGAGGCGGGTCTCGACGCCAGCGCGTCGGACTTCATCCAACTGCTCAAGCCGCGGGTGATGTCGCTCGTGGTGTTCACCGGGCTGGTGGGCCTCGTGCTCGCCCCCGGCCATCTGCACCCCGTCTTCGCCCTGACCGCCCTGCTGTGCATCGCGGTCGGCGCCGGCGCCTCGGGCGCCTTGAACATGTGGTACGACGCGGACATCGACGCCCGCATGTCGCGCACCAAGACCCGTCCCATCCCCATGGGCCGCGTGGCACCCCAGGACGCCCTGGCCTTCGGCCTGGTGCTGTCGGCCATATCGGTGGTGTTCATGGGCCTGGTGGTCAATGTCCTGGCGGCCGCCCTGCTCGCCTTCACCATTCTTTTCTATGTCGTCGTCTACACGATGTACCTGAAGCGCCGCACGCCGCAGAACATCGTCATCGGCGGCCTGTCGGGCGCGCTGCCGCCGGTGATCGGCTGGGCCGCCGTGACCGGCAATGTCACCATCGAGCCAATGGTGCTGTGCGCCATCATCTTCTTCTGGACCCCGCCGCATTTCTGGGCCCTGTCGCTGGTCAAGGCCGGCGAATACGGTGCCGTCGGCGTGCCGATGATGCCCAACGTGGCCGGCCCCGAGTCGACCCGCCGCCAGATCCTGGCCTATGCCCTGCTGCTGGCGCCCCTGGGCCTGGTGCCCAGCCTGATGGGCTTTGCCGGCCTGCTCTACGGCATTTGCGCCGGCGCCCTCGGGCTTGCCTTCATCGGCCTGGCGGTGCGCCTGTTCGTCCAGCGGACCGACAAGGCGGCGATGCGCCTGTTCGCCTTTTCGATCCTCTACCTGTTCCTGCTGTTCGCGCTGCTCCTGGTCGAGCGCGTGGCCGGCTTGGCCTGACGGATCGGGGGAGCGCCGCCATGCCCTATTCCGAGATGCACCGCCGCCGCCGCAGCCGCAACATCGCCTTAGGGCTGGCGCTCGCCGCCTGGGTCGTGCTGTTTTTCGTGATCGCCGCGGTCAAGGTCTCCAACCCATGAACGGCCAGCCCGGATACAAGCCGCCGCGCCACGGCCGCACCGCGCTGGTGCTGTCGCTGGCCGTCGCCGGCATGCTGGGGCTGAGCTTCGCCTCGGTGCCGCTCTACGACCTGTTCTGCAAGGTGACCGGTTACGCCGGCACGACCCAGCGCGCCGATGCCGCGGACGCCCCGGCCGCCGCCGCCGTGTCGAGCCGCGTGTTCATCGTCGAATTCGATGCCAACACCGCGTCCGACCTGCCCTGGACCTTCCGGCCCGAGCAGCGCTCGGTCACGGTGCATCCCGGCGAGCAGAAGCTGGTCTTCTACAAGGCCGTCAACAACACCGACCGGCCGGTCACCGGGCGTGCCACCTTCAACGTGACACCCGACAAATCCGGCCAGTACTTCGTCAAGATCGCCTGCTTCTGCTTCGAGGAGCAGACCTTGCAGCCCGGTCAGGAAGTCGACATGCCGGTGACCTTCTATGTCGACCCGGCCGTGTTGGCCGATCGCAACATGGACGAGGTCAAGACCATCACCCTCTCCTACACCTTCTTCAGAGCCCAGGACGACGAGACCAGATCCTCGGCGGCCGAACCCCGTAGTGTCACGAATTGACTGAGTATTCCGTTCGAGGAACGACAGCCATGGCAAGCATCGACGCCCCCAAGCACGACTATCACCTGGTAAACCCCAGCCCCTGGCCGATCATCGGCGCGTTCTCGGCCATGATCATGGCCCTGGGCGGTGTGCGCTGGTTGCACCCCGAGCAGTTCATGACCTTCATCCCGACCCATTCCCTGCTGTTCTGGCTGGGCTTGGCGGGCGTGCTCTACACCATGCTGGCCTGGTGGCGCGATGTGGTCGACGAGTCGGTGCATAAGGGCGACCACAAGCCCGTGGTGAAGCTGGGCCTGCGCTATGGCATGGTCCTGTTCATCGCCTCGGAAGTGATGTTCTTCGTCGCCTGGTTCTGGGCCTATTTCGCCGGCGCCCTGTTCCCGACCGAGGCCATGGGCCATGTCTGGCCGCCCCACGGCGTCGAGACCTTCGACCCCTGGCACCTGCCCTTCATGAACACCGTGATCCTGCTGCTGTCGGGCACCACCGTCACCTGGGCCCACCATGCCCTGCTGGAAGGCGACCGCAAGGGCCTGATCCAGGGCCTGACGCTGACCGTGATCCTGGGCGTGTTCTTCTCCTGCGTGCAGGCCTATGAATATGCCCACGCCGCCTTCTCCTTCGGCGGCAACGAGGCGGGCGCCAATTTCTATGCCGGCGCCTTCTTCATGGCGACCGGGTTCCACGGCTTCCATGTCTTCATCGGCACGGTGTTCCTGGCCGTCTGCCTGATCCGCGCCACCCGCAACCACTTCACCCCGGAACGCCATTTCGGCTTCGAGGCGGCTGCCTGGTACTGGCACTTCGTCGACGTGGTGTGGCTGTTCCTGTTCGCCTGCATCTATGTCTGGGGTGCCGGCTCCACCGTCGCGCACCACTGAGGTGGCAAAAGCCTGTTGTCCGCGCTGCGGTCAGGGGGCCCTGTTCACGGGCCTCCTGAACCTGCGCGAGAAGTGCGACAGTTGCGGCCTCGACTTTGCGGCGATCGACACGGGCGACGGCCCGGCCGTGTTCGTGATCCTGATCCTGGGCGCCTTCGTCACCGGCGGCGCCCTTTGGCTTGAAGTGAACTACGAGCCGCCGATCTGGCTCCAGATGGTGATCTGGTTGCCGGTGATCCTCGGCCTCTCCATTTACATGCTGCGCCGGATCAAGACGGCGCTGATCCACCAGCAGTACCGCAAGCTCGGCTGGTAGCCCTGTGCCGCCCCGGCGGCAGAGGCGCCCTTGAGGGTTCTTACATGATCAGTACCGATACCAGGCCGGCCGGGCCCAAGCGCTTTCGCCCGACGCTGTGGCCCACCGTCTTCACCGTGCTGATCGTCGGTCTGCTCGTCGCCCTCGGCACCTGGCAGCTCCAGCGCCTGGCCTGGAAGCAGGGCCTGATCGATGCCCTGCACGCCAACCAGGCCCTGCCGGCGGTCGAACTGCCGGCCAGGATCGACGATCCGGAAGCCTGGCGTTACCGCAAGGTCGGCGTCACCGGCAGCTTCCGCTTCGAGGACGAGATCCATATCGTCGCCTATGACGAAGCCTCCAAGCTCGGCTATCTGATCGTGGTCCCGATGGTGCGTGGCGACGGCACCACCGTGCTGGTGAACCGCGGCTGGGTGCCCACGGAAAAGGCCGATCCCAAGACCCGCCAGGACGGTCAGGTCGCCGGCACCGTGACGGTTACCGGCATGGCACGGCCCGGCTGGCCCCAGGGCTGGTTCGTGCCCGACAACGCCCCCGACAAGAACATCTGGTTCTGGGGTGACTTGGCCGCCATGGCCAAGACGGCCCATGCCGAGGGCGCCCTGCCCCTGTTCGTCGAGGCGGATGCGACACCCAACCCGGGCGGCCTGCCCGTCGGCGGCCAGAGCGTGATCAACCTGCGCAACGATCACCTGCAATACGCCATCACCTGGTACGCTCTGGCAATCGGCATGGCGGTCATCTATTTCCTGTTTCATTTCCGGCCCGACGACGCGAAGAAGGCCAGAACGCCATGACCGCGACCAACGCCTACGCCCACCTGGAAGACCGTTTCCGCCGCATCGCCAATGTCCAGGGCGCGCTGGCCGTCCTGCACTGGGACAGCGCCGCGGTCATGCCGCCGGGCGGGGCCGCGGCGCGGGGCGAGCAGATCGCCACCCTGTCGGTCATCGCCCACGACCTGCTGACGGCAGGCGACATGGCCGACCTGCTGGCGGCGGCGGGCAGTGTCCCGCTCGATCCCTGGCAACAGGCGAACCTGCACGAGATGAGCCGCGTCTGGCGCCATGCGACGGCGGTGCCCCAGGCGCTGGTCGAGGTCATCGCCCGCCAGTCGCACGAGACCGAACTGGTCTGGCGCACGGCGCGCGGTGCCGACGATTTCAAGAGCCTGGCGCCGAAACTTCAATCCCTGCTCGATCTGGTGCGCCAGGTCGCGGCATCGAAGGCCGCCAGCTTCGATCTCGATCCCTATGACGCCCTGCTCGACGAATACGAGCCGGGCGGCCGGGCGGCCCGGATCGACGTGCTGTTTGGCGAATTACAGTCGTTCCTGCCCGAGCTGCGCGGCCAGGTCCTGGAACGGCAGGCATCGCGGGGCGCGCCCCTGCCCCAGCCCGGCCCCTTCCCGGTCGAGGCCCAGCGCGCCCTGGCCGACCGGATCCTGGACGTGCTGCAGTTCGACCGGGCCCACGGCCGCCTGGATGTCAGCCACCACCCCTTCACCGGCGGCGTCCCCGATGATGTGCGTATCACCACGCGTTATGCGACGAGCGACTTCACCCGCTCGCTGATGGGCGTGATCCACGAGACCGGCCACGCCCAGTACGAGCGCGGCCTGCCGTCGTCATGGCGCGGCCAGCCGGTGGGCAACGCCCGCGGCATGGCCATGCACGAGAGCCAATCCCTGCTGTTCGAGATGCAGGCCTGCCGCAGCCTGGAATTCATCGATTTCCTGGCGCCCCTGGTGCGCGAGGCCTTCGGCCGCGACGGCGAGGCCTTCACGGCCGCCAACCTGCGCCTGGTCTATCACCGGGTGCAGCCGGGCCTGATCCGGGTCGATGCCGACGAGGTGACCTATCCCAGCCACGTCATCCTGCGCTACCGCCTGGAACGGGCGATGATCGCCGGCGACCTCAAGGTCGCCGACCTGCCCGGCGCCTGGAACGACGGCATGGAGGAATTGCTGGGCGTGCGCCCGCCCGACGATGCCGACGGCTGCATGCAGGACATCCATTGGCCGGGCGGCAGCTTCGGCTATTTCCCGACCTACACCATGGGCGCCATGGCCGCGGCCCAGCTCTTCGCCGCCGCCAAGGCCGCCGACCCGGCAATCCTGCCCTCGATCGGCCAGGGCGACTTCAAGCCCCTGCTGGCCTGGCTGCGCCGCAATGTCCACGAGAAGGGCTCCAACGGCACCACCGACGAAATCCTGACCCAGGCCACCGGCATGCCGCTCGGCGTGGCCGCGTTCAAGACGCACCTGGAGGCGCGGTATCTGGGGTAAGCTCGGTCCGCTCGGCTGGGCGACGGAGGTTCAACATGCGGGCAGAACTGAAGCCGATCCGCAGCGAGGCGGATTACGAGCGCGCCCTGGAGGAAGTGGCAAGCCTTTGGGGCGCAAAGGCGGGGACCATTGACGGCGATCGTCTGGATATCCTTGCGACCTTGGTCGAAACCTACGAAGCAGCCCATTTTCCGATGGATCCGCCCGATCCGATCGACGCGATAAAGTTTCGGATGGAACAGCAGGGCCTTACCCGCAAGGACTTGGAACCCCTGATCGGGACCAGGGCCCGCGTCGCCGAGGTACTGAACCGTAAACGACGGCTATCGATCGAGATGATCCGCCGCCTGCACGAGTCGCTCGGCATTTCGGCTGACGTCCTGATTCGCTCGTCCGATGGGCAGCGCGCGGCTTGAGGGATCGTTGCGGCATTGGGCAGAGACGCCGCGAGAATCTGAAATTCCGAAAAGCAAACAAAGCATAGGTCCGCGGATGGCCCATATAACCAGTTACGCAAACAACACGAAGTGGCGCAAGCTCCAGCAGAAAATGGCCGGGCTGGCTTCAAAGGCCCCTATATGGCAAATAAAGTATTTGGGGCTTGATCATTTCGGGAAATCGGATGGTGAGTGGTTTTACCATTTTCGACTGGAAGAATATGAAAAGATTGAATGGTGCGACCTGACACCAGCGAAATCACCCGATGCCATTTCCCTTTCCGACATCGCATTGATCTGCAAAATGATCGGCTTGGAGACTGAAGTTATGGAAAACTCTGTTCGGGTGATCGGATACCGACTGACCTAGCCGGCCTGTCATCCAGGCGATCTAGTGTGCCACCTTGCATCGCGGTCTTCAGCACGCACCTGGAGGCGCGGTATCTCGGGTAAGGGTCGGGATCTTTCCGATTACACCCGATCGACACTTCGGCTTTTGGTGCGCAGTGCAAGGAACTGCTTCAGTAGCGGCAGGAAAAAGGCCTTGCTGAAGTGTCCAAGCGGCGGCTCCGGTTCCAGGTAATAGGATTGGCCGACGATATCCAAATTGTACTCATCCAAGACAACCCAGAGGCGGACATCGGCATCGAGGCCGGCTCGACGCTTCTCGATCTGTGGAATCTCGATCGCAAACCGTGACCGATCCGGTTCCTTGCTGGTGATCGGAAGAAGCAGGAGCAGATCGCCATTTTCGCGAGGCAGGCGGATCACGACGGCGGCCGGGCGCAACTTACGCCCCTCGGTCTCGCCTTGGGCGGCCTCTCTCGCCCACAGATAAGGGTATCGAACGATTGAAGCCGCGACGATGCCGTCGAAGCTCACCGATCCTCTCCCTCCCGCTCATAGGCATCGACCGCGCGCTTTACTTCCTCAAACAGATCGTCGGGCATGTCCTCGAGCCTGCTCGCGACGCGGCTGTCGCCCCGCTTCACCAACCGGCGGTAGTCCTCGATGCTGAGCAGGACAAGGCGGGGCTTGTTGCGCTGGGTGATGGTCACCGGATGGCGTAGCGCATCGGCGATGATGTCGCCGGACTTGCGAGAAAGGTCGCTCGTCGAATAGGTAGCCACGGCTTTGATCCTTCAGCAAATACAGCAATTACAAGATTACTGCATTTGCTGTATTTCAGCAAGGCAGGGGGAAATCCCCCTACCGTGCCGGCGCGTCCTCGCGGCGGGGGTTCAGGCGGTTGGCGAGTTCGGTGAGCTTCTCGCGCGAATCGATGTAGACGGTCTTGTGGACCTTGCGAATCATGCCGTCCTCGGCCAGTTGGCTCATCACCCGGGCGACGGTTTCGCGCGTGGTCGAGGCCAGGGCGGCGATTTCCGCCTGGGTCGGCAGGGGATAGACCATCCAGCAGCCGGGCTTCACCGGATCGGCCTTGGCCAGGCGCAGCAATTCGATGCACACCCGCTGATGGGCGCCCAGGGTCGCCAGGTCCATGATCCGGTCGTCCGCGGTGCGGATGATCTTGACCAGCTTCTGGATGATGTTGAAGGCGATCTGCGGGCGGTTCTTCAGCATCTCGGTGAAGGTTTCCCGCGGCACTTCAGCGATGCGGCATTGGGTCTGGGCCACGATATTGGCCGAGCGCGGCTCGCCGTCGATGGCCGAGAGCTCGCCGAAGAATTCCCCGGCCCGCACGCGGGCATAGGCGATCTCGCGCCCCTGATTGGAGTAGTTGACGACGTCCACTTCGCCTTCGACGACAAGGTAGACACCGCGGCAATCGCTCTGGCGGTCGAAGACCACCTCGCCCTCGTCGAAGCGGTGCCAGCGCGACACCCGTGCGAGATCGGTCAGCTCGGCCTCGGTCAGGCCGTTCAAAAGCGAAATCTTGGCAAGCTGGTTACCGGTCGACATGGGGCGGAAGCCTACAAGACGGCGCTCCAAGGTCAATCTTTCCCGCGCATCGCTTTCGCGATTTCTTGTGACGGTGCTCACAGCCGGCGACCCGGCGATCTGCGATGGTCCCCCTGCCTCGCACCCGAGGCAGCCAACCCTGCACAAACTTCCCCCCGCCCCATCCGTGGCGCGGGGGTTTTTTTTGTCACGCCGATCCCTGTGCCTGCCCTCTTGCCCAGTCGAGCCGGCAGGACCAATCTTAAGAGCATGACGACGCGTCCTCACCCCTCGCCGGCCGGCGGCGACAACGCCGACAGCTCGCTGGAAGGCAAGCTCCTGGTTGCCATGCCGACCATGGGCGATCCCCGCTTTGCGCGGACGGTGATCTACATGTGCGCCCATTCGTCGGAAGGCTCGATGGGCCTGGTCCTCAACAAGCGGGCCGACCACATCACCTTTCCCGAACTGCTCGGCCAGTTGGGCATCGAATCCGGCGCGACCACCGAACACATCCGGGTCCATGCCGGCGGCCCGGTGGAGACCGGGCGCGGCTTCGTTCTGCATTCCGACGATTATGCCCAGTCCACCACCATGGAAGTGGGCGATCATGTGGCCCTGACCGCGACGGTCGACATCCTGCGCGCCATCGCCAGCGGGGCCGGGCCCCGCCGCTGCCTGTTCGCCCTGGGCTATGCCGGCTGGGGGCCGGGGCAGCTCGACGCCGAGATCCAGGCCAACGGCTGGCTTCACGTCGATGCCGACCAGGACCTGATCTTCTCGCCCGATCTCGACAGCAAATGGGGCCGGGCCATCGCCAAGCTGGGCTTCGACGTCGCGCAACTGTCGGGTGCCGCGGGCCGCGCCTGATGCAGGGGGACGGCCGATGCTGGAGCGACTTGCCGCCGTCACCGCCTTGGCGCTGATCGCCTTGACCGCGCCGGCCACCGCCACGACGGCCGCCGCCTACCGCGACCCCGACGTCATCTACGCGGCATTGGCCGTGCAGGCGAAGGAGACCCTTTCCATCGGTGGCGGCACGATCGATGTCGTCTTCGCCGACGGCGCCGAGGGCCTCGATCGCGGCCCGGTGATGGACTGGGTGAAGACCAGCGCCGTCGCCGTCACCACCTATTTCGGTAGGTTTCCGGTGGCCCATGTCGGCATCCTGATCGTGGCCGAAGATGATGCGCGGGTGGGCCAGGGCGGCGTCACCTATGGCTACAACGGCGCGGCGATCCGGGTCGGGGTCGGCCGCCAGGCCGGGCTCGAGGCATTCCGCCGCGACTGGGTGCTGGTCCACGAAATGACCCACCTGGCCCTGCCCTTCCTGGGCGACGAGCGCCGCTGGGCCATGGAAGGCAGCGCCGTCTACGTCGAGCCGATCGCCCGCGCCCAGGCCGGGCAACTCGATCCGGCCAGCGTCTGGCGCGACTCCCTGACCGGCATGCCCAAAGGCCAGCCCGACAGCACGGACCAGGGCCTGAACCACACCGACGCCTGGGGCCGCACCTATTGGGGCGGCGCCACCTTCTACCTGCTGGCCGATATCGCCATCCGCGAGCGCACGGGCAATCGCCTGGGCCTTCAGGATGCGCTGCGGGCGATCAACCGCGAAAGCGGCGGCAACGGCACCTACTGGCCGATGGAAAAGCTGGTCAGCGTCGGCGATGCCGCGACCGGCACCGATGTTCTGGCGACACTCTATGCCCAGATGAAGGACAGCCCGGTCGCGCCGGACCTCGACACCCTGTTCGCCCGGCTGGGGGTCGCGCTGAAGGACAACGAGGTAATCTTCGACGACCAGGCGCCGCTGGCGGCCATCCGCCGGAAACTGACCGAGCCGCCGGCCCCGGTGCTGTAGCCGGTTACCAGCGGTAGTACTGCTCGACCTCCCTGGCCTTGTCGACCAGCTTGGCAATCTGCGTGCGGGTCTGATCGAGTGCCGCGATCAGCGGCTCGACCTTCGCCCTGGTCGCCTCGTCGCCGTAGACGAGCTGGCCGTCCGCGCCGCGTGTAACCTTGGCCGTAGCAACAGCGTCGACCACCGCGCGCAACTGCTCGGCCGCGCGGCGCATCAACTGGGCGAAAGCGACATAGACCGCGGTATAGTCGCGCTGCCGGGCGACCAGGGTGGCGGCCATCGTCTGCCCGAAGGAGGCCGACAGCTTCAATTCGACAGCGCGCGTGGCAATCGCCTGGGTTTCGGCAAGATAGAGGCCCGGCAGCTTGTCGGGCACGGCGCTGAGCGCCACGTCGAGATCGATCAACTGGCTGCGCAGCCGGGCCAGGGCGTCGGGATCGGCGGGATCGGCCGTAAAGCGCCAGTCGATCCCCAGGTTCTGCGCCGGCTGCAACAGCGTCTTGACCTGCGCCTTGGTCTGCGCCGACCGCTCCAGGGCGAAGATGAAGAATGCCGCATACTCGTTGCGGGGGCCAAGCGCCTGCAGGCGGACACGCGGGCTGTCGCTGCCCCATGCCGCCAGGGCGGCGCGCTGCGCCAGGACTTCGCCCAGCGGCGCCAGGTGCATCGCCCAGACCGCCAGCAAGGCAGCCAGCAGCGCCAGCGGCAGCCGCAGCATCCGGCGGTCGACGGGGCGCCGGGTCGGCCACCAGGCCAGGATCAGTCCCGCCAGGGCGCCGACCGCGGCGATCAGCAGCAGGACCACGAAGCCCAGGCCGGCAAAGCCGTAGATCACCGCGGCGAAGACCAGCACCGAGCCGGCGAGCAGGCCGAGCAGCCCGGCGAACGACCAGCCCAGCAGCCGGCGCAGGGTGGCCCCCAGGGACCACACCCCGTCGGACGGGTGATGCTTCGATTGCGTGCTCAAAAGCCTCTCCAGCGAATGACGTAACCGCTGCCGTTATGGTCGCGGATCGGTCGCGAGCATGGCGAACAGCAGATGATCCCGCCATTGGCCGTTGATACGCAGGTACTGGCGGGCCAGGCCCTCGTCACTGAAACCAACCTTGTGCAGGACATGTTTGGAGGCTTCGTTGCTGGGCAGGCACGCCGCCTCGATACGATGCAGGCGCATGGTTTCGAAGACGTGAACGACGACGCCTTTCACCGCCTCGGACATCAGCCCGCGGCCGGCATGGCGCCGCCCCATCCAATAGCCCAGCGAGCAGCTCTGGGTTACCCCGCGCCGGACGTTGGTCAACGAGATGCCGCCCAGCAAGCCGCCGTCGCCCCGGCCGAACAGGAAGAAAGTATAGCCGATATCCTCGCGCACCTCGCGGCCATAGCGGCGCAGCCGCTGGCGATAGGCCGAGCGGGTGAGATCGTCCGCGGGCCAGATCGGCTCCCAGGGGGTGAGAAAATCGCGGCTGTCGGCGCGCAGCGCGGCCCAATCCTCGAAATCGCCCATGGTCGGCGGGCGCATTTCCACCCGGGCGGTTACCACCACCGGCATAGGGTCGAGACGCAGGGAGCGGATCAGGGTCACGATTGTCGCCCTCTCCCCCGTCCCCGCCCGTCAGCCGAAACGGGCGGCGATGCGCGCCGGCGATTCGATCGCGCCATGGGGGCCGAGGGCGGCCACGGCCGGGCGGCTGCGCATGGTCGCCTCGGCGAAGCGGCGCACCGCGGCCGCATCGACCCTGGCAAGGCCGGCGAGGACTTCCTCGGTCGGCAGGCTGCGGCCGTGGATCAACCATTGCCGGCCCAAGGTTTCGATCACCGACGACGGGCTCTCCAGCCCCATCAGGAAGCCGGCACGAAGCTGCGCCCGGGCCCGCGCGACTTCCTCCTCGGTGGCGTCGACCACCAGCTTGGCCATTTCCTGGGCGATCACCGGCACAAGGTCGCCGGCGTCGCGCTCGCTGGTGCCGGCATAAAGCCCGATGGTGCCGCCGTCGGCATTGGGGCTTGCATAGGCGAAGACGGAATAGGCCAGGCCCCTGACCTCGCGGATTTCCTGGAACAGGCGCGACGACATGCCCCCGCCCAGGACGGTGGCATAGACCTGGGCGGCATAGTAATCGGGGTGGTCATAACCCACGCTGTCGAAGGCCATGGCCAGGTGGACCTGCTCGAGATCCTGGTCGTCGCGGCGGTCGCCGGCGGTGAAACGCGCCGCTTCCGCCCGGCCGTTGCCGCGCGGGCCGAGCTTTGCGAAATAGTCCTGCGCCAGGCGGTAGACCTGCTCGTGATCGATCGCGCCGGCCGCGACCACGGCCATCGCCGGCGCCCGGTAGTGATCGGCCATGTAGCCGGAAATCTCGTCGCGGGTCAGGCGCGCGACATTGTCGGCGCTGCCCAGGATCGGCCGGCCCATCGGCTGGTCGATATAGGTCGCCTCCTGCAGCATGTCGAAGATCAGGTCGTCGGGCGTGTCCTGGGCTTGGCCGATCTCCTGGATGATGACCTGGCGCTCGCGCTCCAGCTCGTCGGGGTGGAAGGCGGACTGGGTCAGGATGTCGGCCAGGATATCGGCGGCCAGGGGCACGTCGTCCTTCAGGACGCGGGCATAATAGGCCGTCTGCTCGCGGCTGGTGAAGGCATTCAGGTGCCCGCCCACCGCCTCGATCTCCTCGGCGATCTGGCGGGCGCTGCGCCGGGCCGTGCCCTTGAAGGCCATGTGCTCCAGCATGTGGCTGACGCCGTTCAGCGCCGCCGTCTCGTGGCGCGCGCCGACATCGACCCAAACCCCCAACGCCGCCGAGCCGAGTTCCGGCATCGGCACCGTCAGGACCGCAAGACCATTATCCAGAAGACTAGTTTCGACCTTCATGCCTGTTCCAAATCCGCCTCAACCGATGATGCCCGATATATGGGATTGCAGGGCGTCGGCGTCATTGGGCAGCACAGCATATCTCTCATCGCGTTGATAGAGGTCGGCCATGCGGGGCGGCAGCGCGGGAAGCACCCCCGTCGCCGCCTCGACCGCGGTCGGGAACTTGGCCGGATGGGCGGTCGCCAGGGTCACCATGGGCACGCCGATGTCGCCCCGCGCCTGCGCCGCCCCCGCCAGGGCGACCGCGGTATGGGGATCGACGATCAGCCCGGTTTCGGCCTTGGTCCGCCCGATCGTCTCGCGCGTCGTCTCCTCGTCGACCTTGACCGCCCTGAACAGGCGTCGCGCCTGATCGAGCGCATCGGGTGCGATGGTCAGCCTGCCCGTCGCCTGGAAACCGTCCATGGCCCGGGCGACGGCGGTGCCGTCGCGGCCGTGGAGATCGAACAGCAGGCGTTCGAAGTTGCTCGCCACCTGGATATCCATGGACGGGCTGATGGTCGGCTGCACCGTGCCGGTCGAATAGTCGCCGGTGTTGAGCGCCCGGGCCAGGATGTCGTTGCGATTGGTGGCGACGACCAGCTTCTCGACCGGCAGGCCCATCTTGGCCGCGGCGTAGCCCGCATAGACATCGCCGAAATTGCCCGTGGGCACGGCGAACGAAATAGGCCGGTCGGGGCCGCCCAGGGCGAGGCTCGCATAAACGTAATAGACCGTCTGGGCGACGATGCGGGCCCAGTTGATCGAATTCACCGCCGAAAGCCGGGCCTTGTCACGGAATTCCAGGCGGTTGAACAGGGTCTTCACCAGGGCCTGGCAATCGTCGAAGGTGCCCTCGACGGCGACGTTATGGATGTTGCCATCCATCACTGTGGTCATCTGGCGGCGCTGGACTTCGGACACCCGGCCCTTGGGGTGCAGCATGACCACGGTCACCGCCGGCAGGCCCTTCAAGGCCTCGATCGCGGCCGAACCGGTATCGCCCGAGGTCGCGCCCAGGACCGTCACGCTCTCGCCCCGCCGGGTCAGGATGGTGTTGAACAGCCGGCCCAGGAGCTGCATCGCCACGTCCTTGAAGGCCAGGGTCGGCCCGTGGAACAGCTCCATCAGGAAATCGTTCGGGCCGAGCTGGACCAGCGGGCACACCGCCTTGTGGCCGAAACTGCCGTAGGCGCCATCGATCAGGTCGCCCAGGGCCGGGGCCGGCAGCGCCTCGCCCACGAAGGGGGCCAGCATCTCGAAGGCCAGGGACTGATAGGACAGGCCGCGCCAGAAGGTCAGCCGATGGCCGATTTCGGGCCAGGATTCCGGCACGTAAAGCCCGCCGTCACGGGCCAGCCCCGCCAGCAGCGCCCCTTCGAAGTCGAGCACGGGAGCCGCCCCGCGGGTGGAAACATAGCGCAACACGAGATCCTTGAGCCTGACAAGCCGCGGCGGAGACTAGCCCCGACGCCCGCCGGCTTCAACCAAGCTTGTCCGCCCGTCCTTTCCATCTCGTTATCCCGGCGAAGGCCGGGATCCATGCCGAGGGAAATCGGGATCGCGATTGGCACGCAGTGACGAAGATCCCGCGCGTCACGCCAATGGATCCCGGCCTTCGCCGGGATGACGATCGGGGTGGGTATTTCAACAGCGAAAGCCGCTAGCTCATGGCCCGGGTGAGCAGGGCCACGAGCTGGACCTGGCCGGCGGTGTGGGTCTTGCGCAGCATGCTGGCGATGTGGGTGCGGGCGGTGGTGATGCCGATACCACTGCCCGCAGCCGCTTCCTTCAGCGAGCAGCCGGCCACCAGCGCCGTGGCGACTTCGGCTTCCTTGCGGGTCAGGCCGAACAGGGCCTGAAGCCTGGGGCCGAAATCGGGCCGGTCGCGGTGGCCCAGTTCGCGGATGAAGACCGCGGCGAGTCCCCCCATCGGCAGGCCTTCGGCCTGCACGTCGCGCAAGGGCGCAACCGAGAGGGCCAGCGGCGAGCGCCCGGCGGCGCCGGCGATCAGCAGTTCGCCGCCCACCCCCGGCACCCCGTCCGCGCTCTTGCTGGCAGCAATGACAAGCTGGTGCAGCGCCCTGGTCGTCGCCAGGTCGCGGGTCCCTAAGCGGCCGTTGCGGGCGCTGAGGTCGCCCCGGGCGAGGACGGCATCGGCGGCCTCGTTCATGCCGGCAATCTGCTGGTGGCCGTCGACCAGGATCACCGCGAACGGCAGTTGCGCGAAGGCCGAGGCCAGCAGCTTGCTGGTCCTGGATTTCCAGCTTATTTCCGCGGCCCGCTGGAGATGGGGCAGGATCCGCTCGAGCAGATCGGCATCGCGCCGGTCGAAACTCTCCTGGTTGCGGCCGCGCTGAACATCGAAGAACCACGACGAGGCGCCCGAGCGCAGCAGCTTGACCGCCAGGCCGCCGTACATGTCCTGGGGCGCCATCCATTCGGTCCAGAACTTGGACCGTCGCAGGGTCTCACGGCCCACCATCGCGTGATCGCTGTAGACCAGCCCCACGGGCACGGTCTCGAAGACGTTCATCAGCGGATTGGGCTGATAGGCATATTCATCGATGAAACTGATCGCATAGGCCGGATCCGCCGCGGTGCTGATCACGTCCGAGGCCTGGAGATTCGGCCCCTGCCGGCACAGGCAGGCCTTCGAGCCGCCAAACAGGCCGCACAGCGCCTCGATCGTTGCCGGCCATGCCGACGGGTCGTAGGCCGCCTCGTAAAGGCCGGCGACGGCGTTTGCAACAGTATCGATATCAACCCGCGCCATCGGCCGCTCCCGACGTAAACCCACGAAAAGCAACACCCCGTCCCGCAGCCGCGACTATAGTCCGGACGAATGGCCCCGCGGTCAACGCCTGGGACACGAGTATTGGACATGCTGCTGAAACAAAAAATCCTCGATGCCATCGCCGGCGGCCGGATCAGCCTGGTGTTCCGGCGCTGGCAACGCCCGTCGGTGAGCGCGGGCAGAACGATGAAAAGCGCCATCGGCACCCTCGCCATCGAGTCGGTCGACATTGTCGAACCGTCCGCCGTCACCGAGGAAGAAGCCCGGCAAGCCGGCTATGTCAGCCTTCAGGCCCTGCTCGGGTCGCTGGGCGACGGCCCCCTGCCGCTCTACCGCGTCCACCTGCACCTCGCGGGTCCGGACCCGCGCCATGCCCTGGCCCAGGCCGGCGAGATCAGCGACGACGAGCGTCACGCCCTGCGCCGGCGCCTGGATCGCCACGACCGGGCCGGCGGCGGCGAGCCATGGACCAGGGCCTGTCTCGCCCTGATCGGCGCGCAGCCGGAAGTGGCCGCGATCACGCTGGCGGCCCGGGTCGGGATGGAGAAGGACGACTTCAAGCGCCGGGTGCGCAAGCTGAAAGACCTGGGCCTGATCACCGCCCATGCCGTCGGCTACCGGCTGTCGCCACGCGGCCAGGCGTTTCTGGACGGCGAGGCGCCGTCGACGAACGAATGATCTCACGGCAACGCGGTGCGTCCTTCGAGACGCCACCTTCGGCGGCTCCTCAGGATGAGGAAAATCTTTTTGGTATAAAGACTTGCCTCATCCTGAGGAGGGCGCGAAGCGCCCGTCTCGAAGGACGCACGGCGTCGCCCCGAGGCACCCTTACTTCGCCGGCGGTGGGGCCTGGCGCTTTTGCGGGACCTCGATGATCGGCGGGGCCGCGGCGTCGGCGGCCGAATTGCTGCCGTCGACCGCCGAGACGATGTCGCGCAGGATGCCGGGCGCCAGGGCCGAGAGGGCGTTGACGTTCACGTCCGGGTTTTCGATCGCGCCGACCACGCTGTAGTTGAAGGCGAACAGGCCGCCGCCCTCGCCGCCCGTCAGGATATCGCCCACCAGCGGGATGGCGCCCAGGAAGCGGTTGAGGCCGTAGGACGGCACGATGGTGCCGCCGACGCTGATCGAGCGACCCCAGGTGTCATAGGTGCCGGCCAGGGTCATGCCGATGGAGGTGCCATAGGCGCGGGCCTTCTCGATGCGCATGACGTCACTTTCCATGTGCACCCTCGCCTTCAGCGCCTCGAAGCTGATGCCCTCGCCGCCCACCGCTTCGGCGATGCCGGTCAGCGAGGCCAGGGTGAGTATCCGTGCCAGGGTGGGCGTGCGCACCAGCTTGAAATCGCGGATATCGAGATCGGCGGTCAGCGGCCGGTTGGGCTTGGTATCGTCGATCCGGGCGACCAGGCTCAGCGAGCCGCCCTCGATATCGCTGTAGATGCCCAGCAGCCGCGTCCAGGTGCCGGCCTCGCCCGAGGTGATGCGGAACTCGCGGTAACCGGCGGCGGGCGCCAGGGTCAGGTTGAACGTCGCATTGGCGCCGAGCGTCCCGTGGGCCACGGCCGAACGCCAAAGCCCGCCGAAATGACTGCCGTTGGACTTGAAGGCCGACAGCGAAGCCGCATCGTCGAGCAGGATGCGATCGATCGCGATGTCGAAATCGAAGTCCGGCAGGCTGTCGGGCTTGGCCGGATCGGGGCGGTCGGCTTCAGGCAGGCGCTCGGGTGCCGCCCGCGCCAGATATTCCGACAGGTCGAGCACCGCACCGCGCAGCTTGGCCTGGAAGCGCTGGTCCGCTGCCGGGCGCGAGATATCGAAGCTGAGGTCCGTCCGCCCGAATCGCGCCCGGTTCACGGCAAGGCGCAGCAGGGCGCCATCGCGCGTCAACTCGCCGGTGCCGCCGGCAATATCGAGTGCGGGCGCCTTGAATTGCAGGGCATCGATCTTGTAGCGCTGCGCCGCCATCTGGACGCGGAACGACAGCGTGCCCGGCACGGCCGCCTTCTTGGACCAGCCCAGTTCCGGCACGTCGATCGCCGCCTGATCCAGCTTCATGGCCACGGTGATCGCGCCGATGCTCTGCCCCCGCCCTTCCAGCGTGACCGTGGTATCGAGCGGGCCGGTCAGGTGCCGGTCGGCCGGCATGCCCAGTTGCTCGCGCAGTTTCTCGTCCACCAGGCCCGAGGCGGAAAGCCGCGTCGTCACCCCGCCGGGGGCCACCGTGAAGCTCTCGCTCCAGGACAGCGCCACCGCGGTCGGCCCCAGCATGGCCTTGCCCTCGCCGACCGCCTTGGTCTGGTCGACGCTGATGGTGATATCGCCGGCCGTCATCGACAGCGGCCCCACCACCTTGTCGATGCCCAGGTTCGTCAGGTGGCTCGAGGTCGTGAAATTGAGGTTGTCGAGGTCGAGGTCGGCCACCAGGGGCAGGACGAACCGCGCCTTGGTCGCCTGGTTGCCGCTGACCCGCGACGGATCGATGCCCATCTTGCCGGCATAGCCGAGCGGCGGCCGGTCGACCAGCGCCAGCGCCGCGCGGGCCGGGCCGCTGGCGGTGAAGCTGATGTCGCCGGTCTGGTCCTGCTTGTTGAAATCGGTAACCCGTGCCGTGCCGCCCTCCAGCGTCACGATACCCGAGGCGCCCATGTCGACCTTGCCCGCCTCGAAGGCCACATCGATCGCATCGACGGTCATGTGCGCCTTGCCCTCGATGTGGGCGACCGGCGGCAGGCCGTTCAGGTAGTTGACCGAGGTATCGGCAAGATCGAAGTCGCCCGCGAAAATGTCGCCGGGCGGTTCGCTCCGGTCCAGGGCGCCGGGCGGCGCCTTCAAGCGGAACACGCCATTGGTGATATGGCCGCCGCGGATGTTCTGCATCACCCAGCGCCGCCCGTTCACCGACAGTTTCACCGGCCACAGGGCACCCAGCTCGTCGATGGGGGCCTTGGGCATCCTGATCGTCAGGTCCAGCCCCAGGCCGGCCTGCGCGATGGTGATCGTACCGGCGGCATCGACAGAGAATTCGCCGCGGCGCGCCTGTAGCGCATCAAAGCGCAGGACACTGGCGGTCATGTCGAAAGAGCCTTTGAGGCCGATGCTGTCGAGGGTCAGCCCCTCGGGAAACAGCTCGGGCAGGTTGATGCCGCCGGCACCGCCACGCACGTCGAACGACAGGGTCCTGGGCTCGCCCCGGTTGTCGACGGCCAGGGCGACCTGACCGCTCAGGGGCATGACGATGCCGCCCGCCGGGCCGATGATCTCGCCGCCGGAATCGAACAGCGCCGGCACCAGGCCGGCGAAATTCAGCGCCAGGGTCACATCCTGAGTCGCCTGGGCCGGCACCGCGCCGGCAATGTGCAGGCTGACCTGCTCGCCGCCGCTGGACAGGGCGACGTCGGCACGCAGCGCGACCGCGCCATCCAGGCCGCGCATCAGCTCGAAACTGGCATCGGACGCGATCCATGATTTCAGCGTGACCTCGTCCTCGATCAGCAGGTGAGCCCGCACGACCGACAAGGTTGCGAGGTGCCGCAGGGATTCGCTGTTGCCGGGCCCCCGCCGCAGCAGGGCGATGAGCTCGCTGACCGGCGAGCGGCCGTCGTCGGGCCGGTTTTCGGCCGCGACCGCCCCGCCCAGGCCCAGTTCGACCGTGCCGTCGGCGGCACGGCGAATGGAGATCTCGGGCGCCACCAGGGCAACCGCTGTCGGCGCCAGGGTGCCGGTCAACAGCGCCTTGACCGACAGGTCGATATCGGCGCTGGGCAGCTTGGCCATCAGCCGCTGGTCCCGGTCGCGCAATTCGAGCCCGACGATCTGCAAGGTGACGTCGTGGTTGATCCCGCTCCAGGTCAGGACAGTGTCGGCAACGGTGAGCTTCAGGCCGTCGGGATTGGCCGCGAAACTGTCCTCGATCATCGAGGTCAGGAAGCCCAGGGAGATAGGCCCCATGGACAAACGGATGCCGATCGCCAGCACCACGATGATCACCGCGGCGAGCGCACCACCGAACAGATGGGCTGTGAACCGAGAAGCGCGCCGTACCACTTTCGAGAAAACCTCGTCCAGAAACCGCCTGTTGTTCCGCGACCCCGGCTGATTGACGACGACAGCGTGGCGCCGCAGCGCGTCACCGCTCCCTAGCAGGTTTACCTTGACCAGACCATCTGCCCGGTCAAGGTAAACCTACAAAATTCAGGTTCCCCAACAGGCTCGAGAAAACTTGACCAGCGTAAACCTTGGCCTGCCCAGCAAAGCCCCCTGCCCGCCCGCCCAAGCCCATCCCGATGTCCGGCGCGTGATCGAAGGCTTCGACGCCGCCCGGGGCGGGGCGGCGCCGGCGGGCGAGCAGGGCGACATCCTGGCAGTCCTGGCCATCTTCGCGGCCTACAGCCCCTATCTGTCGACCCTGGCGCAGCGCGACCCCGCGGCGCTTGCGCAGATCGTTGCCCAGGGCCCCGCAGCCTTCCTCGACGCGCTGTGGCCCAGCCTGACCCCCGCGGCGACCGCCGGCCTGGCCCTCGATGCGCTGATGCGGCGGCTGCGCCAGGCCAAGGCGCAGGTGGCCCTGGCGACCGCGGTGGGCGACCTCACCGCGGGCTGGCCCCTGTTGCAGACCACCCGGGCGCTCAGCCATTTCGCCGGCCTCGCCCTGCGGGCGGCGACGGCCCATGTCCTGCGCGAGGCGGCGGCCAAGGGCGAGTTGACCCTGGCCGATGCGGCCGATCCGGAAAGCCGCTGCGGCCTCATCGTGCTGGCCATGGGCAAGCTCGGCGCGGGCGAGCTCAACTATTCCAGCGATATCGACCTGATCGTCTTCTATGACGACGATGTCATCCGGGCGACCGGCAAGCGCACGCCGTCCGAGCTCTTCGTCCGTCTGACCAAGACCCTGGTCAAGATCATCCAGGAGCGCACCGCCGACGGCTATGTCTTCCGCGTCGACCTGCGGCTGCGCCCCGATCCGGGTGCCATGCCGATCGCGCTGTCGACCGACATCGCCGAAAACTACTACCAGAGCCTGGGCCAGAACTGGGAACGGGCGGCGATGATCAAGGCCCTGCCCCTGGCCGGCGACATCGAGGCGGGCCACGATTTCCTGCAGCGCATCCGGCCCTTCGTGTGGCGCAAGCACCTCGATTTCGCCGCGGTGCGCGACATCCAGCGCATGAAGGAGAAAATCCGCGATCACCACGGCCATGGCGACATCGGCGTCGAAGGCCATGACGTGAAACTGGGGCCGGGCGGCATTCGCGAGGTCGAATTCTTCGTCCAGATCCAGCAGTTGATCTCGGGCGGCCGTGACCCCGCCCTGCGCCAGCCGGCGACCCTGGCCATGCTCGACCACCTGGCCGCGATCGGGCGCCTGCCGCCGGCCGACCATGACACCCTCATCGCCGGCTACTGCTTCCTGCGCCACCTCGAACATCGCCTGCAGATGGTCGAGGACGCACAGACGCACCGGCTGCCCGAGGCGCCTGAAGCGGTCGCCCAGATCGGGCGCTTCATGGGTTACGGCGATGCGACCGTCTTCCGCGCCGACCTGCTGGGCCACCTGGCGGCGATCCAGCGCCGTTTCACCGCCCTGTTCGCCGCCGATGACACGGCCGACCCCACCGATCGCCCGCCTGGCCTGCCGCGGGACGAGGCGGCCATGGCCGAACGCCTGGCCGCGGCCGGGTTCAAGGAACCGGGCAAGGCCGCCTTGATCGTCACCGGCTGGCGGATCGGCCGCTATCGCTGCTTCCGCCACGAACGGGCCCGCGTCCTGGTCGAGGGCATCGCCCCGGTGCTGATGGCAGCGCTGGCGCGGACCGGCGAACCCGACAGCGCCCTGGTCCGCCTGGACCAGTTCCTGTCGCGCCTGCCGGCCGGGGTGCAGTTGTTCTCGCTGCTCGATGCCAACCGCGCCCTGCTCGACCTGCTGGCCGAGATCATGGGCAGCGCGCCCCTGCTGGCCGAGACGCTGAGCCGCCGGCCCGGCCTGCTCGACAGCGTGGTGGGCGGCGAGGCGCTGCGCCCGATCACCAGGCCCGAGCCGTTGCGGCGCGAGCTGGATACCGCGCTATGCGATGTGACCGATTATCAGGATGTCCTCGATTCGGTGCGCCGCTGGACCGCCGACCGGCGCTTTGCCGTAGGCATCCAGTTGCTGCGCGGCCTGATCGACCACGCCGCCGCAGGCCAAGCCCTGACCCTGATTGCCGATAGCGTGATCGAGCGGTTGCTGGCGACGGTGTCGCAGGCCTTTCAGGCCGCGCACGGCCGCATCCCCGGCGGCGGTTTCGCCGTGCTGGGCTTTGGCAAGCTGGGCGGCCGGGAACTGACCGTCACCTCCGACCTCGACCTGGTGTTCATCTTTTCGGTGCCGGACGGCACCGTGGGCTCGGACGGCGCCAAACCGCTCACCCCCGGCCTCTACTACACGCGGCTGGGTCAGCGCCTGATCGCCGCCATGTCGGCGCTCACCGCCGAAGGCAGCCTCTATGAGGTCGACATGGCCCTGCGCCCTGCCGGCAGCAAGGGGCCGCTGGTCTCGACCCTGAAGGGGTTCGGCGACTACTACCAGGGCGAGGCCTGGACCTGGGAGCATCTGGCCCTGACCCGGGCGCGCGTCGTCGGCGCTGACGGGGCGGCTTTCGCCGACCAGGCCGCCGCCCTGCTCGACCGAATCAAGCGCCTGCCGCGCGACGCCGCCCGGGTGCGGGGCGACATCGCGGCGATGCGCGGGCGCATGGACAAGGACCGCCCGGCCCGCGATCGCTGGGACTTGAAGCTCTGCCCCGGCGGCCTCGTCGATATCGAGTTCATCGTGCAGAGCCTGATGCTGGTGACCAGCGCCAAGCAGCCGGCGCCGCTGCCGACCGAAACCGCCGCGATGATCGCGCGCCTCCTGGCGCAGGGCCGGCTCGATGCCGCGCAGGCCGGCCTGCTGGACGAGGCGCTGCGCCTGGCCGCCGGCCTCTCGGCCCTGTTGCGGCTGACGGCCGGCGATCCGTTCGTCCCCGACCAGGCATCGGACAGGCTGAAGACCCTGCTGGCGCGCCAAGCCGGCGTTGCCGATTTCGCCGCCCTGACGGCCACGCTCGACCGCCTCCAGCCGGCGGTGCGAGCGCTGTTTGCGACCCTGGTCGGCGATCCTGCCAGCACCTATGTTCAAGGCAGCGGCGCCGGGACCGGCGCGCTCGAACCATCAGGAGGCCTGAATGACGACGCTATCGCCCGGTGATGCCGCGCCCGCCTTCTCGTTGCCGGCCAACGGCGGCGGCAAGGTCAAGCTGAGCGACCTCAAAGGCAAGAAGGTCGTCCTCTATTTCTATCCCAAGGACGACACCACCGGCTGTACCAGGGAAGCGATCGGCTTTACCGAAAAGATCGCCGCCTTCGAGCAGGCGGGCGCGGTCGTCATCGGAGTCTCCCGCGACAGCGTCGCCGCCCACGACAAATTCGTGAAGAAGCACGCCCTGTCGGTCACCCTGGCCGCCGACGAGGAGGGCAAGGTCACCGAAGCCTATGGCGTCTGGGTCGAAAAGAGCATGTATGGCCGAAAGTACATGGGCATCGAACGGGCGACCTATCTGATCGACGCCAAGGGCAAGATCGCCAATATCTGGCGCAAAGTCAGCGTGAACGGCCATGTCGACGCGGTTTTGGCGGCCGTCCAGGCGGCCTGATCGGGCGATGCCACCATGATCGGGGACGGGTGCGGCGGCTTAAGCGGTTGACAAGATCGTGCCATTCTGGCGCCAATGTCGCGTCTGTCCTCCCCAGAGACTGTCCCGACGTCGCAATGTCCCCCGACGCCAAACATCGCCCTTTGCCCTCGCGCCGAACCTGGTTCGCGCCCCGCGAGATTGCCATCCGCAACGCCTGGGGCGTGCGCTGGATCAGGCTGTCGCGTGGCGCCCAGGTTTCCGCCCTGGCCCTCGGGTTGGCGGCTTTCGGCTGGGTCAGCCACGCCACCATCACCACCTTGAGCATGCGGCCGGCCGACGACGGCCGTGACGAGACCATCGCGCAGTTGCAGGCCGACCTGGCCAGGCAGGCCCAGCTCAACGGCGAAGTCGCCGCCCTGCGCGCCCAGCGCGATGCCGCCGAGGCCGCCCGCACCATCCTCGAAAAGCAGATGACGGCGCGGGCGAACGACCGCGACGAGGCCCGCCCCACCAATCCCGCCCTGCCGGCCGCCGCCCCCGCGATGGCCGACGACAGCGCGGCGCTCAGCCTCGAACTATCGGCCGCCTATGATGAACGCCGGCGCCTGCTGGAGAGCCTGCAGGTGGCCGAGGATCGCCTGGCCGCGATGGAACGCACCGCCGGCGCGACCCGCGACCTTCTGGCCCAGGCCGAGCGCCGGGCGACCACGCTGAGTGACCGTATCGTTGCCCTCGAGACGGTCCAGGGTGCCTTGGTCGACCGCCTGACCCCGGCGACCGCCATGGAACTGACCAGGCTGGAAGGACAGTTGGGCAGCACCGGCCTCGACCTCAGCCGCATCGTGCCCACCGGCGGTCCCGGCCAGGGCGGCCCGCTCGTCGAACTGGCCCAGGCGCCCCCGCCGCCCGGCAGCGCCGTCGAAAAGCCGGAAAGCCGCGACCGCCTGCTGTTGCTGACCAGCGGCATCGTCCGCCTCGACACGCTGCGCGCCGCCCTCCCCGCCATTCCGCTGGCCACCCCGCTGACGCACTACGAGTTGCGCAGCGGCTTTGGCACGCGCATGGACCCGTTCAGGCGCCGCGCCGCCTTCCATGCCGGGCTCGACTTTGCCGCCCCGATCGGCACGCCGGTCAAGGTGACGGCACCGGGCGAAGTGGTCGACGCCGGCTGGGAAGGCGCCTATGGCCGCGCCGTGCGGGTGCGCCATGCCTTCGGGATTGAGACCCGCTATGCCCACCTGCGCAGCATCTCGGTAAAGGTCGGCGACAAGCTCGAAGCCGGCGACGTGGTCGGCAAGCTCGGCAGTTCGGGCCGCTCCACCGGGCCGCATGTTCATTACGAAGTGATGCTCGACGACGTTCCGCGTGATCCCATCCCATTCATCGAGGCTGGCCGTCATGTTCAACAAACCCAAGACGACAAATAAGCGCCCGACGCCGCCGTCCCTGTTTGCCGAGAACCTGACGATCGAGGGCAACCTCAATTCGACGGGCGACCTGCAGATCGACGGCACCGTAACCGGCGACATTACCTGCCGGACCCTGACCCTGGGCGAGGACGGCGTGGTCAACGGCGAGATAAGGGCCGAAACCGTCCACGTCCGCGGCCGTGTCGAGGGTCGCATCATCGCCGCCACTGTCGAATTGGCGGCATCTGCCAACATCACCGGCGACATCCTGCACGACAGCCTAGGCGTCGAAGCCGGCGCCCGCGTCGAGGGTAATCTCAAGCGTCGCCCATCGGCGAGCGCCGAACCGGTCAAGCTGATCGAGGGTACCAAGCCCTCGCTGGTGCTCACGAACAGTTGATTGCCGCCGCCTGGCGGGCGGCCGCCAGGAACGGGGCGATGAAGCCCTCCCCGTTCGGCGACAGCGCGGCGAAGCGCTCGAGGCAGCCGACCGCCTCGGCCCAGTGCCGGAGCTTGAAACAAATCCTGGCGGCGAGCTGCCAGAAGGCCATGACCCCATCGTCGAGGTGGAGTGCCTGCGATACCTCGGCATGGGCTTCCGCAAGCCGGCCGGCTTCGAGCAGGATCGTTGCAAGTTCGGCATGAAGTGCCGGATCGTCGGGGGCGACGGCCAGCCCCGCCCGGACCTGAACCGCCGCCTGCGCCGGCCGGCCCAGAAACCGGCTGACCCGCGCGGCCAGCAGCCACGGCCGGGGCGCCTTGGGAACCAGGTCGATTACGCGCAGATAGTGGCCCAGGGCATCGTCGGGTTGGCCTTGGGCGCGGGCGATATCACCCAGCAACTCGTAACCGGCGGCCAGCCTGCCATCGCGCGAGAGGGCATCCCGGCACGCCATCGCGGCCTCGTCGCGCCGGCCCGCGGCATTGAGGGCGACGGCGCGAAAATAGTGATGGGTCGCCGACTGCGGCCAACGGCTTGCCACCATGGCCGCCTTGTCCGCCGCCGCCGCATGGTCCCCGTCATGCAGGAGCCGGCGAACGTCCAATTCGGCCGCCGCTTCATCGAGATCCTGGCAACGCAGATCCCCGAACAGGATCTGCTCATCGACCGCCTGGTTGTCGGTCACCGGCGGGACCAAGGCAAACTCCGCGCGCTCGAGAATGACGATGTCGGGCCGCTCGCGCACGATCACGTCGAACAGCATCCGGTTGCCGCACCTGATCAGGATCAAGCGCCGGAACGAGCGGATCAGGAACGGCAGCATGGCGACGGTGAACGACCCGCGAAACATCACCGCCGTGGGCAAGGCCGGATCGCCGCCATCGAACTCGGCAAAACTCAAGCCGCCTTCGGTCCTCACGGTATCCCGCCGCTGCGCCGCCGCCGAGGCACAGTCGGCGATCGGCACGCTCGCGGCGCGCCTGCCCGGGACCTGGGCCCCCAGCAGGCCCAGGGCTTCACCGTCGCGCCACCGGATATCGCCCGCCTCGACGGTGCGCGCCGCGGGCAGGTGCCGGCGCACCCGCGCCATCAGCGCGCGGTAGCCGGCATAGGCGCCCCAGGCCGTCCAGTGAAAATCATCCGGCGGATAGGCGGGGCGCTGGTGGTGGGCCTTGCGGATCGTTTCGAGCGGATAGACGAAGTCCGCGCGTTCGGCGGCCGATAGTTCCCGCGCCAGGCGCCGGTACGGCCCGTTCGCGGGATCGAAGCGCACGCCCGGCGGCAACTTTTTGGGGACCAGGAATGCAGGATCGGGCGGCGCGATGGCAACGAAGGGAATGCCCAGCGCCGCAAGATCGGCACGGCGACGGCGATGGGTTGCGGCCATGCGCCGGAACACCGTCTGCGACAGGGTCTCTGGATGGCGATACCAGACAAAGTGATCCTGACCGCGAAGACCGGTCAGGAAGAGCCAGTCGTCGCGTCCCTCCATCACCGGAAACGGCAAGGTCGATAGGGTCAAGGCATTCCCCCCGGGAACACCTCGACCGTGAACCGCTAGCCCGACGCGGTCAACACTGCTTGCATAGACGGTGCAAAATCAATCCAGGTCGCTGACCTCGGTCCCACTGCCTTCGACGCGCGCGGCCAGGGCTGCGGCCATGAAGCGATCGAGATCGCCGTTCAGCACGCCCTGGGTGTCGGAGGTTTCGGCCCCGGTGCGCAGGTCCTTCACCATCTGATAGGGCTGCAGCACGTAGGAGCGGATCTGGTGGCCCCAGCCGATGGCGGTCTTCTCGTCCGCCTGGGCCTGGGCCGCTTCCTCGCGGATCTGCAATTCGCGCTCGTAGAGGCGGGCTTTGAGCATCGACATGGCCTGCGAGCGGTTCTTGTGCTGCGAGCGGTCGCTCTGGCAGGCGACCACGATGCCGGTGGGCATGTGGGTGATGCGGATGGCCGAGTCTGTCTTGTTGACGTGCTGGCCGCCGGCGCCCGAGGCGCGATAGGTGTCGATGCGCAGGTCCTTGTCCAGGATCTCGACCTCGATCGTGTCGTCGACCACCGGGTAGACCCAGACGCTGGCAAAGCTGGTCTGGCGCCGGGCGTTTGAATCGAAGGGCGAAATGCGCACCAAGCGGTGCACGCCCGACTCGGTCTTCATCCAGCCATAGGCGTTCAAGCCCTTGACCATGATGGTGGCGCTCTTGATGCCGGCCTGTTCCCCGGCGCTGTCTTCCATCAACTCGACCTTGTAGCCGTGCTGCTCGGCCCAGCGGGTATACATGCGCAGCAGCATCTCGGCCCAGTCCTGGGCCTCGGTGCCACCGGCACCGGCGTTGACTTCGAGATAGCTGTCATTGGCATCGGCCTCGCCCGAGAGCAGCGCCTTCACTTCCGCCCCGGCCGCATCGTCGCGCAGGCCGCGCAGCGTGGTGACGGCGTCGTCGACCATGGTCTCGTCCCCCTCGGCTTCGGCCATCTCGGCCAGATCGAGGGTGTCGCGCAATTCCGCCTCGAGCCGGCGATAGGCGCCGATCGCATCTTCCAGGCGGGTGCGCTCGCGCATGATCTTCTGCGCTTCTGTGGGATCGTTCCACAGGCTGGGGTCTTCGACCCGGGCGTTCAGCTCGTCCAGGCGGACGTTGGCAACGTCCCAGTCAAAGATGCCTCCTCAGCAGTTCCAACGACTGCTTGATCTCGGCTTGCAGGGATTCGACGTCGGCGCGCATGGGTTCTAGCACTCGTGATGGGGTCGCACGGTATAGCCGGGAACGGCCGCCCCGATCAACTCAATAGAGCCCGCCGGTCGCGCTGTCGCCCGCGGCCGGTGCGCCGCCGCCCGGCGACGGCGCGCCGATGGCCCCCAGGAAGTCGCTGTCGTTGCCGAAGCCGTCCATGGTGAAGCTGCCGTCGGCCGAACCGTCGAGCACCGGGCGCGAACCGAAGGGCTCGGTGCCGGGCTTGAAGGCTTCGAAGATCGCCCGCTCGCCGGGGCCGGCGGGCGCACCGGTGGCCGGGTTCACGCGCACGAAGCGCAGGCCCGGCGGAATGCGGAACGGTATGCCCGGCTTGTCGGCCAGGGCCGCCTTCATGAAGTCGCGGAAGATCGGCGCCGCGACCACGCCGCCCGTCTCCTTGCCGCCCAGGGTACGCGGCTGGTCGAAGCCGACGAAGACGCCGGCGACCAGATCGGGCGAGAAGCCGATGAACCAGACGTCCTTGCTGTCGTTCGAGGTGCCGGTCTTGCCTGCGATCGGCTTGCCCACGGCGCGAACCCGGCCGCCGGTGCCCCGCTCGACCACGCCCTGGAGGATCGAGACCATCTGATAGGCGGTGCCGGCGTCGATCACCTCGGGCCGGTTGTCGGGAATGACCGGCGGCGCCTGGTCCGAGAAGCTGGTGGCGCCGCAACCCTCGCACGGGCGCATGTCGTGCTTGAAGACCGTGCGGCCGCGGCGGTCCTGGACCCGGTCGATGAAGCTGGGGGTGATCTTCTTGCCGCCGTTGACGAACTGGCCATAGGCCGCGGTCATGCGCAGCAAGGTGGTCTCGCCCGCCCCCAGCGACATGGCGAGGTAAGGCGGCAGGTCGATGACCACGCCGAAGCGTTCGGCCAGGGCCTTCACCTTGTCGATGCCCAGGTAATAGGCCAGGCGCGCGGTCACCAGGTTGCGCGATTTCTCCAGCGCGACCCGCAGGGTGATGGCGCCTAAGAAATCATGGCCGTAGTTGGCCGGCCGCCACGGCGGCATGCCCGGCCCCTGGTCGGCGACGAAGGGCGAATCCATCACCAGGGTGGAGGGGGTCAGGCCGGATTCAAGGGCGGTCGCATAGACGAAGGGCTTGAAGGTCGAACCGGGCTGGCGCAGGGCCTGGGTCGCGCGGTTGAACTGGCTCTCGTTGTAGGACCAGCCCCCGACCATGGCCAGGACACGGCCGGTATGGGGGTCGAGCGCCACCAGGGCGCCGCCGACATTGGGGATCTGGCGCAGGCCAAAGACACCCTCGCCCGCCTTCAGTTCCTCGACGGCGACGACATCGCCCACCTTGAACACGTCGCCGGGCTTGCGCGGCGCACCGCCCACACCCTGGTTGGCGGTGGTCGGCCGCGCCCAGGTCAGCTCGCTCAGGGGGATCGTGCCCTTGGCGCCGTCGAGCAGGCCGATCGACGCCGCCTTGGCATCGCTCGACAGCACCACCGCCATGCGCCAGGGCTTGATCCCCGGCACTATTAGGCCCGGCGGAATCGGCACTTCGCGCAAGGCCGCCAGCCAGTCGGTGGCGGCGTCGATGCGGGTGATCGGGCCGCGCCAGCCGTGGCGGCGGTCGTAATCGATCAGGCCTTCACGCAGCGCCTTCTCGGCCAGGGCCTGCATCGCCGGATCGATGCTGGTGCGCACGCTGAGGCCGCCTTCATAGAGCGCGGCATCGCCATAGAGCGAGACGATCTCGCGGCGCACTTCCTCGGCGAAATAATCGGCGCGGGTGGTGTTGCCCTGGCTGGCGTCACGCACGGTCAGGGGCGTGGCCTTGGCCTCCTGCCACTGTTCCTGGGTGATGCGCCCGTCCTCGTACATGCGGTCCAGCACCCAGTTGCGCCTGGTCGTCGCGGCTTCGCGCTGCTTGATCGGGTGATAGTTGGACGGTGCCTTGGGCAGCGCCGCCAGATAGGCGATCTCGGCGACCGAAAGCTTGTCGAGCGGCTTGTCGAAATAGTTGAGCGAGGCGGCGGCGACGCCGTAGGAGCCCATGCCGAGGTAGATCTCGTTGAGATAGAGTTCGAGAATCCGGTCCTTGGAGAAGGTGCGTTCGATCCTGAAGGTCAAGATCGCCTCGCGGATCTTGCGGCCGTAGGAGACCTCGTTGCCGAGGAGGAAGTTCTTGGCCACCTGCTGGGTGATGGTCGAGGCGCCGACCGGCCGGCGATCGCTGCCCATGTTGCGCAGGTTGGTGAACAGGGCGCGGATCACGCCCGAGAAATCGATGCCGCCATGCTCGTAGAAGCTCTTGTCCTCGGCCGAGAGGAAGGCGCCGATGACCTGGGGCGGAATGGCGGTGATGGGCACGAACAGGCGGCGCTCGCGGGCATATTCAGCCAGCAGCGAACCGTCGCCGGCGTGCAGGCGCGTGGTGACCGGCGGCTCGTAGACCGCGAGCTGCCGGTAGTCGGGCAGGTCGCGCGAATAGAAATGCACGGCGCCGAGCACTGCCAGCAACCCGACGATCGCGAGGATCGCGAACGCACCGAAAATGAAACCGAGAAAGCGCATGTAACGCCGTTGCATGGGACCGCCAGCGCCGACTTATAGCGTTATTGAGGACCGATGGGCACGTTGGTCCGTGAATATGGCGTGGCTGTGGCAGCCCTGCATCACTGTGACTCTGCCGCCTCGTCTATCTCGCCCTAAGCCGCCGCGTTCAGGCTGAAGCGCACGTCAACCCGCTCGTAGGGAAACAGCAACTTGCCGTCGCTCGTCCGCTCGATGACGCCTGCCTGGGCGAGCTTCATCGCATCGGTGTGCACGCCTTTCACGTCACGGCCCGCGCGCCGTGCCAGTTCTCGCACGCCAAGGGGCCCTGCGCCGGCCATGGCCTTGAGCAACTCCCACCGCTTGGCGGTCAGTACCTTCCACAGCAGTTCCGGCGTGGCGAAACCGATGTGTTCGGCCCCATCGCCTTGGCCGCTCTTCCAGGCGCGCAGGAAATCCGCGGTCGCGTCTTCGGCGGACATCACTTCAAGAACCACGGTTTTCATCGTTCCACCTCGCGACATCAGCCCAGAAATCGGCCAGCAGGGTTTCGGGATCGGAAAAGGCGTAGGCCGATTCCACGTCGCCGAAATGCCGGTGGTCGCCCTTGCCGCGCTCGTTGTCGTAACGCAGCACGCAAACGCCGTCGACCACATAGGCCAGCCGATACTTGAGCCCGTGCGGGCTGGGCGGCACGGGTGCCGGCAGCCGCCACAACACCAGTTCGGCGAAGGCGTTTTCGGCCAGAACATGACGGCGCTTGTAGAGCAAGACGGCTTTCACGTTGTAAACAATTACAACACGACCGGCCGATGTCAACGGCGGCGATAGCCCCGCTCCCTCACACTACCGCTGGAACATGAAAAACACCGCGCCGACCAGGCAGGCGAAGGCGGCCAGGTGGTTCCAGCGCAGCGCCTCGCCCAGGTAGGCCACTGAAAAGACGGCGAAAACGACCAGAGTGACGACCTCCTGGATGGTCTTGAGCTGGGCCGCCGAGAATTCGCCGTAGCCGATCCGGTTGGCCGGCACCATCAGGCAATACTCGAAGAAGGCGATGCCCCAGCTCACCAGGACCACCTTCCACAGCGGCTGGTCGGTGAATTTGAGATGCCCGTACCAGGCAAAGGTCATGAACACGTTCGAGCCGACCAGCAACAGCACCGTCCACACGAATGAAACCTCCGGTTAACGCTGTACGGGGATAATCATTGCCGCGCCCGCAAGCTATCGATATCATCGGCCGCGCGAAGATCAGGCACCGACCCGAAACTGTCATTCGGTCGGGCTTGTCGCTCCCGGAACGGTCGAATCGGCCAGGCGGCTCGAAAGCCCCAGGCCTCCTGATGCGCCGGATGCGACATTCGGTGTCTGCGCAACGACGTTCACCCTGCTCAAAGACAAGTTTCAGCTCGTGTCATCCAACCGCCCACAGGCCACATTACAAGCAAGCTACCATGGCGCTGCCATGGGTCGGGCTGTCGCTAGTGGGTTGGGTGGTTCGCGAGCAGCGCTCTCTCGTCGGCACCACGGTGCCGGCCGTATTTCCTCGCGCCCGATGCCGCTGGCCGTGTGGTCGACCACACGGCATGACCCGGCAGGCGGGCGCGCTCCACTTTGCACCAACCAACCGATCCTGAGGCTCCCGCCGCTCTTCGCGCAGGCGTCCGCCCGGGGTCGAGGAGATTCACCTGATGGCAACCCGTATGCTCATCGATGCCACCCACCCGGAAGAAACCCGGGTGGTCGTGGTTCGCGGCAATCGCCTTGAAGAATTCGATTTTGAATCGGCGAACAAGAAGCAACTCAAAGGCAGCATCTACCTTGCCAAGGTCACCCGCGTAGAGCCGTCGCTGCAGGCGGCCTTCGTCGAATATGGCGGCAACCGGCACGGGTTCCTGGCTTTCAGCGAGATCCATCCCGACTACTACCAGATTCCGGTCGCCGACCGGCAGGCGCTGCTCGACGAAGAAGCCGCCGCCCATGCCGAGGAAGACGATGACGACGACGAGGAACTGCCCGAGGGCAGCGCGGAGTCGTTCGAAGAGGCCGCCGCCCATGCCGAGGAAGACGACGATTCCGGCCTGATCGAAGTCGTCGAAGTCGACACCGCGACGGAAGTCATCGGTGTCGGTGCCGACGACAATGGCGAGGGGTCGGACGACGCCGACAACGGCGACGAGGACCCCGACAATCACCGCATGGCGGCTGATGCCGACTTCAACGACCCGGTGCTCGAGGGCGACCCCGACACCCTGGCCGTCGTCCCCAAGCAGGACGCCGAAGTCGCCCAGCCGGCACCGGCCGAGGAGGGCGAAGTGGCCCAGCCCGCGCCGGTCGAGGCAGGCGAGGTCGCGCAGCCCGCACCGGTCGAGGCCGAGGTGGCAAGCCCCGAGCCCCTGGCCGAACCGTCGGCCGAGACGGTCGAAGCCGCGCCAGTCGAAGCGGCACCGGCCGAGCTCGAACAGGCCGAACCCGAACAGGCCGAAGCCCCCTTCGCCCCCGGCGAAGAGGCCGCCCCGGTCGACGAGACCATTGCCCCGGCGGTGGTCCCCGAGCAGACCCGCCATCACGAGGAAGAGGCCCCGCCCCGTCCCCGCTTCCGCCCGCGCCGCAGCTACAAGATCCAGGAAGTGATCAAGCGCCGGCAGATCATGCTGGTCCAGGTCGTGAAGGAAGAGCGCGGCAACAAGGGCGCGGCGCTCACCACCTACCTGTCGCTGGCCGGCCGCTATTGCGTGCTGATGCCCAATTCCCCGCGTGGCGGCGGTATCAGCCGGAAGATCCAGAACCCGGCCGACCGCAAGCGCCTGAAGTCGATCACCTCGGAGCTCGAACTGCCCAAGGGCATGAGCGTGATCGTGCGCACCGCCGGCCTGAACCGGACCAAGCCCGAGATCAAGCGCGACTACGAATATCTGCTGCGCATGTGGGATTCGGTGCGCGAGCTCACCCTCAAGTCGGCCGCGCCCGCGCTGGTCTACGAGGAAGGCAACCTGATCAAGCGGGTGATCCGCGACCTCTACAGCAAGGACATCGAGGAGATCCTGGTCGACGGCGAGGATGGTTATCGCCAGGCCAAGGACTTCATGCGGATGCTGATCCCCAGCCACGCCAAGGTCGTCCAGCTCTACAAGGACCGCGTGCCGCTGTTCCACCGCGCCCAGATCGAGACGCAGTTGGACCAGATGTTCAACCCGACCGTCCACCTGCGCTCGGGCGGCTATATCGTCATCAACCCGACCGAGGCGCTGGTCTCGATCGACGTCAACTCGGGCCGCGCCACGCGCGAGCACAACATCGAAGAGACGGCGACCAAGACCAACCTGGAAGCGGCCGAGGAAATCGCCCGGCAGTTGCGCCTGCGCGACCTGGCCGGCCTGGTGGTCATCGACTTCATCGATATGGAAGACCAGCGCAATGCCCGCGCGGTCGAACGCAAGATGAAGGACTGCCTGAAGTCCGACCGTGCCCGCATCCAGATCGGCCGGATCTCGCCCTTCGGCCTGCTCGAAATGTCGCGCCAGCGGCTGCGCCCCAGCCTGCTGGAAGGCTCGACCGTCACCTGCGCCCATTGCCGCGGCATCGGCCTGGTGCGCTCGACCGAGTCGACGGCGCTGCACGTCCTGCGCGGCATCGAGGACGAGGGCATGCGCGAGCGCGCCTCCAAGATCGCGGTGAAGATGCCGCCCGCCATCGCGCTCTATATCTTCAACAACAAACGCGATGCCCTGAATTCGCTGGAGCAGCGCTACGATTTCAAGATCTATGTCGAGATCGACGAGAGCCTGATCGCGCCGGACTACCGGATCGACCGGCTGGCCAATCGCACCGTGCCCATCCCCGAGCAGGTGGTCGCGGTGCGTTCGGGCTCGTTCCCCATGCCCGACCTCGACGAGGACGTGGTCGAGGAAGAGGTCGAGGTCGACGAGCCCGAGATCGAGGCCGAGGCCCCCGCCGCCGAACCGGCAACGGCCAAGACGGGCGAACAAGACAAGGACGGCAAGGATGGTGGCAAGCGCCGCCGCCGCCGCCGTCGCCGCGGCGGGCGCGATCGTGATGGTGCGCCTGACGGTGCCGAGAATGCCAAGGGCGGCGAAGACGCGGCCGACGGCGATGACGACGAGGGCGAGGCCGAGGGCGAGGCGCCCGCCACCAGCCTGCCCAGCGGCGAGGCGGTTGCGGCCGAGTCCGATGCGGATGGCGACGATGACGGCGAAGGCGACGCCGAGGGCGAAGGCGGGACCGACGCCGCCGCCACCGGTGACGACGACCGCCCCCGCCGGCGCCGGCGTGGTCGCCGCGGCGGTCGCCGCCGGCGCAACGAGGACGGCACGGAAATCGCCGAAGGCAGCACCGAGGCCGCGGCCCCCGCGCCCGACGATGCCCCGGCCCCTGAAACTGTCCCGACGGTGACGACGATCGAGATCGTCGACGCCCCGGTCGAGGCCTTGGTCGCCGAACCCGTGTCCTATGCCCGGCCGCTGCTGACGCCCGACGCCCCCTTGTTCCCCGAGGCGGTCAGCCCCGAAGTGGAAGGCAGCGACGAGCCCGTCTCGGCGGAAGCCATGAGCATCGGGCACCTGCACGAGGAACCTGTGAACAAGCCGGTGGAAACCATCACCACCGCGGCCGAACCGTCAACCGTCGATCCCGACGCGCCCAAGCCGGCGCCGCGCCGCGGCTGGTGGCAACGCCGCTTCGGCAACTGATCGACTCATCCGGGAAATGAAAGGCGCAGCTCTATCCAGGGCTGCGCCTTTCGATTCTCCGTGATAGCGTCGACGCCGTCCTAAAATAGCCACGTTCTGCTGCCAGCCGTAGGCTGTCGGGCCTTTCTGCGGCTGGCATGCGCCCCTTCCCGCGATTTGTGCTAGGGTCTGCGCCGGGCTCAGGAAGGCATCACTCGGAGAAGCAGACTTGTCGTCGCCGCAACGCCTTCGTCACCGCCGTCCTTTCGCACTCGCAGCCGCCCTGCTCCTGTTTCTGACGGCCATCGTGCCGGCAGCCGCACAGCAGGCGCGGCCGTCGCTGCAGCTCATCCGCGACGCCGAGATCGAGACCTATATCCGCGACATGGCCAAGCCGATCTTCGAGGCCGCCGGCCTGGAAGACGATGCCGTGCGCATCATCCTGATCCAGGACCCCACGCTCAACGCCTTCGTGGCAGGCGGGCAGAACCTGTTCCTCTATACCGGCACCCTGCTGGCGGTCAGCACGCCCGAGCAGTTGATGGGCGTGATCGCCCACGAGACCGGCCATATCGCGGGCGGCCACCTGGTGCGCAGCACCGAAGCCCTGCGCAACGCCACGATCCAGCAGATCATCGCCACGGTGCTGGGCGCCGTCGCCATCCTGGGCGGTGGCGGCCAGGCGGGTGCGGCCGTGATGATGGGCGGCGCCCAGATCGCCCAGCGCAGCTTCCTGCAATATTCCCGCACCCAGGAATCCTCGGCCGATCAGGCGGCCGTGTCGTTCCTCGACAAGCTGCACATCACCTCGCGCGGACTGGGCGAATTCCTGCAATTGATCGAGCGCGACCAGTTGCGCCTGCGCAGCAATCAGAACCCCTATGTCTACACCCACCCGCTGACCCCTGAACGGGTGGCGGCGCTGGAAACCCGGACCAACCAGTCGCCCTATGTCGATTCGGCGGCCGCGCCGAAATATGTCGAGATGCTGGCGCGCATCCAGGGCAAGCTGCGCGGCTATATCGACAACCCGGAAGTCACCCTGCGGCGCACCTCCTCGAAATCGACGACGGTCGCCGATCGCTATGCCCGCGTCGTCGCGCTGTACCGCAAGCCCGATGTGCCGGCCTTCGTCGCCGAGATCGACGCCCTGCTGGCCAGCTATCCCAACGACCCCTATCTGCTGGAGCTCAAGGGTCAGGGCCTGCTGGAAAACGGCAAGGTGGCCGAATCGATCGAGCCCTACACGCTGGCGGTCAAGTATGCCCCGGCGAACCGTTGATCCGCGTCGGCCTCGCCAGCGCGATGATCGCGACTGAGGACCCCAAACTGGCGGCCCAGGCGATCCAGGCACTGGAGATCGCGACCCGCGACGATCCCGACAATTCCATGGCATGGTATCAGCTTGCCATCGCCTATGGCCGGCGCGGCGACATCGGCCTGGCCGCGTTGGCCTCGGCCGAACGCTTCCTGCTGACGGGCAAGCTCGACGACGCCTTCCAGCAGGCGCAGCGGGCCGAGCAATTGCTGCCGGTGGGCTCGCCCGGCGCCCTGCGCGCCGCCGACGTCCGCGAACTGTCCTTGCGCCTGTGGCGGGACCGCAACTGAGCGGCCGCCGGGCACCATGAACGGAGTTATCTGATGCGTCGCTTGATTGCTTCCGGCCTTGCCCTGGGCCTCCTGGCGGCCAGCCCCCTGCCCGCCGCGGCCGAGACCTTCGACAGCAAGGCGCAGCAGGAAATCCGCGACATCGTCAAAGCTTATCTGATGGAACACCCCGAGGTGATCATCGAGGCGGTCCAGGGCCTGGAAGCGAAACAGGAAGCCGCCCGCGCCGAACAGGCCAAGGGCCAGATCGCCGGCCTGCGCGACAAGCTCATCCGCGACCCGCGCGACCAGGTGCTGGGCGACCCCAATGGCGACGTCACCCTGGTCGAGTTCTTCGATTATCGCTGCGGCTATTGCAAGCAGGCCCAGCCGATCCTGATGGAACTGATCAAGGCCGAGCCCCGCCTGCGCGTCGTGCTGAAGGAATTCCCGATCCTGGGGCCGGATTCGGTGCTCGCCAGCCGCGCCGCCATCGCCTCGGTCCCGCAGGGCAAGTACGCCGCCTTTCACGAAGCGCTGATCGCCACCCGCGGCGCGCTGAGCGAAGACAAGATCATGGAAGTGGCCAAGTCGGTCGGCCTTGATACGGCCGCGCTGAAGGCCGGCATGAGCAAGCCCGAGATCGCCACCCAGATCGACGATGCCCATGCCCTGGCGGAGAAGCTGGCGATCAACGGCACCCCCAGCTTCATCATCGGCGACAATCTGGTGCCCGGCGCGATAGACCTCGAGACCCTGAAGAAACTGGTCGCCGAGGCCCGCGCCGCCTGCACCGGGACCTGCTGAGCGGCAGCACCAGACGTCACGTAACCACCATCGTCATCCCGGCGCAGGCCGGGATCCATCTTGGGGCAGCACGAGATGTCGCCATGGATTCCGGCCTGCGCCGGAATGACGTCAAGGGGTGATGATGGCGCGGGGTTGCACCAGGCGATTCGCCGGCAGCCCGCAGTCTCCATGCAACCACAAGCGTCATCCCGGCGCAGGCCGGGATCCATCCTGGGGCAGCACGAGATGTCGCAATGGATTCCGGCCTGCGCCGGAATGACGATGTCGGGGGTTGCGCCGGATGTCGGGGGTTGCGCCTGATGGCCGTGATCAGGCCGGCGGCGGGACCTTGACGGTGGTGATGGGCTGTTCCCGGTAGGGTACCGCGCCGCCACCGCCGAGAATGTCGCCCAGGCCCGGAATGGTCAGGGTCGGCCCGCCGCCACCGCCGCCGCCGGACGGGTTGCTGATCGAGCCGGTGCGCTCGGCGATCACCTTGCCGTCGTAGAGCACGGTCAGGCGGTAAGGCGACGAGGACGGCCGCGGCTTGTCGGGATCGGGATAGATGCGGACCAGAACGCGGTAGTCGCCCAGGGGCGGGTTGCCGGTGAAGGTGACGTGTTCGACCGGGTCCTGGACCATGCGCAGGCCGCCCGAATTGGCATAGCCGTTGGCATCGATGTCCAACTCGCCGCCGCAATTGCGCGGTTCGCGCGACCAGATCAGCTGGCCCGCCGGGCAGACCACATGGAGGTCGAGATCGGCGGTATTGTCCCAGGCCAGGATGAATTCCAGCCGCCCCTTGTGGCCGCCCCTTTCCTCGACCCGGCGACGATCCTCGGTGACCTGACGCGACTCCGGCGGTGGCGTCTCGGCACGAGGCGGCGGGGTTGGTGGCGGAGTCGGGGTCGGCGGGGGCTCGGCCGGCGGCGGCGGGGTTGGTTCGGGCGGCGGCTCGGGCCGCGGCGTGGGTTCGGGCGGGGGCGTGGGTTCGGGCGGGGTTGCCGGCTGCTGGGGCGGCGTGGCGGGAATGGCGGGCTGGCAGGCCGCCGCCTTCTCGGCCAGGCGGCGCTCCAGATCGGCCAACTGGCGGCGCAGGACCTGCTCGTGGCCTTCCAGCGCCTGAAGCTCGGCGGCGATCTCGACCTCGCCTTCCGGCACTTCGCAGACCAGCGCCGGCTGGCCGAAGAAGCTGGACAGCCAGCCGCGCTGATAGGCCCAGACCCCAAGAACCCCAGGAACAGCAGCGCCAGGGCGACCAGGGTGACGATGACCGGCCAGGTCCATGGCGAGCGGACCGCCGGCGCCGCGGATACGGCAGCCATGGTCGCGGCCCCTGCCCCGGCCGCCTGGCCGGCAACAACCGGCCCGGTGGCAGCGGCGGCCATACCTGCCGCCGCGGCGACGGGCGGCGGCGCGATGACAGGCGCGAAGCTGAACAGCAGGCCGCGCGGCGCGACCTGGCCGCGGCCGGTCGGGTCGAGGGCCAGGCTGCCCCAATCGGTCAGGACCGGCTGATCGCCGACCAGATAGACGCGGTCGAGGCCGGGGATTTCCAGGGCCGCGGCAAGCTCCTCGCCCAAGGCGCGCTCGCCCTCGTCGGCACCGTCGACCAGGCGTGCCGCCTCGCCCCGCAAGGTGCCGACCAGGCGGCCCAGCCGGGTCTGCACCGCGTCGCGTTCGGCCGGGGGCAGATCGACGAAGCGCCGGATCTGGCCATTGGCCGTCGTGTGCCATTCGGTGAAGGCGCCTGATTCGGCCGGCCGGGCAAAAAGCGCGGCGTGATCCGGCCCCAGGCGCGCCGAAACATGGGCGACGATACCCGCCTGGGCGGCGGAAACCGGCCGTCCGGCTACTTCGAGAGGGCGGACCCGATCGGTCCGTGTGGTCGCGACGAGCGTCATGATCGCCTAAGAAACGTGCCCGCTGGAAGCCGGTTCCGCCAAGGGAGGCGCAGTGTAGACGATCTGTGATGACGCGCACAGCGGTTGACGCCGGCGCGGCCGGCACGCTCAACTCGGACCCCAACGGAGAACGCCATGCCCTATCCCCGCGACACCGACGCCATCCGCCAGATCCTGACCCAGACAAAGACCATCGCCCTGGTCGGCGCCAGCCCGAATCCGGCCCGCCCGGCCAACGAGGTGATGGGCTTCCTGCTGCGCCGGGGCTACCGCGTGATCCCGGTCAATCCCGGCCAGGCCGGCAAGGAAATCCTGGGCCAGCCGGCCGTCGCCAGGCTGGCCGACATCACCGAGCCGGTGGACATGGTCGATATTTTCCGCGAGGTCTCGGCCATTCCCGGCGTCGTCGACGAGGCCATCGCCATCGGCGCCAAGACCGTCTGGATGCAACTGGGCCTCGCCCATGAAGACGCCCGCCTGAAGGCCGAGGCGGCGGGCCTGCGGGTGGTCATGGATCGCTGCCCGGCCATCGAGATCCCCCGCCTGGGTATTTGAACAAGTTTTTACCGGTAATCATAAAAGATAAACAGAACGATTGCGCAAAAAACTGGACGCGGCGGCGAATCCATCGTCAGAATGGCGCCCCGTTTTCAGCTCAGCCCAAGGGAGACCCAAGAATGAGCGACCAGCCCCAAGCGTTCGAGACCAGGACCGTCCACGCCGGCGCGGCCCCCGACCCCACCACCAAGGCCCGGGTGACCCCCATCTACCAGACCTCGTCCTATGTCTTCGATGATGTGGATCATGCGGCGTCGCTGTTCGGGCTGCAGGCCTTCGGCAACATCTATACCCGCATCATGAATCCCACGAGCGCGGTGCTCGAGGCGCGTATCGCCGACCTCGAGGGCGGCACGGCGGCCCTGGCCGTGGCCTCGGGCCATGCGGCGCAGTTCCTGGCCTTCCACACCCTGCTTTCGCCCGGCGACAAGTTCCTGGCCTCGCGCAAGCTCTACGGCGGCTCGATCAACCAGTTCGGCGAAAGCTTCAAGCAGTTCGGCTGGCAGGTGATCTGGGTCGACCAGGACGACCCGCAGAATTTCGAGCGCGCCTTCGAGGACGGCGTGAAGGCGATTTTCGTCGAGAGCATTGCCAATCCCGGCGGCGTGATCACCGACCTGGAGCCGATCGCCAAGATCGCGCAGAAGCACCATGTCCCGTTCATCGTCGACAACACCCTGGCGACGCCCTACCTGGTGCGCCCGCTCGAATGGGGCGCCAACATCGTCGTCCATTCCGCCACCAAGTTCCTGGGCGGCCATGGCAACTCGATCGCCGGGCTGATCGTCGACGGCGGCAATTTCGACTGGCTCAAGGACGACAAATACCCGCTGCTGGCCAAGCCCAACCCGTCCTATGCCGGGGTGGAACTGGGCAAGACCTTCGGCAACATCGCCTTCGCCATCGCCAACCGGGTCCTGGGGCTGCGCGATCTGGGCCCGGCCATCGCGCCGCTCAACGCCTTCCTGGTCCTGACCGGCACCGAGACCCTGGCCCTGCGCATGGAACGCCACACGGCCAACACGCTGGCGGTGGCGAGGCACCTGGCCGCCCATGACAAGGTCGCCTGGGTGTCCTATGCCGGGCTGGAGGGCGACAAGTATCATGCCCTGGCCCGGAAATATTCGCCCAAGGGCGCCGGCGCCGTCTTCACCTTCGGCCTGAAGGGCGGCTACCAGGCCGGCACCAGCCTGGTCAAATCGGTGAAGCTGTTCTCGCACCTGGCCAACGTGGGTGACGTGCGCAGTCTCATCATCCATCCGGCCTCGACCACGCACAAGCAGCTGACCCCGGCCCAGCGCGCCGCGGCGGGCGCCGGCGACGATGTGGTGCGCCTGTCGGTCGGCATCGAGAACGTGCTCGACATCATCGCCGACCTCGACCAGGGCCTCGCCGCGGTCTGAGCCCCCCATTGATCGCAAGCGGCTCGGTCCCGATGCCGCTTGCGATCGCGGGCCTGCGTGGATCTATCGCCGCCGCCCCGATTGTGTGAAAATTCCCCCTGGTCAGACAGCCTAGACGGGCATGAGCACGGACCAACCGTTGCCCGAAGAAGGCCCCCCGGCTGCTGAAACCAATGGGGGATATCATGGCAACTTTTTCCGTTCTGAACGGCACTGGCCTGAACGGCGCCGGCGTGGATTTCGGCACGCTCAACCAGATTTCCGCCTCTGGCATCGCGGGTTTCCCGGTCATCACGCCCACCACGGGCAGCGTGTTTTTCAACGATACCGGGCTTTTATCCTTAACCGGCACCGGCATGTCGTTTGTTTTTCCGTCGACCTTCGGCGGCACGGTCAACAGCCTCACCTACGCCAAACCCGCCGTCACCCCGGTCTTCTCGATCACCGGGATCAGCCAGCCGCTGGCCGGCGCCGCCGGCGCCTTGCTCGGCGGGGGTGACCTGACGGCCTTTCTGGCCTCGGCCTTTGCCGGTGTCGACACGATCTCGGGATCGTCGGTAAACGATGTCCTGGCGGGCTTTGGCGGGGCCGACCTGATCGATGGCGGGCTGGGCAACGATATCGCCGACTACGGCGCCTCGGCCGCCGGCCTGACCGGCGACCTGAGCGCCGGCACGGTGAGTGGCGGCGACGCGACAGGCGATACGCTGACCAGTATCGAGGGTCTCACCGGCACCGCCTTCAGCGACGCCTTGACCGGCTCGGCGGCGGCCAATGTCCTCTCGGGCGGCAATGACAACGATACGCTGACCGGCCTTGCCGGGGCCGACACGCTGAACGGCGGCAACGGGATCGACACGGCCGACTACTCCCTGTCGGCCGCCGGCATCGTCATCAAGCTGGCGGCCGGCACGGGCAGCGGCGGCGATGCGGCGGGCGACACGCTGAGCGGCATCGAAACGGTCGTCGGGACGGCCTTCCGCGACGCCATGGCCGGTGACGGCAACACCAATACCCTGAACGGCGGCGCGGGAACCGACGTGCTGGCCGGCGGCGGCGGGGCCGACACGCTGGACGGCGGCGACGGCATCGACATCGTCAGCTATGCGGCATCGCTGGCCGGGGTGCAGGTCGACCTGAAGAACAACACCTACACCGGGGGCGACGCCGCGGGCGACAGCCTTGTCGGCATCGAATATCTCACCGGCTCGGGCTTTGGTGACACGCTTGCGGGGACGGACAGTACCAATCGCCTGCTGGGCCTGGACGGCGACGATGTGCTGCAGGGCAACGGCGGCAACGATGCCCTGAGAGGCGGCGCGGGGGTGACGAGCTGAACGGCGGCGATGCCAACGATGACCTGGCCGGCGACGCCGGCAACGACACGCTTTCAGGCGGTGCGGGCGACGACCGGCTTCTTGGCGGCACCGGGGAGGATGTCCTGTCGGACGGCGCCGGTCGGGACAACCTGACCGGCGGCGCCGACAACGACACCTTCGCCTTGACCACCCTGGACGGCAGCATCGACGTCATCCGCGACTGGACGGCGGGCGACAAGATCAGCATCGAATTCGATACCGGCACGGTTACCGTCGGCGAACTGGTGTCGGGCACGGACATCGGCGCGGCGGTGGGCGAAGGCATCTTCTACAACACCGCCAACGGCCGGCTCTACCTGTTCGACAGCGCAGACGACTCGCGGACCCTGTTCGGGGTGCTGGTGAACACCCCGAACGACCTGGCCTTCACCGATTTCGTGATCGTCTAGAAAACCTATTCGGCCGGCTGGACCGCTTCGCTTGCGGGGCGGTCGGCCGGCAGCATCAGGCAGAACAGGGCGGCGATGCCGGCGAAGATCGCCAGCACCATGAGCAGGCCGTCGAGCGAACCGGTCAGGCGGTGGATGATCGGCACCAGGCTGACACCCAGCGACGAGACGCCCAGGGTCAGCACGAACTTGGCGCCGAAGGCCCGGCCGCGCCAGGCGGGCGGGGTATAGTGGGCGAGCAGCGAATTCTCCGCTGGCTGGCCCACCACATTGAACGAGACCATGATGGCGGCGACGCCCACCAGGGCGGAGCCCGAGAGGAAGACCGCCAGCAGGATCGCCGGAATCTGGAGAAGCTGCGCGACCAGATAGACCGTGCGCGCCGGGTAGCGGTCGGCCAGTTCGCCGCCCAGGTACTGGGTCAGGGCCGAGACCAGGTAGACCGCCGAGACCAGCAGGCCGATGCCGAAGGTACTGTCGACCAGGCCGCCGGCGCGGTCCTCGAACAGCTTGGGCAGGCCGACCGAGGTCGACTGGAAGATCAGCCCGGCCATCAGCATGGTCACCGACAGCACCCAGAAGGCCCGGCGGACATCGCCCCGGCTGGGCGGCGGCGTCGGCGCCAGATCGTGGGGCAGGTCGAAGATCCTGCCCGTGCGCATCAAGGCGACGAAGACGATGCCGACCAGGATCGAGACGGCGCCCGGCACGATGAAGGCCGCCTGCCAGCCATAGCGATCGGCGAGGAAGCCGGCGATCACGGCCGCCGCCGCGGTACCCAGCGAGCCGAAGATGCCGTTGATGCCCAGGGCCCGGCCCCGGTTGGCGGCGTTGCGCACCAGCCAGGCGATGCCCACCGGGTGATAGATCGAGGCGAACAGGCCGATCAGGGTCAGGCCGATGGTGATGCCGGTCAGGTTCGTGGCAAAGCCGGTGGCGATCGAGGCGGCGCCCAGGCCGATGAAGAAGACGGCGATCATGCCCGGCGCGCTCCACCGGTCGCCCAGCCAGCCGGCGGGAATGGCGCCGGCACCGAACATCACGAACAGCGGGATCGAGGCCCAGGCCAGCTCGTCGTAGGGCAGGCCCCATTCCTTCTCGACGCTGAGGATCACGGTCGCATAGAGCAGGGTGAACAGGTGCGAGAAGCTGTGCGCCACGCTGGAAAAGGCGAGGCCCAGTTGGGTCGAGGGGGCGGTGGGGGCGGCAGGTGTCATCGCCACAATCTGTGCGATGGCGGCACCCTTGTCACATGCCCGATCGACAGATCAGGGCCGCCGCAGCCGATGGGCCAGGTTCAGCCCCAGGGTGAACAGGATGAAGGCCAGGGCCTGGTGCAGGGCCCCCAGGTGAACCGGCACCACGGCCAGCAGGGTCCAGACGCCCAGGATGAACTGGAGCATGACGGCGAAGGCCAGGAGGCCGGCCGCGTCGCCGGCCCGGGGCACCCTGCCCCGCACCAGCAGGGCCAGGGCCAGCACCGCAAGCGCCACCACCACGGCGAAATGGCGGTGCAGGAACTGGGCGGTGATGCTGTTCTCGAACGGGTCGATCCAGGCCGGGACGTGGCTGAACAGGCCGGCCGGCACCAGGTCGCCATCCATCAGCGGCCAGGTGTTGTAGGCCAGCCCCGCATCAAGGCCCGCGACGAAGGCGCCCAGCAGGATCTGCAGGAAGACGAGGCCCAGCACGACGAAGGCCGCCGTCGACAGGCCCCGCGAGGCGACCTGCACCACCCTGCCCCGCCACAGGTCCAGTGCGGTCCAGAACACCGCCGCCTGGATGATGAAGGCAAGGCCCAGATGGGCGGCCAGGCGATACTGGCTGACCGAAACCCGCTCGGTCAGGCCCGAGGCGACCATGAACCAGCCCAACGCGCCCTGCGATCCGCCCAGCAGCAGAATGCCGCCCAGGCGCCAGGCCATGGGCCGGTCGAGCCTGCCCCGGAACAGGAACCAGAGATAAGGCAGCGCGAAGACCAGCCCGATCAGGCGGCCCAGCAGGCGGTGCGCCCACTCATACCAGAAGATCCACTTGAACTCGTCCAGGGCCATGCCCTTGTTGACCAGTTCGTACTGCGGGATCTGCTGGTAATTCTGGAATTCGACCGCCCAGTCGGCATCCGACATCGGCGGCAGGGCGCCGGAAACCGGCTTCCAGGTGGTGATCGACAGGCCGGAATCGGTCAGCCGGGTCACCCCGCCCAGGACGACCATGGCCAGCAGCAGGACCGAGATGGTGAACAGCCAGATCGCCACCGGCCGGTTGGTCGGGCGTGCGATCAGGCCGCCCTGCTGGCGCTGCGATTGGCTTTGCATGGCACCTGCTACGCTCATGCCCGTATCCCGTCAGTTGGTGGGCGGGACCATAGGGGATCGCGCCCCGCGGGGCCATATCCTGCGACGAGGTGCCCCAGCGGGAGGTTGCGGGACCGTTGTGCGTCCTTCGAGACGGGCGCTTCGCGCCCTCCTCAGGATGAGGAAAACCTTTATGACACAAAGACTTACCTCATCCTGAGGAGCCACGGCACGTGGCGTCTCGAAGGACGCAACATGCTTGTCCCACACTCAGCCCTTCGCGGTGAAAGGCATCAGCATGGTCGCCCCCGCCGCCTCCAGGCCCAGCTTGGCCAGGAGATAGCGCCGGGCATCGGCGTGCAGCATGTCGCCGAAGGAGGCGAGGTGCTGGACGATGCCCCAGTCGATCTGCTTCTGGCCCTCCTCTTCCCCGGCATTCATCTCGCGGAAGAATTCCAGCGAGAAGCGGATGATGATGACCGAGTTGATCACCAGCGGGTCGATCCACTGGTCAGGCATGTCCAGGTGCCCTGCCCGCTTCAGGGCACGGAAGAACTGGCCGAACTGATGCCAGGTGCCCTCGTAGATGCCCGGCGCCGCCGCGATCATGCGCGCGGTGTGCTCGCCGTAATCGGCGCGGTCGCGGAAAATGGAGCGGAAGTCGCGCACCTCGGCCGAGAGGGCGGCGAGCAGGCCGGCATAGCCGTCGAGCACGTCGCCCTCGCCCGGCAGGATCGCCAGACGCTGCCCCGCCCGCTCGAGATAGAGGTCGGTCATCGCCTCGAGCAGGGCGCGCTTGCTCTTGAAGTGATACCAGAGATTACCTTCGGTGATGCCCAGATCGGCCGCCAGCTCGGCCGTCGTCACATTGCCGAAGTGCCGCTCGTTGAACAGCCGCAGGGCGGCCTCGATGATGCGTTGGCGGGTGTTGCGTGCCATGCCGCAGCATTAGTCGATCGAGGCGCCCGTGTCAGCCGCTTCATTGCCGGAGGCGGACCGTCACCTCCTCGAAGCCGTTCACGAAGTTCGACAGCACGCGGCGGGGCTCGCCCACCAGCTCGATATGGCTGAAGCGCTTCATGATTTCTTCCCACAGCACGCGGAGCTGCATTTCCGCCACCCGGTTGCCCATGCAGCGGTGAATGCCGAAGCCGAAGGCCATGTGATGGCGCGCCCGGTCGCGGTCGATCAGGAATTCGTCGGGCTGGTCGATCACGGTCTCGTCCCGGTTGCCCGAGGCGTACCACATGACGACCTTGTCGCCCTTGCGGATCAGCTTGCCGCCGAATTCGATATCCTCGGTCGCCAGCCGGCGCATGTGCGAGAGCGGCGTCTGGTAGCGGATGATTTCCGAGACCATGTTGGGGATCAGGCCCGGGTCGGCCTTCAGCTTGGCGTATTGGCGGGGGAACTGGTTGAGCGCCACCACGCCGCCCGAGATCGAATTGCGCGTGGTGTCGTTGCCGCCGACGATGAGCAGCATCAGGTTGCCGATCAATTCCATCGGGTCGTTGACCATGTCCCGGGTTTCGGGGTTGTGGGCCATCAGCGAGATGAAATCGAACTTCGGCGGCGCCGCCGCCCGCTCGTGCCACAGCCGCGTGAAATAGGCCAGGCACTCCATCAAGATGCGCTTGCGTTCCGCCATGTCGGTGGGGATGCCGACGGCTTCCGAGGTGGTCGAGACGTCCGACCAGTAGGGCAGCAGGTAGCGATCCTCCCACGGCACGTCGAACAGGATGGCCAGCATCTGGGTGGTCAGTTCCTTGGAGACCCGCTCCACCCAGTTGAATTCCTCGCCTATCGGCAGCCCGTCCAGGATCGTGCCCACCCGCTCGCGGATCAGCGCCTCGAGGTCGGACAGGCGCGCCGGCGAGACGCCCGGCGAGGCCGCATGGCGCTGCACATCGTGCTTGGGCGGGTCCATGGCGATGAACATGGGCGGCACGAAATCATCGGTCGGCTCGCCGATCACGATGCTGGGCTGCGAGGAGAAAACCTTGTGGTTGGTCTCCACCGCCACGATGTCGTTGAACTTCGTGATCGACCAATAGGGGCCAAAGCTGCCGCCGGCCGTGAAGTGGACCGGATCCTCTTGGCGCAGGCGGCGGAAATAGTCGCCGTGGCGGTTGTGCAGGTAAAGCTCGGCCCGGCTGGGATCGACCTGGTCGATCGGCAGGGACCACGGGTCGGGGATCTCGTCGGAGACCATCGAATAGGCTGGAACGGCCACGTTAACCTCCCTTATTTTCTTATTCTAGGGTTTATACCCTAATTCTTACCCCCATGCAATTCGCGCCAGCGCGGCCTTGCGCGGGGATGGATCTTGAGGGATCAATGCCTTCAGGCAATCGTGCTCTCAGGTCAGGTGTGCATGCAAGACGAACCCATCGATACGCCGCGCCGCATCGCTTTCTGGGGCGGGATCCTGGGTGTGGTCTTCGGCCTGCTGCTGTTGCAATTCCTGCTGGCGGAATATCCCCACTGGGGCCAGACCACGATCTATGCCCTGGCCACCATCCCGCCGTTCGGCCTGTGGGCGCTGACCCTGACCATCGCCCAGCGCGTGGTCGATCGCCGCGCGGCACGGCGCAACCGGGAATAATCGGATGCGGCGCGCCGGGGTCCAAGGCATGGCGCTCGCCGTGGCACTGGCCGCCGGTACCCCGGCCTTCGCCGAGGGGCAGATGATCAGTTCAACGGCCGATCTTGCCGGCCATACCCTGCTGTTGACGGAAACCGGCCCCTATCGCCGCACCCAATGGCTCGCCTTCGACCCTTCGGGCCTGTTCGTGGCGACCATGGCCACCCTGGGTGCCGACAAGCCGTTCTGGGACGGCACGATCATGCACGGCCAGATGGTCACCGGCTTCTGGTTCCGGGCCGAGGGCAACAGCATCTCGTGGAACGAGGATGCCTTCGTCGACAGCGGCGTTCTGGAACAGGGCCCCGGCGGCACGCTCAGCTTCACCGTGACCCGCGGCATCGACGGCAAGGCGCTGCGCTATCCGGCGACCGTGCTGCCCGGCCTGGTGGCCCCGGGTGCCAAGCCGCCGCGCCGGGGCAAGGCCCGGGTGACCATCAACGACAAGACCGCGTCGGGACCATGGATCCGCTGGGACGGCTTTGCCTACGGCGTCAACAACCCGGCAATGCAGCCGGGCAAGGCGACGATCCTGCCCGACCCCCTGGCCCCGGGGAAAACCTGCGTCTGGATGCATGACCCGGAAGTGCGCAAGATGGCGCTGCACTGCCCGTCCCGCGGCTTCACAACCGCCTCGGTCGGCGAGCGCCCGCGCATCCCCGAACCGCCCGGTGGTGCCCGTGCCACCTGGACCGACACCAGCGGCAACAGGGTCTCGATCGAACTCGACTAGCGGCTGGACGCCACTCCTCACCCCAGTCATTCCGGCGAAGGCCGGAATCCATTGAGACGTCGCGCGCTGCCCCAGAATGGATTCCGGCCTTCGCCGGAATGACGAATGAGGGTGGGAAGTTCTTGCTAGGCGCCCAGACGCGCAAGCGAGCGGCGAATGTTCGCCCGGGCCGGTGCTTCATAGCGGTCACGGAAAATGTCGGTGTGGAAGATCCGGGGCCGGCCGAGGAAACCCGCCAGCACGGCGGCGCGTCCCTGGCGCCAGCGGTCGTCGGCTACCCAGGCATATTCCAGGCGGACCCCCTGCTCGTAGGCGTCGAACACCGCGGGCGCCTCGCCCAGGATCGACAGGTCCATGTCCAGGAACAGGGCGGCATCCTCGCCGCCGATCGCCGGCACCTGGTGGGTTGCCGTCGCCTCGATCATCGCGACCACCGCCGCCAGGCGCGCCGGCGCCAGCCGGTCCTTCAGCAGCAAGGCCGCCAGGGCCGCGCTCCGGCCCTCGTTGTCCTTGGCGCGGGTGTCGTAGACGGCGTCGTGGAACCAGATGGCGGCTTCCACCACCCCGGGATCCGACAGGATGCCGGCATGGTCACGGGCCAGGCCGAGCAGGGCCTGGATGTGGCCCATGCCATGATAGTGGCGCCCGGCCTCGCCGTAGCGTGCCAGCAGATCCGCCTTCAGCGCGTCGTCAATCAGGGGCATCCCGCTACCCTCGCCTCCCGTGCCGCCCGACGGGCGGGGCCAGCCACCGACGATTGTAGCGGCCGGCGCCGGCTTCACGAATTCTTAAATTCCGTGCCGCTATGGTTGTTGCAAGCCCGCAGACCACACGAGCATGGCCCGAGCCTCGCTGCAGGTCTGCGCAACAACCATAATCAGGGCGGAGACGGTCATGAGCAACGCGCTGGCCGGCGAGAAACGCGACAGCACCGGCATGCCGGGTAGCCGGCAGGCTGTATCGACAGAGGTTCCACCAGATTGGACGCGGGTCGTCCGCGACTTCGCCCACGACCTGAACTCCCAGTTGCAACCGATCGTCAGCCTGACCGCCCTGGCCCTGGAAGACCTGCCCCGGGACAGCGAAACATGGAGCGATCTGGAGATCGTCCAGGAGGCTGCCGACCGCGCCGCCGCCCTGGTCTCGGCCTTGAGCGATTATGCCCGCAAGGGCGCGCCCAGGGCCGCCCGGGCCACCGTCTTTGCCGCCCTCGCCGAGGCGCCGGGCTGCAAACAGGTGCAGGTCGACCTGCCTGACGATCTGATGATCGAGGAGGGCGCGCTGGGGGAAACGCTCGCCACCCTGTTCGGCGACCTGGCGCCCCTGATCGGGCAGGCCGACAGGCTGTGCCTGAGCGCCGACGGCCGGGGCCTTTCGCTCCAGGTCGCGCTGGGTGCCGGCGAGGCCTGCGCGGCGCCGGATCTGACGCGAAGCCGTGCCGTCGCCGCCCGCCGCAACATGACGCTCGCCCGCCACGACCTGTCGGCAGATACCGTCGACATCCGCCTGGCGATGGCGGCCGATCGATAGGGCGGGGCCGGCCATGACGACGGAAAGACAAGGCTTTGCCGACGACTTCATGGCAGAGATGAAGGTTCGTCGCGTGCTGATCGCCGATGATTACGTCGCGATCCGGGCGACGATGTATCGCCTGCTGGTGCGCGGCGGCTGGGAAGACGTCGTCCAGGCCGACAACGGCGCAACCGCGCTCACCCAGCTTGCCGAACCCGGCATCGGCGCCGTCCTCAGCGATTTCCGCATGGCCCGGCTGAACGGACTGCAGCTTCTCCAGCAGATCCGGTCGGGACAGACCGCGGCCCCCCGCAACCTGCCCGTGCTGCTGGTCACGGGACATGCCGACCACGACCTGATCAAGCGCGCAAGGCTGCTCGACGTGAACGGCATCATCGTCAAGCCGTTCAGCGCCGCCGCCCTGGCCGACCACCTGATCAGGGCCTTCTGCAACCCCATCGTCGCCAAGGACGTCGCGCACTACGCCGGGGTCGAGGTTCCCGTCGAGCCCGACGAGGTGCCGCCACCGAGCCACGCCGCGGCAACACCGCGCCTGAACTTCACCGCGCCGTCACGCCCCGGCGCCGTTACCGTCGCCGCGCTGCAACCCGGCATGAAGCTGGACGAGGATGTGAAGGGCGACAACGGTGTAATGCTTGTGGTTGCCGGCGCCCCGCTGACCGAGCACATGGTCGACCGGTTGCGCGAATTGTCCCGGGATCGTCCCGACCTGCGTAGCGTTCGCGTCCAAAAATAGGAATTGGCCCCGCCGCCAGGGGCATTGGGATCCCAAGGGGAGCGACATGACACTGCAGCCACCACCCGGATTCGCCGAAGGCGGCATAGCCCTCGACCCCGCCCTGGTGCGGGTCGTCAGGACGGACGGCGCCCTGTCGGGCATGTCGCCCGACACCCTGCGCTGCTGCGGCCGGCCGGCCGGCCTGATCGTCGCCTTCCTTTCGCCGAACGTCGATTTTTCCGCAACCTGCAAAGCCCTGCGTGGCATGAGCGCCGGTGCCCCCCTCCTCGCGGTATCGACCGCGGGTGTCCTGTGCGAGGTGCCGGATGCCGCAGCACCGCTGTACGAGGCGGCGGGCCCCGGCTGGCAGACCGTGCTGGTACAGGTTTTCAGCCCCGAGCTGATCGACCAGGTCAGCCTGCATTCGGTGCCCCTCCACAACGAGGACATCCGCCATGGCGCGCCCAAGCTGTCGCGGCGCGAGCGCATCCAGCGCATCGCGGACTCGCTGGATGCGGTACGGGTCCCGTTCCATATCGACAGTGCCGACACCCTGGCCCTGACCTTCGTGGACGGCATGTCGGCCTGCGAGAGCTATTTCATGGAGGCTGTCTACCGTGTCGGCCGATTTCCCTGCCTGTTCATCGGCGGCTCGGCGGGCGGCAATCTCGACGGCGGCAAGACCTATACGTTCGATGGTCGTTCGGCGTCGGAGAACCACGCCGTGGTGGCTTTCGTCAAGCTGGCCCAGGGCAAGCGCTATGCGGTTCTGAAGACCCAGAATTTCCGCAAGACCGACAAGCAGTTCATCATCCTCGACTCCGATCCCGATCGCCGGACGGTCTCGTCGGTGGTCGACCCGGAAACCTTCACGGCACATCCCATCATCGACCATATCTGCGGCCTGCTGGGTTGCGCCCGCGCCGAGCTCGAAGGCCATCTGGTCAAGCAGACCTTCGGCATCGAGGTCGCCGGCGAAGTCTTCGTCCGCTCGATCGCCCGAATCGACCTGGAGAACGACGAGATCTCGTTCTTCTGCGACATCAGCACCGGCGACCGCCTGTTCCTGCTCGAGTCGACCGACTTCGTGACCCAGACCCGCGACGACTACCAGGCGTTCCTGCGGGCAAGCCGCAGCCGGTGGCCGGGCTTCTGAACGACTGTATCCTGCGCCGTCTCAACAACCAGCAGGACATCGCCGCGGTCGAGCAGTTCTGGGGCTGCCCGGTCGCCGGTTTTTCGACCTTCGGCGAATTGTTCGGGATCAACATCAACCAGACCCTGACGGCGATCTTCTTCTTCGATGTGGCCCAGGGCCAGGCATTTTCCGATGCCTTCCTGGATTACTTTCCGGCGCACTACGGCAATTTCCAGAACTACTTCACCCTGGTCCGCCTGGCCCGGGTCGAACTCCTGGTCGAGATCCGGGCCCGCGCGGCCAATCAGTTGACCGACCGCTTCGCCGACATGGCCAACCTCTCCGAAGAGGTGGAAGCCATGGCGGTCCATGCCCGGCAGGAGCGGGCGCAGCGCAAGTTGAAGAAACAGCTCCAGGCCATCACGGCGAGCCTTCACGAAGGCGTGCTGCTCGTCGATGCCGAAGGCCGGATCATCTTCGCCAACCCTTCCGCCGGGCATCTCCTCGAACAGCCGGCGCTGCCTCTCCTCGCCCTCGACGAGGTGATGAAGCTGATCGTGCATGACGAAGCCGTGCCCTTCGCACAGGGCCCGTTCCGCACCGTGATCGAAAGCGGCGCCAGCAATTTCGCCGATGATTGCTTCGTCGCTCTCGCCGACGGCAGGCGCCTCAACGTCGCCTACACCGCATCCGCGCTCGAAGATGGCGGCGAGCTACGGGCCGTCGTCATCTCGTTCCGCAGCATCGAGACGCTGAAAGAGGCCCAGCGCCAGGCCCTGCAATCGTCGCACCTGGCCAGCATCGGCCAGCTTGCCGCCGGGATAGCCCACGAGATCAACACGCCGATCCAGTATGTCGGTGACAACCTGCATTTCATCATCGACTCCTTCGGCGACATCGCCGCCACCCTGACGGCCTTGCGGCGCGATCAGGCGACGGCCGGGGCCAACGAGGCGATCGAGATGATGTGTGCCGAAAGAGCCATCGACGACCTGCTCGAGGAAGTCCCCCTGGCCGCGAGCCAGTCCCTGGACGGGATCAGGCACGTTGCCCACATCGTGAAGTCGATGAAGGAGTTCTCCCACCCGGGTACGGGCGTGAAGGTCCCGACCGACATCAACAGCCAGATCAGAACCACGATGACGATCTCGCGCAGCGAATGGCGGGAAGTGGCGCACGTCGAAACCGACCTTGCTGACGATCTGCCATCGATCCCCTGTTTCCCGACCGACATCAACCAGTTGCTGCTGAACCTCGTGGTCAATGCGGCGCAGGCAATCGGTGCGCAAAAGCGCGCGTCCCCCGGCCATATCGGCATCACCACCCGCCGCCTTGCCGGCCATGTCGAAATCCGCATCAGCGACGACGGCCCGGCGTTCCCGAAAAGGTCCGCGACCGGATCTTCGATCCCTTCTTCACCACCAAGGAAGTCGGCAAGGGCACCGGGCAAGGCCTGGCGATCGCGCGCGACGTGGTCGAAAGCAAACACGGCGGCACCATTGCGCTCGACCTGAGCGTTCCCCTGGGTGCCTGTTTCGTCGTCCGCCTGCCCATCACCGACGCTGCGCCCTGACCCGTGGATGAACGACATGACCGACCTCCAGCCTCCTCCGGCACCGGCGCCCACGACCTCCATCTTGTTCGTCGACGACCAGACCAACCTGCTTCAAGGGCTTCAACGCAGTCTGCGCGGCATGCGTAACGAATGGACCATGCGCTTTGCCTCGAGCGGCAAGGAAGCCCTGGCCATGCTCGACATGGCACCGGCCGATGTGGTCGTCACCGACATGCGGATGCCGGAAATGAACGGCGCGGAACTTTTGAGCGAAATCAGGGCACGCTTTCCCGACACTGTCCGGATCATCCTGTCAGGGGAATTCGACCAGCAGACCGGATTGAAAGCGCTCGAATCCACCCACCAGTTCCTGTCGAAACCCTGCGACAGCCACCAGCTCATCGATGCCATCCGACGTAGTGCCCAGCGACGGGAACTGCTGTCCAACGCCACGGTTCGCCAAATCGTCTTGTCCCTTGATGCTTTGCCCAGCCTGCCCGAGGTCTACACCAGGCTACTCGACCTGCTGCAGGGCACCGACGCACCATCGAAGGAAATCGCGGCGCTGATCGAAAGCGATATCGGCCTGTTCTCGAAGACCCTGCAAGTCGCCAACTCCTCCTTCTTCGCCATGAGCAGGCAGGTGACTTCGGGTTTGCAGGCGGTCAATATGCTCGGCCTCGACGTCATCCGGGGCCTCGTCCTGAGCCACGGCATCCAGCAGAATTTCCAAGCCCGGCTGGACGCCCGGATCATCGAGGGGCTGTGGCAGTCCGCCATGACCATCGCAACCCTGGCCTCGGCGCTCGCCCGCCGCCTCGACCTCCCCCTCGCCGTCCAGACCGAGACCTTCACCGCGAGCTTGCTGCGCGATGTCGGCCAACTGGTTTTCCTGTCGATCGAGCGTCGCTACATCGACATTCTCGACGCCCACCGCAATGATTTCGAAACTTTGCTGGGCCGCGAGACCAGCACCTTCGGCACCACCCACGCCGACGTCGGTGCCTATCTTCTGGGCCTGTGGAATCTGCCGGACGTGATTGTCGAGACCGCCGCCTTCCACCACCAGCCGAGCCGCTCGCCGGTACGGCAAAAGGGCGCGCTCGCCATGGTCCACGTGGCCGGCGCCCTCAGCGCCGTCGCAGCAGGCCAGAAGAACCCGCTCGACCAGGCCTACCTCCGCGAGGCCGGCCTGCCGGCCGACTTGGGCTTCTGGCAGGCGGCTCTGTTGGCAAGCGGAGTCTAGAGCCGGTCAATCGCCTGCTGCCGGTTTCGGTCCTGAAACCGAAAAGGGCCTCCCCTTGCGGGAAGGCCCTTTGTCGACTGGCGCCGGTTGGTATCAGCCCTCGGGCTGCGGCTGAGGCGCGCTGTCGTCGCTGCGGCGGCGACGATCGGCCATGAACTGGTCGAATTCCGCCTTATCCTTGGCGCGGCGCAGATCGTCCAGGAAGGAATTGAATTCCTGCTGCTCGTCTTCGAGCCGGCGCAGGGTTTCCGCGCGGTATTCGTCGAAGGCGCTGTTGCCGCTGTCGGCATGGCGCCGGCGCCGCGAACCGCCGCACGAGGGCGAGTGCCAGCGGCCGTGACCATGATGCATGCCGTGCATGCCGCCGTGTTTCCAAAATGCCATGCGACCGCTCCAGATGAGATAGGCAAGAACGCCCAGGCCAACCGGCCAGAAAAGGATGAAACCTGCGATCATCACGCCGATCCAGGCGGGTTTTCCGATCTCGTCCAGCCTCGCTGTGATGCCGTCGAGCTTTGCTGCGATGTCCATCTGTGTCCTCGCGCCATGTCAATGTAAATGACATTTACATAAATGCGCGCGGGTCCGGCAACTGTCAAGAAGCCCCGTTGAAAAAAATCTAGGCCGGCCCGTCCAGCCCCAGGCCCTGGAGATAGACCAGCACGCCGGCCTCCAGCAGATCCTCGGGCGTCATGGGCAGCTTGCGCCGCCCCCGTCGCCGCGGGCAAAGAGCGAGGCAATGCCGTGCGACAGGGACCAGATGTGCAGGGCCATCATCAGGGCCGGCGGACGGCGGCCCTTGGGCAGGGTCGCCGACAGCACGTCGGCGGCTGTGCGGACGATGGCAAAGGCCTTGTCGCCGGCCAGGCGCAGGTCGGGATGATCGTCCAGCGCGATGCCGGCCTCGAACATGGCGGTGTAATAGGCCGGCTCGCTTCGGGCAAAGGCGAGGTAGGCCTTGCCAACCTGGTTGAAGGCCGTCATCGGGTCGGGCCGGCCGTCGTTCCAGGCCGCCCCCAGGCGATCGGCGAACAGTTCGTAGCCCTGGCGCGCCACATCGGCCAGCAAGGCGTCGCGATCACGGAAATGGCGGTAGGGGGCGGCTGGGCTGACCCCGGCGGCACGGGCGGCCTCGGCGAAATTGACGCCGGCCAAGCCCTTGGCCAGGATCAGGTCGAGTGCTGCCTTGATCAGCGCTTCCCGCAGATTGCCGTGGTGATAGCCGCGCCGCCCCGCCTCCGCGCGGCTGTCCGGCCCGTCCTTGTCCTTTGACCAACTCATGTAAATAGCTCTTACATGAGTTGGTGCGGCGCCGCAGCGAAAATGTGGGCCGTCGTTACTTCTGGGCCCACTGCCCGCTCTCGGACAGGAACCAGGTGCCTGCCGGGGCCGACTTGATGATCTCGGCCGCATAGATCTTGCCGATGTCCAGGATCGAGACACCCTGGGTCTTGGCCCGCTCGGCATAGAGCGCCTTGCGCTCGGCATTCACCTTGTCGACCAGGGCCGTAATGTCAGGCGTCACGGTGCCGCGGGTCACCGCATAGCCGTCATAACGCTCGCCCACCGTGCCCGCCACGCGGGGTGCATCGAGCGGGCGCACCTCGGCATTTGCCCGGGGCGATAGGCCGAACAGCGCCAGGCCCAGCGCCGCGGCGCCGGCGCCGACCAGCCATTGGCGGCGGTTCAGGCGCTTAAAAGATAGGCTTTGTTCCGACATCTTCCTTGGCCTTCTCTTCGATATGCAACCGCACATCCGCGTCGAGCTTGATGTTCAGGTTGATCGTGATGGGTTCCTTGGGCGCCACCACCTGAACGGTAGGCGTGCAGCCGGCCAGGACGGCGGGGATGGCCGCGGATGCCAGCAGGAAAAGCAGCCGGCGGCGGCGCGTGGCGTGGTCCATCGAAGTATCGCTCAACGTCCAGCACTCCTCGCGGCGCGGTCCAACAGCTCTTGGGCCGACGTTAGACTTAGCAGGGCATATTCAGCAAGCCGGTCGAAATTGCTGTCGATCCTGATGTTGAAATTATAGGGCTGGTCGGCCGCGACCTCGGGGTTGCGCCCTTCGAGCGCCAGCAGCACCGTGCCCTCGCCATTGATGCCCTTGTCGAGGCCGAGGCTGAGCCGTTCATAGTGAAAGCCGCCAAGCACCCGCAGCATCAGGTCGACGTCGTCGCCGGCCTGGGCGATCTGGGGCGGCAGATTGTCGGGACGGAAGCTGAGCAGGCCTGGCCCGCGGGCCGCCAGCTTGCCGCCGGCGATCGCCACCTTGCCGTCGGCCAGGGTCAGCGGAATGGTGCCGTCGAGTTGGCCGGTGCCGCTCAAGCCACCGATGCCGATGATCCGGGTGATCTCGGCCAATTCCACCCCGGTGACGGTCAGGACCGTCTCGATCTTCGCCTTGCCGGTGTCGACCATGAAGGGGCTGGCGGCGATCGTGCCGCCGGCCGCCCCGACCTCGAGCTTGGACAGGCGCAGGGCCGGCTTGGCCGTCAATTGCCCGGCCAGTTTCACCTTTGCCGTCTCGCCGCCGCTCTGCACGGTGGCGCTCAAGGCCTGATCGGCAGCGGTTACAGGCGGCCACAGTTTGGTAAAGCGCAAATTGCCGTTCAGGGCGCTGACCTGGGCGCCCGCTGCGGCGAAGGCCAGATCCTTCAGCCGCAAGGTGAGGTTGGGCGACAGCACGTTCTTGGCCCAGCGCACGGTTCCATCGACGGCCACGGCGCCTTCCAGGGGCGGCGCGCCGGCGCCCAGGGCGGGCGACAGGCCGGCCGGTTGGCGCCCGCCCCGCTTGAAGGCGATCGGGGCCATGGTCACGGTTGCCGAACCGCTGTTGGCCGCCTGATCATGCTGACCCTTGATCTGCACCTTCACTCCACTTTCCGTCTGGCTTTCGACCCGAGGGTGAAATCCACCAGCGAGCCCGCCAGCGTCGCGTTACCGGTTAACTGCAACGGCACGACGAGGGCCGGCTGCTGAAGATTAACCAGTTGGCCCGAGGTTAGTTGCAGGCTGGCCTTGTCGGACTGCCAAATAAAGTCGCCGGTGACCGATTGGACCGCCCAGGGCAGATCCTTGGGGGTGATCGCCCCCTGCGCCAGGGTCACGTGCACGCCGCCGTCCGCCTGCAAGGTGAGGCCGATCTGCTCCATCGCGATCGTCGCCGCCTGGCGCTGGCCGCCCACGGTGATGGCGAAATCAGCAGTGAACCCCGTGCCCTGGATCACACCGTCTGCCAGGGTCATCGTGGTCGAGACGGTCGCCTCGATCGGCCCGTCGTCGGGCCGCAGGACCGACAGCCGGGCGTCCCGCAGTGCAAAAGAATCGATGCGCAGCCCGCCCAGCGGCGCCCCCGGCACGGTCGCGACATCGCCCGCCGTCGCGGGCGGAAACGGCCGACCATTCAGCTCGATCCCGGCGTCGCCTAAGGTGATGGTGGCGACCAGGCCGTTGATTTCGACCTGGGTGATGTGGCCCGCATAGAGGTCGAACAGATCGTAAGTGACGACGATTTCGCTGGCTTCGATCGCCTGGCCGCCCAGCGCGAGACGATCGAGATGCAAGGCATCGAAGCCGACCGATTTGACCGCGAGGCGTACCGGGCCAAGGCCCTGGCGCTCCAGCACGCTGGTTGCGACTTGCGTCAGGATCTCGACGCGAGCGAACCACGCCGCCGCGCCGCCGACTACGATCAAGCCCGTGAAGATGAGGGCAAGGCGAACAAGCCATCGGCGCATTGAACACTCCGCGACCGGGACGATGAACCTTATCTAACAGGTTGTGGGCGATTGGGGTGCGGCGGCGTTCACGTTGACGCCGACTCCACCGCCAATATAGTGGCGGGGGCGTTCCAACCAAAGATCGCTCGCACCCTGAAGCGGCCTTGTGGAGATCGGATGAGTGACATCGAGCTCAAACCCGGTTTTCACGCCTTGTGGCCCACCCCGCTGGGTATCTACCGGCTGGCGGGTGTGTCGGAATTCAATGCCTTGCTCGTTCGTGCTCTTGGCGCCATACGCGCCGAGCAACTGGAGCAGCGGCGGCAGGCGCCGGCGAATTTCTTCGCCAGCGACGACGATCTTCTGCAGCGCATCAAGCTCAAGGAATGGGATCAATTCGTCCGCTTCGTCGTCGATCGCCTTCACGACACCGTCGAGCAGGCCAATGCCGGTTCCTGGCCGGCGGAAGGCCTCAATCTCGAAGTCGCCATGAAGGGCATGTGGTTCCAGTGCAGCAACGGCGGCGCCTTCCACGACGTGCATACGCACGGCAATTGCTCCTGGTCCGGGGTCTATGTGGTCCAGGTCGACGAGGCGCCGCTGCGTGCCCGCCACCCGGTTTACGGCGCGGCCAATGGGGTCACCCGGTTCTATGGCCCGCCCTTCGCGACGCTGGGCGGTGCCTTCGTCGATGTGGCGAACGCCTATCTGCAGCCGCCGCACCGTGACGTCGAGCCCGTGCCCGGACAACTCACCATCTTTCCGTCCTGGCTCGCCCATCAGGCGCTGCCCTATGCCGGCGACGCCGATCGCATCATCATCTCCTTCAATGCAAGCGTCCATGCCACCGGGGGCGACCAGCTACACGACTACAGTCCCCGCTGACTGACGCGGACCGCCCCCATCTCCCCGATCAGCGGCTTGGTCATTGACGAATTCCGTCTGCTCGGCGACTATTGGCATGGACCGTGCCAATAAAAATCACGCAGGGCAAGCGCCGGTTTGTCTGCCCCTGCGAAATGGAGAGAACGCCATGAGCGAGGACAAGAAACCCAAGCGCGGGCTGGACCGGCGCTCCCTGCTGCTGGGCGCGGCGGGCGGCGTGGCCGTGACGGGCGCGGCGGCGGCGGGTTTTGTCACCCTCGACCGCCAGGCGCGCAGCCTGCGCACCCCGGCCGCGGTCGAGGGCGGCCCGGCGCAGATCGCCGAATCCTTCCAGGACTCGCGCCCGGCTTACGCCGAGGCGGTGACGGCGCCGGCGGACGCCCCCAACATCATCGTCATCGTGCTGGACGACATCGGCTTTGCCGATCTCGGCTGCTACGGCAGCGAGATTGCGACGCCCAACATCGACGCGATCGCCGGGGCCGGCCTGCGCTATTCCAACTTCCGCACCTGCGCCATGTGCTCGCCCACCAGGGCCGCCCTGATGACCGGGCTCAACCATCATTCGGCCGCCATGGGCTGGCTCGCCGACCTCGACAGCGGCTATCCCGGCTATCGCGGCGACCTGACCCACGAGGCCGCGACCCTGGCCGAAGTCTTGCAGGAAAAGGGCTGGAACACGCTGCATGTGGGCAAGTGGCACGTGAACGTGGCCCACACCAACGGCGCCAACGGCCCGACCGACAACTGGCCGACCAGCCGCGGCTTCGACCGCGCCTATTGGTTCCAGGGCCACTCCACCGATTACTTCCGCCCGGGCGAACTGCTCGAAGGCACCGCGCCCGTCGAGCCGCCCGACAGGCCCGGCTATTTCGTCGTCGACGACCTGACCGACCGGGCGATCGCCTACATCAACACCCAGAAATCGATCGATCCCGAGCGGCCCTTCCTGCTCCAACTGTGCTATCCCGCCGGCCATTCGCCGCTGCAGGCGCCCGCGGCCGATCGCGACACCTATCGCGGGAAGTACGATATCGGCTGGGACGGGGTCCGCACCGAGCGGCTGAAGCGCCAGCAGGCCCTGGGCCTGGTGCCCGAGACCACCGTGCTGCCCCCGCTGGCCCCGGGGTTTCCACCTGGTCGGCCCTGTCGGCGGAGGAGCAGAAGCTGTTCGCCCGCTACATGGAGGTCTATGCCGGCCTGATCACCAATACCGACCGCAACATCGGCCGCCTGCTCGCGGCGCTCGATACGCTGGGCGTGCGCGACAACACCATGATCGTGCTGATGTCCGACAACGGCGGCTCGGCCGAGGGCACCCAGACCGGCACGCCCAACGTCTTCGCCGCCGCCTTCGGCCGGCCGGTGCCGGTGCCCGAGGCGGCCAGGCTCTATGACGTCATGGGCGAGGACCAGACCTTCCCGCACTATCCCATCGGCTGGGCCTGCGCCTCGAACACGCCGTTCCGCCTCTACAAGCAATATGCCCACTTGGGCGGCGTGGCCGATCCGCTGGTCATCGCCTGGCCCAAGGGCATTGCCGCCAAGGGCGAGATCCGCTCGCGCTTCGTCCATGTCATCGACCTCTATCCTACCATCCTGGAGGCGATCGGGGTGGAACGGCCCGCGACCTATCGCGGCCGCAAGCTGAAACCCCTGGAAGGCGCCAGCGCCGCCGCCACCTTCAAGAGCGACAGCGCACCGACCCGCAGCGAGCAATATTTCGAACTGGGCGGCCAGCGCGCCTATATGGACGGCAACTGGCGCGCGGTGATCCGCCACGAGCGCGGCACGCCCTTCGAGGGCGACCGCTGGGAACTCTACGATCTCAGCCGGGAGGTGAACGAGATCACCGACCTTGCGGATCAGCAGCCCGAGAAGGTCGCCGCCCTGGCCGCCAAGTGGCAGGCGGCGGCCGAGCGCTACGGCGTCTTCCCCATGGACGACCGCAACCTGATCATCAAGCTGTCGCAGGACCGCCTGCGCCGGGGCACCAAGACGCATTTCGACATGCGCGCGCCCATGGACCGCCTGTCGGCTCATGTCTCGCCCCAGGTCGGCGGCTATTCGCACGAGATCATCGTCGACCTCGTGCGCCGGCCGGGTGCCGGCGACGGCGTCCTGTTCGCCTGCGGCTCGCGCCATGCGGGCTTCGTCATGCACATCAGGCAAGGCCGGCTGGTCTACGAGCAGAGCATGACGCCCTGGGTCGAGCGGATCGAGCCGGCCGAGGCGCTGCCCGACGGGCCCTTGCGCCTGCGCTATGTCCAGACCATGACCGCCCGGCCCTTCGAGGGCGGCGGCGCCCTCTTCCTGGGCGAGCGCAAGCTGGCGGAGCGCACCTTCGCCAACGTGCTGCTCTCGACCTCCTACGACGGCTTCTCGCTGGGTGCCGACCTCGGCAACCGGGTCTCCACCCTCTACGAGGGACACAACCCATTCCAGGGCGAGCTGGTGCGCGTACAGTTCAATATCGACAGCACCCCCTTCGACCTGATCGAGAGCAAGCGCTTCATCGACCGCATCGGGATCAGGGTGTGAGCCTCGAGCGCGACATGGTCCTGATCCCGGGCGGCGTCTACCGCCTGGGATCGGACGACTATTACCCGGAGGAACGGCCGGCGCGCCTGGTCGATGTCGACGCCTTCTGGCTCGACCGCCGGCCGGTGACGAACGGCGATTTCGCCCGCTTCGTCGCCGCCACCGGCCATGTCACTTTGGCCGAGCGGGCCGCGCCGGCCGGTTCGGCGGTATTCACCATGACCGCGGGGCCGGTCGACCTGCACGATCCCTCGCACTGGTGGCGCTTCGTGGCGGGGGCCTGCTGGCGCGCGCCGCGGGGGCCGGGCTCGACCCTGGACGGCCTCGACGCTTGCCCGGTGGTTCACGTCGCCCTGGCCGACGCCCAGGCCTTCGCCGCCTGGGCCGGCAAGCGCCTGCCCAGCGAAGCCGAATGGGAGGCGGCAGCGACCGCCGCCGACTGGAGCAAGACCTATCCCTGGGGCAACCGGCTGATGCCGGAAGGCCGGCTGATGGCCAATATCTGGACCGGCGCCTTCCCCTGGTATTTCGCCCGCGAGGGCGCCCCCGACCCCTCGCCCGTCGGCACTTTTCCGCCCAACGGCTGGGGCCTCTACGACATGATCGGCAATGTCTGGGAACTGACCGCTTCGCGCTTCGACCGCGAGGCGAGCTGCGGCTGCGGCCCCATCCAGGGCACCGCCCTGCTCACCGCCAAGGGCGGCTCGTTCCTGTGCGCGGGTGACTATTGCGCCCGCTACCGCCCGGCGGCGCGCATCGGCGTGAGCGCGGAGTCGACCGCGGCCAATGTCGGTTTCCGCTGCGCCCGCTCGACATGACGCCGTCCCTGGTGCTTGACTTTCCCCGCTGATCGCTCAAGATTTACGTACACTGTACGGAAACAACAAGAAGCGTCGCGGGGAGGTTCGTCATGACCCAGTTTTCCGGCAATGTCCACGCAGCGCTGGAGGCCACCTGCCGTGACCATGGCGGGCGGACGGCCCTCACCTTCCTGGCCTCGGGCGAGCCGGGCGCCGCGCGGGTGGAGGTCACCTATACGCAACTGCTGGCCGGCATTGCCCAGGCCGCCAACCTGTTCCGCGCGCGGGGCATCGGGCGGCGCGACGCCGTGGCGATTCTGCTGCCGTCGCTGGTCGACACCCAGTTGGTGCTGTGGGGGGCCGAGGCCGCCGGCATCGCCTTCCCGGTCAATCCCCTGCTCCAGGTCGACGAGATCGCCGCCCTGATCCAGGCCGCGGGGGCGAAGGTGCTGGTCGCCTTCGGCCCGGCGCCGGGCATCGACATCTGGGAGAAGGCCTTGAAGCTGCGTGACCGCGTCGACGGCATCACCACGCTGGTGAAGGTCGGCGGCGGGCCGGTCGAGACCCCGGATGTCGTCGACTTCGCCGCGGCCCGGTCGGCCATGGCGCCTACCCTGGCCTTTGCCGACCGGGCGGCGGCCGATGACGAGGCCGCCTATTTCCACACCGGCGGCACCACGGGATCGCCCAAGCTGGTCATCCACACCCATCGCAATCAACTGGCGGCCGCCTACGGCGTCGCCGCCGGGATCGAATTGACGCCCGACGATGCCGTGACCAACGGCCTGCCCATGTTCCATGTCGGCGGCACCATCATCAGCGCCCTGGCCTTCCTGCTGGTCGGCGCGCGCGTCGTGCTGCTGTCGCCCAGCGGCTTCCGCAACCCCAGCATCGCTGCCAACTACTGGCGCATCGTCGAGGAGACCGGGGCGACCCTGGTGGGCGGCGTGCCCACCGCCCTGGCCGCGGTCGGCGCCGTCGATCCGGCCGGCCACGACCTGTCGGCCGTCAGGCTGGCCCTGTGCGGCGGCGCCTCGACGCCCAAGGTGGTGGCCCAGCGCATCGAGCAGATCACCGGCAAGCCGCTGCGTGAAGTCTACGGCATGACCGAGACCGCCGGGGCGATCTGCATCGACCCGATCTCGGCCCCGCGCGTGCTGGGCTCGGCCGGCCTGCCGATCCCGTTCTGCCGGGTCGAGGCACGCGCCGTGCTGGCCGATGGCGCGGTGGGCGACACCTGCCCGCCGGGCGTCGCCGGGGTGATCGTGGTGTTCGGCCCCAATGTCACGCCGGGCTACAAGAACAAGGCGCAGAACCGGGGCCTGTTCACCGCCGACGGCTGGCTGATCACCGGCGACCTGGGCTTCGTCGACGGCGCCGGCCGGGTCTTCATCACCGGCCGGGCCAAGGACCTGATCATCCGCGGTGGCCACAACATCGATCCGGCGATCATCGAGGAATGCCTGCTGGCCCACCCCGGCGTGCGCGATGCCGCGGCGGTGGGCATGCCGGACGGCTATGCCGGCGAGGTGCCGGTCGCCTATGTCGTGCTGAAGCCGGATCGGGCGGACGCAGAAACCGCCCTGCTGGCCTTCGCGGCCGAGCGAATCGCCGAACGCCCGGCCCTGCCCAAGCGCATCATCGTCGTGGATCAGTTGCCCCTGACACCGGTCGGCAAGGTCTTCAAGCCGGCCCTGCGCCTCGATTGCGCCGAACGCCTGTTCCGCGAGGTCCTGGCCGGCGAAGCGCTGGACATGATCACGGTCCAGCAGGATGCCCAGCGCGGCCTGGTGATCCAACTGGCCGCGGCGCCGGACCTGTCCTTGCAGTCCCGCGTCGCGACCCGGCTGCAAAACTACCTGGTGACGGTCGACTGGACCGAGGCTTAAACCAGCGGAATCGGCCGTGATCTGAAGATATTTCTCAAAGACCCTTGTATTTAATCCGGGCCGAGACCAAATTGTGCTGGCCGATGAATGGCCAGACGACTTGGCCTTGCGCAATTAATTTGCGCCAAGCTGAAATTCTTCTACCTGAAAATGCGACTTCGGCGGCCCGCGTTTTGCGCGGGAGAGCAGATTCTATACGTTGAAAGGGATCCCATGAAGACGGGAACCGTAAAGTGGTTTAACGCCCAAAAGGGCTTTGGTTTCATTGCGCCGGACGATGGCGGCAGCGATGCCTTTGTCCACATCAGCGCCGTGGAGCGTTCGGGCATTGGCGAACTGCGCGAAGGCCAGAAGATCGGCTTCGAGCTCGTCGCCGATCGCAAGAGCGGCAAGATGTCGGCTGACAACCTGAAGAACATCGCCTGATTGCAACGCCGGCGGCTTGGTTTGACCGACCGCCGGCGGCCAGCATCATTCCACCGATCGACCACGGATGTACTGGCGATAGGTTAAGAATGATGCGGCAGCATCTGGTGTGACTTGACACCCGACCAGGAAAACCCCGTCCCTCTCCGAGGTGGCGGGGTTTTTCTTTGTCATGGCGGGAGACGACGGGCATGCACGACATTCTGGCCATGGGCACCCGAGCCGGCAGCCTGCTGAAGGCGCGGGGCGAGAAGATCGCGGTGGGCGAAACCTCGGCGGGGGGCCTGATTTCTGCCAGCCTGCTGGCCGTACCCGGTGCCTCGGCCTATTTCGCCGGCGGCGCCATCACCTATTCCGCCCGCGCCATCCGCGGCCTCGTCGGCATCTCGACCGATGACATGCGCAGCAGCGGCGTCCGGTCGAGTTCCGAACCCTATGCCCAGCTCCTGGCGCAAGCGGTGCGCGCCAAGCATGGCCGAATCACCTGGGGCCTGTCCGAGACCGGTGCCGCCGGCCCCGGCGGCAACCCCTATGGCGACCCTTCGGGCCACAGCTGCATGGCGGTGGTCGGGCCGGTGAACCTTGTCCGCACCCTGCGCACCGGCCTCGACGACCGCGTCGCCAACATGTGGGCCTTCGCGCAAGCGGCCCTCGCCCTCCTCGTCGAGGCCCTGGAAGCAGCCCCGCCGCGCCAGCCATGAACCGCCGGCGCCGCCTTGCCCGCGCCCGGCCCATATGAAAAACTTTTCCCCGACTCGCTTTCGCGCCGCCGCCGACCGTTGATTCCGGCCAAGCGCTGCGACCGCAAGCCACGCCCATAACGGTGACGAGTTGGCTTGAGCGTATATTCCGATCGCCGCAAAACTATGCCCGGGGGGAGTGCTGGTGGGGGCGGTCTCGATGAATGGACAGACACGGTGGTACATCGAGGCCTATCGACACGGTATCGGCTCGATCAGGCTGCCGTTGTTCATCTGCGTCACCATGGCCGCGGTCAGTGCGGCGGCGGCCGTCTTCGAGCTGTGGCCGCTGGCCCTGCCGGCGGGGGTGCTGTGCCTGACCCAGGCGGCGGACTGCCGCAGCCGGCTGCGCGAATACGCCATCCTGCGCCGCCTGCTCGCCCTGGGAAGGATCGAGCCGGCTTGGCGCTTCGCCCGGCGCAACCGGCAGTCCCTGTGCCAGCGCTCGACCATGCGGGCCGCCTGGCGGGATGCGACGGGTGACGATACACTGCCGGCCTTCTACCGCGACCTGGGCTATCGCTGGCGCCACTTCGTGCCCGATGAACTGTTCACACGGCACTCGCTCGTCCTCTCGGGGCGCTTCTGGCTCTGCGCTTTCAGCCTCGGGCTGATCCGCCGCCCCGGCCCCTTCGTCGGCGGCCCGCCGCGACCGGCCGCGGCCGCGCCTTTCGCGCTGCGCCAGCGCAGGATCGCCGCGGCCTGCGCCTTCACGGGTTTCGTCGCCGTGGCGATCTGGGCTTCCGTCAGTCTCGCCGACGGCGCGAGCGGGCGCGCGATCATGGACGAGGTCGCCGCCCGCCACGACCTGCCGCATGAATTCGCGGTCGAGGCCATGCTCATCAAGGGCGCCGACGGCCGCGAGGCCCGGCGGGTGTTCCGGCGCTATGCCCGGGCTTTCGGCCCCTCGGCCTATCGCTACCTGCTGACCGTCGACGAGCCCGCCAGCGTGCATGGCACCGCCGTCCTGACCTGGCAGCGCCCTGGCGAGCCCGACGACCAATGGACCTACCTGCCCGCCCTCTCGGTCTTGAAGCGGGTGATCGGCGGCGGCCGGCGCTCCTCCTTCGCCGGCTCGGATTTCACCCATGAAGACCTGGTGAACGAGGATCGCGACGATTACACCTATGTCCGCGAGGGCGACGAGGCCATCGCCGGCGCGGCGGTGTTCGTCGTCACCGCGACGCCGACGGCCGACATTGCCGACGACAGCAGCTATGCCTTCCGCCGGCTCTACATTCGGCAGGACAATTACCTGATCGTCGAGACGCGCTACTACGAACGCGGCTCGGGCAGGCCGCTCAAGACCTTTACGGTCGAGGAGGCCGAGCCGGTGACGGCCCGTGCCTGGCGGCCGCGTGTGGCCGTAATGACGGACCTCGTCACCGGCGGCTCGACCCGGGTCACGACCGTCAGCCGTTCGATCGCGGCCGACAGTGTCCCTGAGGACGTCTTCTCCCATCGCTTCCTCGAGAGCCGGGCGCATCTATGAGCACGCCGACCGCGGTGCGCGCGACCAGCCTCTTCGAGTGGCTGTTTCATCGCCGCCGCCTGGTCTTCGCGCTGCTCGCCCTGGTCACCCTCGTCACTGCCACCGGGCTCGGCCGGGTGTCCCTGGATGTCAGCTACAGCAGCCTGGTCGATCCCACCCTGCCCGATCATGCCTTCTACGCCGAGACGACGGCGCGCTTCGGGTCGGACTATGTGGTCCTGGTCGTGGTCGCGGACGACGCCCTGTTCACCACGCCCAAGCTGACCCGGCTGCGCGAATTTCGCCGTGCCCTGGGCAATTCCCCGCTGGTCGACCACGTCAACAGCGTCTTCGACGTCGGCCACGCCCAGGCGAACGGCGATGCCGTCGACACCACGCCGGTCATGGCCAGCGTCCCGCAGGACGCCGCCGGCCTTGCCGCGGCACTGGCGCGGGCCCGCGCCAACCCCTTCGTCGGCGGCACCTATCTCGCCACCGACGGGCAGACCGCGGCGATCGCCGTCTACGTGAAGGCGACCTGGGAGGACGGGCAGTTGCCCCGCCAGGCCTTCGATTTCGTCGCGCAGGCCATGGCGCCCTACCAGGGTGACTTTGCGCGTCTCTACCAGTTGGGGCCGCCGCGCACCTATGTCGAATCGCGCCGCCTCATCCTGGGCGATGTCGCCCTGCTGACGCCGATCTCCATCGCGCTGCTGATCGGCACCGTGGCCATCGCCTTCCGCTCGCTCCTCGCCACGCTGATCCCGCTGTGCACCGCCCTGATCAGCATCGTCTGGACCTTCGGCTGCCTGGGCTGGCTGGGCCTGCCGGTGAACCAGCTAACCGGCGCCTTGCCCGTGCTCCTCATCGGCATCGGCGCGACAGAGGATTGTTACCTCATCGCCGGCTATTTCCGCGCCTTGAGCGAAAGCGGCGACCGGGACGGGCGCTGGCCCTCACCTCGCGCCGGCTGCTGACCGCCAGCGTGCTGACCGGCACCACCACCGCCATCGGCTTCGGCTCCAATGTCATCGGCGCCATTCCCTTCATCCAGGATTTCGCGCTGGCGACCACCATCGGCATGATGATCAACCTGGTGATCACCATCGTGCTCGTGCCGCTGCTGCTTGCCTGGTGGTTTCCGCGCCCCACGGCCAGGATCGCCTCGATCGGCCAGCGCTCGCGCCGCCTGGGGCAGTTCCTCGAGCGGGCGACCCGCCCGCTGGTGGCGACGCCGCGGCGCCGCAAGCCCGTGCTCGCCGCGGTTTTCGCCCTGACCGGCCTGTCGCTCGCGACCATCATCGGCCTGACGCCGTCGATCGATCCCATCGCCATGATCAACAGGCAGGCCCAGGTCGTGCAGGACATCGACTTCTTCCAGGCGCGGATGACCGGCCTCAACCTGTTCTATGCCGTGGTGGAAACCAACTCGGGCTCCCTGCTCGAACCCGACCGCCTGGAGCGCCTGGCTGCGCTCGAGGCCGAGGCGAAAGGCCTGTTCGGTTCGGCCGTGTCGATCGCCGACTATGTAACCCTCACGCACCGGGCGTTCACCGGCGCCGCGGCGGCATCGCCGCCGCCCGCGCTGGAGGCGACCGAGCAATACCTGCTGTTCCATGACCTGGGGGAACTGCGCCATTTCCTCGCCGACGAGCGGCAGCAGGCCCTGATCCTCGTCCGCCACCCCTATTTCGACAGCCGCGAGATCAACCGCCGCCTAGAATTGCTCACGTCACGGGCGGCGACGCTGTTCGCCGGCAGCGGCCTCAGCCTCGAGGTGACCGGGCAGAACATCCTGGTCAACCGCAGTGCCGAATCCCTGGTCGAAAGCCAGTTCATCAGCTTCGTGGCCCTGCTGGTGGTGACCGCCCTGTTCCTGGCGGCGGCATTCCGCTCCCTCGCGGTGGGCCTGATCTCGCTCATCCCCAACGTGCTGCCCGGCGCCTTCGTGTTCGCCGTCATCGCCATCCTGGACCTGCCGTTCAACCCGGGCACCGGGGTCGCGGCGATGGTGTGCTTCGGCATCGCCGTCGACGACACCATCCACATGATCAACGCCCACATGCTGCGCACCACCGGCGAGACGGACATGCCGCTCCTCGAGGAACAGGCCTTGGCCGTCACGCTGACCGTGACCTGCGTCTCGCTCGCCTTCCTCGCCTTCGCCTTCTCGGAATTCAGCGTGGTCTGGCATTTCGGCCTGCTGGGCGCCATCGGCCTGTGGTGTGCCTGGGTGACCGACGTAGTGGTCACGCCGCTGCTGCTCGACGTCGCCGGACGGGTCGCGCAACGGCGCGCCGCCGTCCGCGCAGCCTGAAGGAATCGCCCGCGATGACCTGCAAGCCTAGCCATGCCTGTCGCCGGATCGCCCCGCTGCTCGGCGCCTTGGCCTTCCTGGGGATCGGCGAGGCCTGTGCCGGCGAGGCCGGTGCCCTGCGCTGGACCGGGACGCTCGAAGCTTTCGGCGATGCCTTCTTCGACGATCCCGCGCAAACCGTAAGACAGCGCGACGACGTCATCGCCTGGAGCCGCCTGTCGCTGGAGGCGAGCTACACGCCCGACCCCAGCATCAGCTTCGATCTCGGGGCCTATGCGGCCGGGTCCACGCCCGACCTCATGGCCCGCACCTGGGGCGAGGCCTTCCAGGCCGACGAAGCGGCCAATTTCGACTTGACCCGGGCCAACGTCCGCTGGCGCGGCACCGGTTTCGACCTGGTGGTAGGCAAGGCGCCGCTGAAACTCGGCTATGGCGACCTCTATTCCCCCGCTAACCGCTTCGAGCCGCACGACTACGCCAATCCCCTGCACGACTTCTCCATGGGGCTGTGGCAAGCGACCGCCAGCGTTTATCTGGGCGACGATCGCCTCTCCCTTTCCGTGCTGCCGGCGGACGAACGGCCCCGCCGCGGCGACGACGAGAGCCGCTGGTCGACCGGCGCCGGCAACACGTCCTTCTTCGACCTGTCCGCGCTGCCGGCCATCCCCGGCCCCGTCGACCTGCGCGTCGACACCGCGTTCCGCTCGCTCGAGCCTGAGGACTGGGGCGCGCTCCTCACCTATACCGGACGGCGGCAGGCCTTCGACTTCTACCTCGGGGCCCATGTCGGCGCCGCGGCCTATCCCGTGTTGCGGGGACGTGCCCTCCTGCCGCCGCCGGTGCCGGGCGCAGCCACCACCATCGTCGGCGACCAGGAATTGCTCGACACCGCCTCGGCCCTGGGCGGCATCGTCATCGCCCGCGAGCGCTACAAGCTCTATGCCGACGCAGTCTGGCAGCACACGCCCTCCGATAAGGACGACGACTTCTTGCGCTACCTCCTGGGCGCGCAGTTCCGCCTGGTGCCACTGGAGCGGTGGCTTGCCGTCGAGGAGGCCCGCGCCACGCTCGAATATGCCGGCGACGTGCGCACGAGAAAGGCGGACACCACGGATCCCATCCTGGTGTCGCGCTTCGGCCGCCCCTATGCCAACTATGCACTGTGGGAGTTGCGCCTGATCGTCGATCGCTGGCTGCAGCTCTACGGCAAGGGTGCTGCGAACGTCTATGAGGGCGACGCCGCCGGCCTCGTTGGCTTCGACTACCTGCTTACCGACGACCTGACCGTGAAAGGCGCGGTCTATCTGTTCGCGGGCGATGCCGACACCCAGTTCGGCCTGTGGCGCGACAACGACGGCGCCTATCTCGGCCTCGAACTGCGGTTTTAGGGGCAGCCGCCGGCGCGAGCGGCCTTGCCCCGGCGGAGGGCGACAGGCATGTTACCGCCCCGCGGCAAGCCGCCCCCTCCCTCTGGACCCGTAATGCCCCCTCGGTACTGTGGCCTCGATTTCGGCACGTCGAATTCCACCCTCGGCTTCAGCGTAGGGGGACGCTATGTCCTGTGCCCGCTCGAGGGTGGCAGCGTGACCCTGCCCAGTTCGATCTTCTTCGATTACGAGGACAAGACGGTGCGCTTCGGCCGCGACGGCATCAGGGCCTATATCGACGGCACCGAGGGCCGGCTGCTGCGCGCGCTGAAAAGCGTGCTGGGGTCGTCGCTGATCGCCGAGACGACGCAGATCCGCAACCGGCCGATGGCCATCAGGGACATCATCGGCATCCTGCTCAGGCACCTGAAATCGAGCGCAGAGCAGCACCTGGATGCCGAGATCGACAGCGTCGTGCTGGGTCGCCCGGTCCGCTTCGTCGACGATGACGACGCGGCCGACCGCCAGGCCGAGCAGGAACTGGTCGAGATCGCCCGGGCCCAGGGCTTCCGCCATATCGAGCTGCAATTCGAGCCGGTGGCCGCGGCGCTCGACTACGAACAGTCGCTGGCGCGCGAGGAACTGGCCCTGATCGTCGACCTGGGCGGCGGCACCTCGGACTTCGCCGTGACCCGCCTGTCGCCCGAGCGGTCGCGCAAGGCCGAGCGGGCGGACGACATCCTGGGGCGCAGCGGCGTGCATGTCGGCGGTACCGACTTCGACCGCCTGCTGTCGATCGCCCATGTGATGCCCGAACTGGGCTTCAATGCCACGATCGGCACCAAGAAGCTGCCCATGCCGATCCGCCTGTTCCATGACCTGGCGACCTGGCACCGCATTCCGTCGCTCTATACCGCCTCGACCCTCAATTATTTCCGCTCGATCCGCTCCGGCGTCGACCAGCCGGCGCTGATCGACCGGCTGATCGAGGTCCTGGTCGAGCGCAACGGCCACCGGCTGGCGACCGAGGTCGAGGCCGCGAAGATCACCCTGTCGCAGCAGGCGACGGCGATGCTGCACCTGCCCTTCCACCCGCCTGTGGAACTGGTCCTGACCCGCCGCGACCTGGTCGACGCCCTGCGCCGGGAGACGGCGGCCATCGTCGCCGGCATCGACCGCTGCCTGGCCCAGGCGGGGGTAACCCCGGACGAGATCCAGTCGGTCTTCCTGACCGGCGGCTCGACCGCCATTCCCGATATTCGCCAGCGCATCCTGGGCCACCTGCCCAACGCCGCCCCGGTGGAGGGCGACGTCTTCGGCAGCGTGGGCCTGGGCCTGGCGATCGATGCCGAACGCCGGTTCGGCAATGGTGCGCTCAAGGCCTGAGCGGAATGCTCAAGCCGCGCTGCACGGCGGGGCGGGCCAGGCCGCGTTCCAGCCAGGCCGGAACCTGGACGAGGCTGGCGAAATCGACCAGGTCGCCCGCGTCGTAGAAACCGATCAGGTTGCGCACCCAGCCCAGCAGCGAGATATCGGCGATGGTATAGGCCTCGCCCATGATCCAGGTCCGCCCGGCCAGCCGTGTTTCGAGGACGCCGAGCAGGCGCTTCGACTCGGCGACATAGCGTTCCAGCGGGCGCTTGTCCTCGTAGTCCCGCCCGGCGAATTTGTGGAAAAAGCCGACCTGGCCGAACATCGGCCCGACCGCCGCCATCTGGAAGAATACCCACTGGATCGTCTCGTAGCGCAGCACCGGGTCGGCCGGCAGGAACCGGCCGGTCTTCTCGGCGAGATAGAGCAGGATGGCGCCGGATTCGAACAGGGCGATCGGCTGTTCGCCCGGGCCGTCGGGATCGATGATGGCGGGGATCTTGCCGTTGGGATTGAGCGCGAGGAATTCAGGGGTCCAGGTCTCGTTCCGGCCGATATCGATCATGTGCGGCTCATAGGGTAGGCCCAGTTCCTCGAGCATGATCGAAACCTTGACGCCGTTGGGCGTGGGCAGGGAATAGAGCTGCAGCCGGTCCGGCTGCTGGGCCGGCCAACGGGTGGTGATCGGAAAAGCGGAGAGGTCTGACACGATCGATTCCTTAAGCGACAAGGCCGAGGGCACAAGATAGGGTCGCCGGGCAGCCCCTCGTCAACCGTCGCACAGCCGTCACATGAAGGGGATTGAATGCCGGGGCGGAAGCGCCATCCTGTGCGCCAAGGGGGCACCAGCCATGACGACGACCAGCGATAGCCTTGCACCGGTCACTGCCCTGCCCGCCGTCGCCGCCGATCCGGGCCGGGTGGCGGTCATCGGGCGGGGCATCGATCTTGGCGACCGGGCGCTGCTGGCCAGTTTCGGCGAGGGCGCGCAACGCACCGTCACCGCCTATGCCGACAAGATCCTGGGCCAGACCCGCAATCGCGAGCTGGGCGATACCGGCCGGCTGCTGGTCGACATCATCGAAAAGGCCAAGGGCCTGGATGCGGCGGGCCTCCAGTCCCTGGGGTTCCTGGGGCGGTTGTTCTCCTCGGCCCAGGCGCGGATCCGCCGCTTCGCCGCCCAGTTCGAGGATGTCGCGAGCCAGATCGACGGCATCGTCATCACCCTGGACAGCCACAAGGACCGCCTGAAACGCGATATCGCCGTGCTCGACGACCTGCACGAGGAAACCCGCCGCTCGATCAGCGAGCTCGAGGCGTATATCCAGGCCGGCAAGGCTTTCGGCGAACAGTACCGCGCCGGCGAACTGCTCCGCCTGAAGGCGGCGGCCGACAGTGCCACAGCGGCCGGCGACGGCCTGTTGGAGGCCCAGGGTTACCAGGACGCGGTCCAGGCGCTGGACCGGCTGGAAAAGCGCGTCTTCTACCTCCAGCAAGCACGCCAGATCGGCATCCAGCAACTGCCCCAGATCCGCATCGTTCAGGCCGGCGACGAGACCCTGATCGAAAACCTGCAAGCCACGGCGCAACTGACCGTCCCGGTGTGGAAGCAGAAAATGATCCTGCTGCTGGGCCTGACCCGCCAGAAGGAGGCGCTGGACCTCCAGAAGACGGTCACCGACGCCACCAACACCATGCTGAAGCAGACCTCGGCCATGATGAAGGACCAGGCCATCGCCATCGAGCAGCAGGCGCAGCGCGGCATCATCGATATCGAAACCCTGGAACAGACCAATCGCGACCTGATCGATACCATCGGCGGCGTCCTGAGGGTCCAGGCCGAGGGACGGGAAAAACGCACCCAGGCGGAACAGCGGATGGAAGCGATGACCAGCGATCTCCAACGCACCCTGAGCGCAGCAAAGGCCTGACCTCATGCCCATGCTGATCCTCCGCCTCGCCGCCCTGCTCTCGGCCGCCTTTCTCCTCAATGCCTGCGACGACAGCCCCAAGTTCGAATTCAAGATCGTCGCGGGTTCCGAGAACCAGGTGCTGGAGCCGATCGTCAAGGCCTTCTGCGACGATAAGGGTATCGCGTGCAGCGTAACCTACCTGGGTTCGCTCGATATCGGCCTGGGGCTGCGGCCCGGGCAGGAGGCGACGGTCGACGCGGTCTGGCCCGCCTCGAGCATCTGGATCGACCTGTTCGATACCCAGCGCCGGGTCACCCACCTGCAATCGATCTCGCAGAACCCGGTGGTGCTGGGCGTGCGCAAGGCCAAGGCCGAGGCCCTGGGCTGGACCAAGGGCCCGGTCAGCACGGCCGATATCCTCAAGGCCGTCGACGCCGGCGACCTGCGCTTCCTCATGACCTCTGCCACCCAGTCCAATTCGGGCGCCAGCGCCTATCTCGCCATGCTGGCGGCGGCGCGGGGCAAGCCGGTGCTGGAAGCCGGCGACCTCGACGATCCCGCCACCCTGGACCAGGTCACCCGCCTGCTGCACGGGGTGGAGCGGTCTTCGGGTTCCAGCGGCTGGCTCGCCGAGCTCTATGTCGACGCCTTCGACAAGGGTGCCACCTATGATGCCATGTGGAATTACGAGGCGGTGCTGAAGGAGACCAACGACCGCCTGCGCGCCAAGGGCCGCGAACCCCTGTGGGCGGTCTATCCCGGCGACGGCGTCTCGATCGCCGACTCGCCCCTGGGCTTCCTCGGCCGCGGCCGGGGCAAGGAGGTCGAGGATTTCTTCGTCGAACTCCAGGCCCATCTGCTCACCTCGCCAATCCAGGCGCAGATCGCCCAGACCGGGCGGCGCATCGCTCTGGGCCGGGCCGCCCAGGCCAAGCCGGAGCCCGATTGGAACTTCGATCCCGCCCGCCTCGTCACCGCGGTGCAGATGCCCGAGCCGGCGGTCATCCACAAGGCGCTGACGCTGTACCAGGAGGCCTTGCGCCGGCCGTCGCTGACCGCCCTGTGCCTGGATTTCTCGGGCAGCATGCAGGGCGAGGGCGAAAGCGCGCTGCGCCAGGCCATCAGCTTCCTGTTCACGCCCGAACGGGCCGCGGAGGTGCTGGTGCAATGGTCGCCCAAGGACCGCATCTTCGTCATTCCCTTCAGCGGCGACGTTGCCGCCGTGTGGAACGGCAGCGGCACGGCCGCCGATCAGGCCAGCCTGCTGGCCCAGGCCACCCGCCACCGGGTGGGCGGCGGCACCGACATGTATGCCTGTGTCCGCGAGGCCTACACCCGGATGAGGCCCCTGCTCGCCACCGACGACTATCTGCCGGCGATCGTGATCATGACCGACGGCCGCAGCGAGGGCGACCCCGACAGCTTCCTGGCCAGCCGGGATCCGGGCGACCAGCGCATCCCCATCTTCGGCATCACCTTCGGCGACGCCGACCGCGGCCAGCTCGACACCCTGGCAGCGGCGACCGGGGCCAGGGTTTTCGACGGGGCCAAGGATCTCACCGGTGCCTTCAGGGCCGCACGCGGCTATAACTGACGGCCTGGATGGGTGGAATGTTCACAGACGACCGCAATTGGCTCATCGCCGGCCTGGTCAGCGCGATCCTGATCCCGGGGCTGGTCTTTGTCGTACAGGTGCCGCTTGCCGTCGCCCTGGGCGTGGGCGCCCTCGCCTTTGCCGGGCTGGTCTTCGCCTTTGCCCCCCGCCGGGTGTTCGAGGGCATCGATGTCTCCAACGTCGCCCGCGGCCGGCTGGACCTGGCGCGCAAGGTGCTGAACGACGCCGCGCCCCAGATCGAGCGCCTGGGCGAAATCGCCCGGGGCATCCGCAAGGACACGGTGAAGGCCCAGGTCGGCCGGCTGGCCACGACCGCGCGGTCGATCGTCGCCGGGGTCGAGCAGGACGCCAACCGCCTGAGCACCGTGCAGCGGTTCCTGACCTACTACCTGCCGGCCGCCGGCGACGTTGCCGAACGCTATGGCGTGCTGGAACAAAAGCGCCTGCCCGACCCTGCCAGGATCACCCAGACCGAGGCGGTCATCGCCAAGCTCGAAGATGCCTTCAGCCATTATTCGGACTCGCTGCTCGACACCGACCTGGCCGATCTCGATGTCGAGCTGCGGCTGATCGAATCCTCGCTGAAGGAAGACATGGGGACCGCGCGATGAGCATGACACGGCGCGCCTTCGGCCTGGGCCTGGTGGGGGCCAGCGCGGCGGCAACCGGCGGCTATCTCTACCTGCGCGGCACGCCACTGTTTCGCGACCCCGCGCTGCTCACCGGTTTCGTCGGCGGCGAGAAAAAGGCGTTCCTGGCCAACCCCAGGACGATCGACGCCCTGGCCGGCGCCGGCTTTGCCCTGAACGGGCGCCAGGCCGGCTCGGTCGAAATGGTCCGGGCCCCGGAATTGCTGGCCCAGAGCCCGGATTTCCTGTGGCCGTCCTCCTCGGTGATGGTCGAGATCGCCCGCGAGAACAATGTCCAGGTGCGGCGGTCGCAGGTGGTGCTCAATTCGCCCATCGTGGTCTATTCCTGGTCCAACGTGGTCGACGGGCTGATCAAGGCCGGCACGGCGGCACGGGACGCCGCCGGTCACGCCACGATCGACCTGCTGGCCTTCCTCAAGGCGGTGCTGGCCGATGCCACCTGGGCCTCGCTGGGCGTCGGCGAGCTGTTCGGCAAGGCACGGATCACGGCGACCGATCCCAACCTGTCCAATTCGGGCTTCATGTTCGCGGGCCTGGCCGCCAACCTGCTGGCTGGGGATGTGGCGACGCCTGCCGTGCTGGGCAGCGTGGCCGGCGACGTCGAGAGCCTGTTCCGCCGCATGGGCTACAAGTCCCATTCCTCGGGCAGCCTGTTCGAGGACTATCTGGCAGGCGGGCCGGGCGCCTATCCCATGGTTGTCGGCTATGAGAACCAACTGGTCGAATGGATCATCGCCGATCCCGAACGCTGGGTGCGGGTCGCCAAAAGCGCCAACCGGCCGGTGGCGCTCTACCCGGTACCGACGGTCTATTCCGCCCATCCGCTGCTGAGCCTGAAGCCCGGCGCCGACGGGCTGATCGAAGCGCTGACCAGCAGCGAGCTGCAGAACATCGCCTGGGCCGACCATGGCTTCCGCGGGCCGCTGGGCGCGCCCGGCACCGCCTCGCACCCCGACGTCGCCGCCATGGTGCCCGAGCGGCTGGACGCGATCACGCCCATGCCCGAGGCATCGGTGATGCTGGCCCTGCTCGCCCGCCTCGCCGCCTGAGAAAAACGCCCCGGCCAAGGTGGCCGGGGCGCTTCTCGTTAGCCTCAGACCAGGAAGCTGTCGACCAGCAGGGTGTGGCTGGCGATCACCGCATCGGTCAGGCTGCCATTGAAGTTGGCGAAGGTGACGTAGTCGTCGCCGCCGCCGTCCAGGTCGACCTGCAGGTCGGTCGTGGTACCGGCCGCCTGGGTGCGCAGGAAGCCGCCGGTGAACAGGTCCTGCGCTGTGGCGCCGGCAAAGCCCGTGAAGCTGGACTTGGCCAGGACGATCTGGTCCTGAACGCTGCCGCGAACCGCGAAGTCGCTGATCGTATCGATGCTGTCGAACGTATCGAAGACGAACTGGTCGAGGCCCTGGCCGCCCTTCAGGAGGTCGGCACCGAGGCCGCCCACCAGCACGTCGTTGCCGGAGTTGCCATCGAGCGTGTCAACGCCCGCGCCGCCGACCAGCTCGTCGTTGTCCTGCGCACCGTAGAGCAGGTCATCGCCGTCGCCGCCGTCGAGCAGGTCGTTGCCCTGGCGACCATAGAGCGTGTCGTGGTCGGCACCGCCGGACACCTCGTCGGCCCCCAGGCCGCCGTCCAGCCGGTCATCGCCGGCATCGCCCAGCAGCAGGTCGTCGCCGTCGTTGCCGACGAGCGCATCCGCGCCGGCGTTGCCACGCAGGGAATTGGCCACCGCGTTGCCGCGGAACACGTCGTTGCCGCTGCCACCGATCAGGTTCTCGATGCTGGTGATGGTGTCAGCGCCCAGGCCGAGCGGGCCGCTGTCGGGCAGGACCACGGTGACCCGGCTGGTCGCCGCGCTGAAGTCCAGCGTGTCGCTGCCGTGCCGCCGTCATAGAGGTCGGCGCCGTCATAGGGCGTCGGCACGATGACGAAGGTGTCGTTGCCGCCCTCGCCGAACAGTTGGTCGGCGCCCAGGCCGCCGGTCAGGATGTCGTCGCCGTCCAGGGCATGGACAATGTCGTTGCCGCCCAGGGCGTTGATCGTGTCGTTGCCCGTGGTCGCCGTGATGGCGTCGCTGCCGGCGGTCGGGATGGTGTATTCGGCCAGGTCAATGCCGACGATCACCGGGTCATGGTCGGAGACGCGCACCGGGCTGGTGCCATCGTAGATCGCCGGGTCGCGGCCGAAGTCGAGGTTGTAGTCGAGCGCGTCGGCTTCGTCGGAGTTGATGTGCCACTTGGTGGCGCCGGTGATCTGGCCGTCCAGGTCGGCGTTGGCGAAGACGTAGTCGAGCGTGCCGGTCTGGCCGTCGAAGACATAGGAATGGTCGCCCGGCTGGGCCTGGTTGAAATAACCCGCCGCCTCGAGAATGGCGATGGCATCTTCCATGGCATAGGCGTTGAAATCGCCCAGCAGCAGGACATCGTCATCGCCAGAGTTGGTGGGATCGCTGGCGATCCAGGCGGCCAGGGCCTCTGCCGCCAGTTCGCGCTGCTGCGACCAGCCGCCCTGGCCGTCCAACTGGTCGGCATCCTCGCCGGTGCCGGCCCCGCTCTTGGACTTCAGGTGGTTGGCAACGGCGGTGAACTCGCCGCCCGTCGCAAGCTCGGTGAAGGTCACCGCCAGCGAGTGACGGCTGGTGTTTTCGCCGTCAAAAACATGGCCGATGGTGCTCTCGGTCAGCAGGTTGCCGAGACCGAGACCGGGCAGGTCGCTGTCGCTCAGGGTTTCGACAGTGGTGCCGGTAGAAACCTGCAGAGTATCCGTCTTGTAGAGGAAGCCCGGCGCGATCGCGTCGCCGCCGACGAACTGCGTGCCGGGGTTCACCCAGTCATAGATGTCGCTGCCCAGCTCGGCATTGAGTTGGTTGCACAGGTATTCAAGCGAGTTGCCCGAGGCACCGGGGAGGAAGTTGTTTTCGAGTTCGACCAGGCTGAACAGGTCGGCGTCGATATCCACCAGCGCGGTGATCAGCTTGTCGGTCTGGCGGGTGAATTCGGTTGCGTCGTTGGCGCCGCGCGGCTCCAGGCCGTTGGCGGTCATCGAACCGTCGTCCAGGGTCGCGAAGTAATTCAACACGTTCAGGCTGCAGACCGTGAGCGTGCCGCCGGTGTCGGCCGGGCTGTCCTCGCGGGGACCCGAGGAGACGAAAGTGTTGTCGCCGTTCTCGACCGAGCGGATGCGCCAAGTGGCACCGCTGGCCGAGGCACCGGCCCACTGGTAATCGAGCACGCCGGTCAGGCCGGTCACGGTGTCGCCCATGCGCGGGGCGCTGTCGGTGTCGTAGCCGGCAAAGCCGTCCAGGTTGCTGATAGGCTGGTTCTGGGTGTTCAGGCCGTCGTCATAGGTGATGGTGTGGCTGCCCAGTTCTTCCAGATGCGCCTGGTAGCCTGCCTGGTCGGGGGCGTTGTCCTGGGTGAAGCTGGCCGGACGCTCGCCCTCGACCAGCTTGATCTCATTGAAGCGGTCAAGGTTGAACTGCTCGGTGATGGTCAGGGTATCGGGCAGCTTGACCAGCATGCCCTCATAGGCCTCGAGGTCGGGCTGATAGTCGCCATCCTGGTTGAGGGTGACTGCGGCACCGGGCAGGTCGATCTCGACCGCGAGATCCTGCACATCGGCAACCGCGCCGGCCTCAACCACGTTGACGCTGGTGGCGGTGAACTCGGTCAGGCCGAAATATTCGCTGATCGTGCCGGTGACCTGCACCCGGTCGCCCAGTTGCACATCGGTGGCGCCCTGGAAGACGAAGATGCCTTCCGAGGTCAGCGCGTTGGCGTCCCAGTCGGCGCCTTCTTCCTGGAGGTAGAAGCCGTTCAGGTTGCGGCCGGTGTCGGCGTCGCCGTTCTGGAAGTCGCCGACCACGATCGCCTCGATCGTCACCGTCTGGCCGACCATGGTGCTGGCACTGCCGGCGCCCTGGATGGTCGAGATCAGGGTCAGGGCGACATCGTCGTTGGTGATCGTGCCGGTGGCGGTGCCGTCGCCGACGACCGCCGTGCCCGTGGTGTTGATGATGTTGGACAGGTCGACCGTGAAGGTCTCGTTCGCCTCGATGTCGTCGTCGCCGTTGATGGTGATCGAGACCTGCTGGGTCAGGGCGCCGCCGGCGGTGAAGTTCAGGGTGCCGTTGCCGGCGACATAATCGCTGCCCGCCGCGGCCGTGCCGTCCGTCGTGTCGTAATCGATCGAGAAGGCGCCGTCCGCATCGCTGCGCGTCACGGTGAAGTTCAGGGTCTGGGTGCCCGAATCGTTTTCCGTGATCGTCGCATCACTGATCGACACGGTGGTGTCGCTGCCGGTCAGGGGATCGCTGGAGACGTTGATGTCGTCGATGCCGACCCATTCGTCGTTGCCGGCCGCATTGGTGGTCAGGATGCGGACCTGGATCTGCGACTGGCCGTCGGCGTCGCTGGGCAGGGTCACGTCGAAGGCGGTGGTCTGGGTCGCGGTGTTCGCCGTGGTCACGTCGGCATTGTAGCCGCCGGTGACATTGGTCCAGGTGCCGCTGTCGCCGATGCGGTACTGGACGGCGATGGGCTGCGCGGCATTGTCGGCCGAGCCGTCGATGTCACGGGCATTGAACTGGACGCGGACATCCTGCTGACCGGTCGCATCGAGATACAGCACGATGGCCGGCGCATCGGCGGTGCCCGAGCCGTTGAGGGCGATGGTCGGGTCGGTGATGGCGAATTCGGCCACGCCGCCGTTGCTCAGGGTGTTGGGCGCGGTCTGGTTGGCGATCACGTCGACCGCGCCCGAGCTGGCGCCGGTCAGGGTGCGCGGGTCGACCGCCGTCGGGCTGCCGGCATCGATGTCGCCCAGGAAGCCCTGGATGCTGGGCACGCCCGACCAGTCGTCGTTGGCCGTGATCTGGCCGGCATTGCTCCAGTCCTGCTGCAAGGCGCCGGAACTGAGGTCGTGATAGACGGTCGACATGATGAAGCGCCCCCGATTACAACAAACGTCGATTGGCCGGGGGCCGGAATGGGCCCCTCGAATCCGCGCGATGCTGGCAGCGGGTGTTTACAGGGGCGTGACCGGACGGTTGCTTATTTCCGACGAAATTGTGCCGGTAGATTCGCGCCTCGGCAGCAACCAAAAAAACAAAGGGCCCGGTGTCGCCACCGGGCCCTTCGCTATTGATTGCCGGGACGATCAGCTCCCGATGATGCCGCCGTCGGTGCGGCGCACGGCGACCATGACCGGACGCTTCTGGCCATTCGGGAAGGTGCTGGCCTGGCCGTCTTCGCCCGGATGCTGGATGTTGCAGAAGAAGGTCGTGTTGTCGGGCGAGAACAGCGGGCCGCAGACCTCGCAGCCGAACGGGCCGACCAGGAAGCGCTTCACGCGGACCTTGCCGTTGCCGGCGATTTCCGTGCACAGGACCTGGTCATTGCTGGCGAAGCTGTTCGGGTTGCCGTCGGTCGCGATCCACAGCAGGCCGCGGTTGTCGAAGGTGATGTTGTCGGGCGAGCCGAAACGGTCGCCGAAGAACGTGTCCTTGACATCGCCGACCGCGCCGCTGGCCGCCTTCGGGTCACCTGCCAGCAGGTAGAGCGACCAGGTGAAGGTGGTCGAGGTGTGGTCGTTGCCGTCCTCGGTGATCTGCACGATGTGACCCGTGCGGTTGTTGTTGCGCGGGTTGGCCGCATCAGCCGCCGACGAGCGGACGGTGCCGGTGCCCGGGCGATTGGCCGCCGTGGCCGAGCCGCCGCGGTTGCTGTTGTTGGTGCAGACCACGAAGACCTTGCCCGTGCCGGCAAAGGTCACCGGATCGTGCGGGGCTTCGACGTCTTCCGGGCGGTCCATCGGGGTGGCGCCCAGCACGTCCGCGGCTTCGCGGGTGCGGATGCAGATGTCGGCCTGGTCGGCGAAGGCGCCGGCGGCCTTGCTGTCGACATTGGCGTGGGTGAGCGGCAGCCACTCGCCCGTGCCATCGGCATTGAACTTCGCCGTGTAGAGCGTGCCGGCCGACAGCAGCGAGAAGTGGGCCTTGGCGCGCGGGGTTTCGCGGTCGAAGGTGCCGTCGGTGACGAACTTGTAGACATAGTCGAACTGCTGGTCGTCACCCGAATAGGCCACGACCTTGCCCTTGGCGGCACCCGTCGGGTACTGCACGACGATGGTGGCGCACTCGTGCTTGAAGCGGCCCAGGGCGGTGTGCTTCACCGGGCGGCGGGTCGGGTCGTAGGGGTCGACCTCGATGATCCAGCCGTACTTGAAGCCTTCGTTGGGCATCTTCGCCAGGTCGAAGCGATCGTGGTACTTTTCCCAGCGGCGCGACGTGGCGCCGTTGCTCATGCCCAGGATCTGGTAGTTGGCCTTGGTCGTGCCGGCCGGCAGGGTGCTGAGGTTGGCGAAGTACTGGTTGAAGTTCTCTTCGGCCGACAGATAGGTGCCCCAGGGCGTGAAGCCGCCGGCGCAGTTGTTGAAGGTGCCGGCGACGGCACCCGCCAGGCGGGGATCGTCCTTGGCCGGGCCGTCCAAGGTGAAGCGGGTGTTGCCGGTGATGCGGCGGGCGACCAGCGCGCCTTCGGCGACATCGCCGACGCGCATGCCGACGTCATGGGTCCAGGTGCCGCCGACGAGGCGGATGCCGGCGATGGTGATGCCGTGGGCGGCGATTTCCACATCCACGGTGTTGCGCGAGGCCGAAGCCGCGCTGTAGCCGGGGAACATGTCGGTGCCGGTGGTGTATTCCTGATTGAAGGCCGCGATATAGGCGCCGTGCGGCTGGCCGCCCGCGCTGGCCGGCGAACCGATCGGGTTGGCGAACAGGGCCAGCATGTCGTGGTTGAAGCCGACGCGACGTTCCTGCTGATCGGCGGTCAGGTTGGTGCCGTTCACTTCGCCGGCGCCGGTGCCCCAGGCAGCGTCGCCCGAGAACAGCGGGTCGCCCCAGGCCAGCAGCGTGTTGAAGCCGTAGCCGGTCGGGACGGTAATCGTGTCGGCCTTGGTTTCGGCGACGGCGACGAAGCCGGTCGCGGCCAGGGCTTCCGTCGGGAAACCGACGGTCAGAACCGACGAGGCAGCAGCGGTCGCGGCAACGGCACCGACCAGGAAGCCGCGGCGGCTGAGATGGGCGTCGACCATCCCTTCGAAAGTATTGCTGGAGGAGAGGCTGCGCTTGCGCAGAGCCTCGGCATCGTAATCGGACATATCCCAACCCCTTGTTGCTCGACTCCCTCGGCGGGCATCGATTCAGGCGATCGGGATTACATATCGGCTTGACGACACTACGGTTACAGAACGGAAAATCTCTAGTGAAGCTCGCCCGCGCTGACGGCAGGGCAGGATTGCCCTGCCCTGCCGTCGCTTAGGTCAAGTCCCTCAGGTCCCGACGATGCCGCCGTCGGCCCGGCGAACCGCGACCATGCTGGGCCGCGGACCGGTGCCGTTGGGGAAGGAGCTGGCGACATTCTCGCCCGGGTGCTGAACGTTGCAGAAGAAGGTCGTGTTATCGGGCGAGAACAGCGGACCGCAGATCTCGCAGCCGGCAGGGCCGACCAGGAAGCGCTTCACGCGGACCTTGCCGTTGCCGGCGATTTCCGTGCACAGCACCTGGTCGTTGCAGGGATAGCTGGCCGGGTTGCCGTCGGTCGCGATCCACAGCAGGCCACGATTGTCGAAGGTGATGTTGTCGGGCGAGCCGAAGCGGTCGCCGAAGAACGAGTCCTTGACATCGCCGACCGCCCCGGCCGCCGCCTTGGGATCACCCGCCAGCAGGTAGAACTGCCAGGTGAAGGTGGTCGCGGTGTGATCGTTGCCGTCTTCGTTGATCTGCACGATATGGCCCGTGCGGTTGTTGGCGCGGGGGTTGGCCGCGTCGACCGCCGAGGAACGCACCGTGCCGTTGGCGCGGTTGGCCGCGGTCGCGGAACCGCCACGGTTGCTGTTGTTGGTGCATACCATGAAGACCTTGCCGGTGCCGGCGAAGGTCAGCGGGTCATGGGGCGCCTCGACGTCTTCCGGGCGGTCCATCGGGGTGGCGCCCAGCACGTCGGCCGCTTCGCGGGTGCGGATGCAGATGTCGGCCTGATCGGCGAACGCGCCCGGCGCCAGGCTGTCGACATTGGCATGGGTCACCGGCAGCCACTGGCCGGTGCCGTCGGCGTTGAACTTGCCGACGTAGAGCGTGCCGGCCGACAGCAGCGAGAAGTGGGCCTTGGCGCGCGGGTTTTCGCGATCGAAGGTGCCGTCGGTGACGAACTTGTAGACATAGTCGAAGCGCTCGTCGTCGCCGGAATAGAGTGCGACCTTGCCCTTGGTCTGGCCCGCGGGATATTGCACCACGACCGTGGCGCACTCGTGTTTCACGCGGCCGATCGCCGTGTGCTTCACCGGGCGCCGGGTGGGATCATAGGGGTCCAGTTCCAGGATCCAGCCCTGCTTGAAGCCTTCGTTGGGCATCTTGGTCAAGTCGAAGCGATCGTAGACCCGCTCCCACAGGGTGCCCGAGGCGCCGTTGGGCATGCCGAAGATCTGGTGCGTGGTTTTGGTCTGGCCGGCCGGCACGCCGCTCAGGTTGGCGAAGTTGAAGTTGAAGTTCTCTTCGGCCGACAGATAGGTGCCCCAGGGCGTGAAGCCGCCGGCGCAGTTGCTGAAGGTGCCGTCCACCGGGCCGGACAGGCGCGGATCGTCCTTGGCCGGGCCGTCCAGCAGGAAGCGGGTGCGCCCGGTGATGCGGCGGGCAACCAGCGCGCCCTCGGGCACGTCGCCCACGCGCATGGTGCGGTCCTGGCCCCAGACGTTGCCGACCAGGCGGATACCGGCGACGGTGATGCCGCTGGCATTGATTTCGGTGTCGATCTGGTTGCGCGTCGGGTTCGCGGCGACGAAGCCGGGGAACATGCGCACCGGCTCGGTATATTCGTTGTTGAAGGCCGCGATATAGGCGGCATGCGGCTGGCCGCCGGCGCTGGCGGGCGAGCCGAAGGGGTTGGCGAACAGGGCCAGCATGTCGTGGTTGAAACCGACGCGACGGGCCTGCTCGGCCGCGGTCAGGTTGCCGCCGTTGATCTCACCGGCGCCGTTGCCCCAGAGGGCGTCGCCCTCGAACAGCGGATCGCCCCAGGTCAGCAGGGCATTGAAGACATAGCCGGGCGGCAGGGTGACGGTGTCGGCCGTGGTCTCGGCCACGGCGACAAAGCCGGTCACGGCATGGGCGTCGGTCGGCACGCCGATGTTCAGGAGCGCGCCCCCCGCGGCGGCGGTGACGGCAGCCGCGCCGGCGCCCTTCAGGAAGCCGCGGCGGTTGAGGTTGGCCTCGACCATCCCCTCGAAGGTATTGCTGGACGACAGGCTACGGTGACGCAGTTTCTCGATATCGTAATCCGACATGTCTCACCCCCTACCCCACGGCCTCGGCGAGGCCAAGCGATCAGGATTACATATCGGGTACGCGACAATGCCGTGACGGATCGGCAAAACTCTGATGAAGGTGCCCTTGCTCGCCGCTTTCGGTATCGGCGTACCGGCGACGGTGTGTCTCGCCGGGCCGTGAGAATTGGACCTATACCAATGGCCCTCATGGTATAGAGTCACGCGCGCCGTTCAGGATGACTTCATGGACCCTCGTATCGTCACCCTATCCCGTGTCGTGGAGGCTGCCGCCCGCTCCGGCTGCGGCAGCGGCCAGATTCTCGAGCGCGCCCGCCAGGCCGACCCCGGCGCCTCGACGGCCGAGATCCGGCGGGCGGCGATCTATGCCCTGACCGATCCGGCCGAGCGCGACGACCAGGTGAAATCACGGCTGCACGCCCTGGCCATCGACATTCGCTGAATGGCGGTTACGTGGTCGGGCAAGCCGGATTTGAATTCATGCCACCCCCATCTAATTTGACGCGAACTTGGCGGGGGTATGATCAGGGCCATGAGCATGACCACCATCAAACAGGAAATTGCCGAACTACGGGCAAGGCTCAACGAACTCGAGGAGCGCGTGGACGCCGGCATGATTGAAGGCGACCTTGGTCCTGAGGCGACCGAGGCCGATCTGGATGCTTGGCTCGCCCGGAATTGGCCGGCTCTCGAACAGCGTTCCCTTGAGGGATACGCGGCCCTTGCCCGAGGCGAATGCCTCACGGGCACAGCCGACGAAACCGCTGCCGTCATCATGGAAGACCTGCGCCGTCGCGCCGCCCACTCCTGAGCACTTTTCGGTTATATGGCTGACCGTCGAGTTACGTATCTGCCAGAAGCGCGGGCGGACCTTGTCCGAATTGAAGCCCGCATTCGCGACAACAACGGCCCGCTCGTTGCGGCGGATAAAATCGCCGTCATCCTGCGCAAAGTGAAGCTTCTCGCGATCAACCCGAGCACCGATTCCAAGCCGAAACGGCGCACCCTCCCCAATGGGAAAGTCCTTCGTTTCGCCGTCGTGATGCGATGGTGGGTGGTTTATGAAGACATAGAAGACGAGAACCACCTCGTCGTAAACGCGATCGTCGACAGCGTCCGCGACATCCCCAACATCACTTTCCACCCATCGGAAAGATGATTAGGCACAGCGCACATATGCCAACGCGGCCGGCACTCGCCGCACCTAAGTCTGGCGAGAGCGATAGCGAGCCAAACGGCCTTGAGAAGCAAAAAGGGCCTCCCTTTCGGAAGGCCCTAAGTGCTTGAAAGCGTTAGCTTTCTTGATGGTCGGGCAAGCCGGATTTGAACCGACGACCCTCAGTCCCCCAGACTGATGCGCTACCAGGCTGCGCTATTGCCCGTCAGTCACAGGCCAAAAGACCTGCGAGGCGGCGGACTATAGCCGCATCGGCTGCGCTGGGCAACGCCGCTGTAGGCTATTTCTCGAGGCCGCGCCCGCCACCCCTAATTCTTTGATTTTCCAGCCAAAATTGCCCGTATCGCGGCCAGTTCGGCGCGCAGGTCGCGCACCAGGGCGCGCAGATCGTCGGGCGTATCGGGGGCTGCGTCGTCGGCATCGGTGCCCTCGGGCCCGCCGGGCAGCGCCGACTCGTCGGGCGATTCGTCCGCCACATCCTCCTGCACCTGGGACGGCGACAGGGTGACGATGGGCGGCGGCGTGCGATGGTCGGCCAGACGCTCGGCCAGCGGCTTGGCCACGGCGATCACCGCCTGGGCACCGTTCTCGCGCAGCACCTTCTGCACGCCCTTGATCGTATAGCCGTCGCTGTAGAGCAGGTGGCGGATGCCCTTGAGCAGGGCAACATCCTCGGGCCGGTAGTAGCGCCGCCCCCCGCCCCGCTTCAGCGGCTTGATCTGGGGAAACTTGGTTTCCCAGAAGCGCAGCACGTGCTGCGGCACGTCGAGTTCGACGGCAACTTCGGAAATGGTGCGAAAGGCGCCGGGATGCTTGGCGGCACCGCGGGGAAGATCACCGCTGTCGAGCGCCCGGTCACCCACCGGCGCTTAGCCCTGATCCTTGGGCGCTGCCTTGGCGGCGCCACCAGCCAAGCCCACGTTGATGTGATCCTTGAGGACATGGGACGGCCGGAACACCAGCACCCGGCGCGGCTCGATCGGCACTTCCTCGCCGGTCTTGGGGTTGCGCCCGACCCGCCCGCCCTTCTGGCGCACGGTGAAGGTGCCGAAGGAGGAAATCTTGACGGTCTCGCCATGCACCAGGCTGTCGGCAATGGCATCAAGGACGGACTCGACCAGTTCGGCCGATTCATTGCGCGAAAGGCCGACCTCTTGATAGACGGCCTCGCTGAGATGGGCACGCGTGATGGTGGTGGTCGCCATGCTTCCCCCAAGGTCCGACGGCTAAGCCTAGTATCAGGTCATAAATCCGTCAATATCAATGGGATAGGCCGGGCTTTTCAGATTCGGACCAAGCACGAGCCCCAGGTGAAGCCACCGCCCATGGCCTCCAGCAGCACCAATTGCCCCGGTTTGATCCGGCCGTCGGCCATCGCTTCGGCCAGGGCGAGCGGCACCGACGCCGCCGAGGTATTGCCATGGCGATCGACCGTCACCACCACCTTGGACAAGTCGAGCCCCAGCTTGCGCGCCGTGCCGTCGATAATGCGCAGGTTGGCCTGATGCGGCACGATCCAGTCGAGGTCGGCCGGGGTCAGGCCGGTGGCCGCCAGGGCTTCGCCCACCACCTCGGCCAGGTTCACCACGGCATGGCGGAACACCTCGCGCCCGGCCATGCGCAGATGGCCGACCGTCTGGGTCTTGGACGGGCCGCCATCGACATAGAGCAGGTCGTGATGGCGCCCATCGGTGTGCAGGTGGGTGGTCAGCACGCCGCGATCGGCGCTGGTCCCGGCCCCCTTGCCGGCCTCCAGCACCACGGCGCCGGCGCCGTCGCCGAATAGGACGCAGGTGGTGCGGTCCTGCCAGTCGAGAATGCGCGAGAAAGTCTCGGCCCCGATCACCAGGGCCCGCTTGTGCTGGCCTGCCTTGATGAAATTGTCGGCCACGGCCATGGCATAGACGAAGCCCGAGCAGACCGCCTGAATGTCGAAGGCCGCGCCTTTGCGCACCCCCAGGCTGGCCTGGACCGTCGCCGCGGTGGCGGGAAAGGTATAGTCGGGCGTCGCCGTGGCCAGGACGATCAGGTCGATGTCCTTGGGCTCGCGCCCGGCCGCCTCCAGCGCCCGGCGCGACGCGGCAATGGCGAGGTCGGAGGTGCATTCGCCCTCGGCCGCGATATGGCGCTGCCTGATGCCGGTGCGGGCGGTGATCCAGGCATCGTCGGTATCGACCATCGCGGCCAGTTCCGCGTTGGACAGGATGCGTTCGGGAAGGTAGGCACCGCTGCCGATCAGCAGCGACCGGGTTACGCCACCAACAGATGTCATGATTGAACCGTCACCTCGGCGGGCACCACCGCTTCGGGGGCCGTCGCGGGTGCTATCCGTTTGAGATCATCGAGAATTTTCGTGGTGAAGTTGCCCAGCGCCAGATCCGCCGCGATGGCGATGGCGGCGGCGAAACCCACGGCATTGGTGCCGCCGTGGCTTTTCACCACCAGGCCGTTCAGCCCCAGCAGGGCGCCGCCATTGTAGCGATTGGGATCGAGGCGCTCGCGCAGGGCCTGCAAGGCCGGGCGGGCCAGCAGGTAGGCGAGCCTGGACCAGATCGAGCGGCGGAAGGTCGCGGCCAGATAGGCCGAGACCAGGCGGGCCGTGCCCTCCTGGGTCTTGAGCGCGATATTGCCGGCAAAGCCGTCGGAGACGATGACGTCGGCCTCGCCCTGGGCAATGCCATTGCCTTCGACGAAGCCGGTGAACTCGAACGGCAGATCGGGCGTCTCGCGCAGGATCTGCGCTGCGCCGCGCACGGCCTCGTTGCCCTTCAGATCCTCGGTGCCGATGTTCAGCAGGGCGACCCGCGGCTTGGCCAGGCCTAAGGACAGGCGGGCGAAGGCGGCACCCATGAAGGCGAATTCGACCAGGTTGCGCTCGTCGCAGCCGACGTTGGCACCAAGGTCCAGCATCACCGATTCGCCGCGCACGGTGGGCAGGAACGAGGCGATGGCCGGGCGGTTGATGGCGGGCGAGGTGCGCAGCAGCAGCATGGCCACGGCCATCAGGGCGCCGGTATTGCCGGCGCTGACCGCGGCCTGGGCCTTGCCGTCGCGCACCGCTTCGCAGGCCAGCCACATGGACGTGCCCTTGCCGCGCCGCATGGCCACGCTGGGCTTTTCGTCGGGCGAAATCTGCGTGGCGGTGTGGACCAGCTCGCTGCAGTCGATCAGCAGGGGCTGGGCCTTGATCAAAGGCTCGACCTTGGCCGCGTCACCGAAAAAGACGAAGCGGAGCTGCGGATAGCGCTCACGGGCAATCGCCGCGCCACCGATCAGCACATCGGGGGCATGGTCGCCCCCCATGGCGTCGATAGCGACGGTGAGCGGGGACATGGTCGCCATGCCCCGTTCTCAGTCGGCGTCAGGCCGTCGTGGTCGCGGCGACGACCTCGCGGCCGTCATAAAACCCGCAAGCGCCGCAAACATGGTGCGGCAGCTTCAGCTCGCCGCAGTTCGGGCACTCGTTGGAGGCAACCGGGGTCAGGGCCAGATGACTGCGGCGCATGTTGCGGCGCGAGCTCGACGTACGTTTCTTAGGAACAGCCATTTTTCAACTCGTTCAGGTTACGGGGACAGGCCCCGCCCAGGAAGGGCACGAACATACACGGAAAGTTCTTGAACTCAAGTCTCTCGGCCACCCTTGAGCACGCTGAAGGGGCGATGGGTGGTCTGCGCCTCGTCGCTGGCTATAGCCTCGTCCTCGGCCCGGTAGGCGGCCGGAATCTCGGCGCCCGGCGCCCGGGGATAGGGATCGAGCGACAACGCCAGCTCTTCGGCCACCAGTTCGCCCAGGTCGACCATGCCGCCGATCAGCGGCTCGGGCGGGTCCTGGGCCTCGGGATCGAACAGGTCGTCGACCGAGAAATTCTCGTCGGGATCCGCCGCACCCGGCTCGAAGACCCGCTCGAAGGCGACCTCGATATGCTCCGGCACCGGCTCCAGCGAGATGATGCAGGCCTGGGTCACATCGGCGACCAGCCGCCCCGACAGGGCCAGGCCGTCGCGCCGATGGGGCCTGACCTCGATCTCCGCGGCCAGCGATTCGACCGAGAGGATGTCGAATCGCGCGGCCAGCAGGGCACATTCCGCGGGGGTGGCGGCCAGTTTCTCGACGCGGCCGCGCGCGCCGACGCTTTCGACCCGCAGGGGCCTGGGAAATTCGGTCTGTTCTGCAGCGGTCATGCCGGCACTTCCTGAGGCAAGGGCGCGGACGGCAGCGTGCCGGCCACGAAAACGTCGAGCGGGGCGGCGGCCAGGGCCGCGGCCTGGGCCCGGACATCGGCCGCCATGGCCGCCAGTGCGGCCGGCGCCACTGCGCGCCCACGGTAGAGATTACGCTGCAATGCCTCGATCAGGGAATCCTCCCCGGCATCGGCCAGGGCGGCGTCATAGGCATTGAGGCGGCCGTAGAAGGCCTGGCCCATCTTCTTCACCCGGTGCTTGACCCCATCGTCGCCGATGCTCATTTCCCGCAGCGAGCGGTCCATGTCGGCGAACATGGTGTCGAAAACCCCCTGGGAAAGCCGACCGATGCGCGGATCGGCCGCGCCTTTGAAGCGGTGCAGCAGCAAGACCACCTGCAGGGTGACCATGTCGAAGCGACCGTCCAGGGTGTCGGCGATCCCCAGATCGCGGTAGAAGACAGGCGCCCGCGCCCGGTTCACCGCGGCGGCGTACAGCGTCGCGGCGACCCGCGCATCCTGCCGGCGAAACAGGCTTGCGAACATGTTGATAGGCACCTCGTCTTTTCGTCTTTGGCTGGTTCGCCGTCGAATTGACAGGTCTGTGGCGCAATGACAAGGTGCCACGTCTTTCTTCATATCGCATGGGGCGCTGTTTCGCCCGCTCCTTGATGGACTTGCTCGCTCATGGCTGCTGACCGCCTTCCCCTGCTGCGCCTGTGTGGCGCTGCCGTTGTCGTTGCGAGCCTTGGCCTTGGCGCTTGCACACCGATTGTCGACGAGCGCGGCTGGCGCCCCGACGAGACCGCGATCACCTCGATCCGGCCGGGTGTCGACAACAAGGAATCAGTGGCCCGGCTGCTCGGCACGCCGTCGACCGTCTCGAATTTCGACGACCAGGCCTGGTACTACATCTCGGCCACCACCGAGCGTGTCGCCTTCCAGCGCGACCAGCTTACCGCCCAGGGCGTGCTGATCGTCAATTTCGACCAGGCCGGCAATGTCACCGAGGTCAGCCGCCTGGGGCTCCAGGACGGCAAGCAGGTGGCGATGAACCCGGACAAGACGCCGACCCTGGGTAACGAATTGACCATCTGGCAGCAATTGTTCGGCAACCTCGGCCGCTTCAATGTGCCCTCCGACGGCGGCCGCGCCCCCCTGCCCGGCGGCAGCAACAGCCCAGGTAATAGGTAACGGGCTTGGCAGCGCGGGCCTCAACCGCCCATAGAAAAAAGCCCCGCCAGAATTGCGGGGCTTTCTTTTTCCGGGCCATTGAAGCCCGGCGCTCGAGGGACGTTCGAGGGCAAGGCCCTCGAACGCCTTCCCATCAAGCCGCGTGGGCCAGGATCGCCAGGAGGAGCAAGGCCACGATGTTCGTGATCTTGATCATCGGGTTGACGGCGGGGCCGGCGGTGTCCTTGTAGGGATCGCCGACCGTGTCGCCGGTCACCGCGGCCTTGTGGGCGTCCGAGCCCTTGCCGCCGTGGTGGCCTTCCTCGATGTACTTCTTGGCATTGTCCCAGGCGCCGCCGCCGGCGGTCATGGAGATCGCCACGAAGATGCCGGTCACGATCACGCCCATCAGCATGGCGCCCACCGCGGCGAAGGCCGAGGTCTGGTCAGCCACCGTCAGCACGACGAAGTAGAGGACCACCGGCGCCAGCACCGGCAGCAGCGAGGGGATGATCATCTCCTTGATCGCCGCCTTGGTCAGCAGGTCGACGGCGCGGCCGTAATCCGGCTTGGCCTTGCCCTGCATGATGCCCTTGATCTCCTTGAACTGGCGGCGCACCTCGACCACGACCGAACCGGCCGCGCGGCCGACCGCGGTCATGCCCATGGCCCCGAACAGATAGGGCAGCAGGCCGCCGATCAGCAGGCCGACCACCACATAGGGGCTGGACAGGTCGAAGGTGACCTTCAGGTCCGGGAACAGGGTCACCAGGTCCTGGGTATAGGCCGCGAACAGCACCAGGGCCGCAAGGCCGGCGGAACCGATGGCATAGCCCTTGGTGACCGCCTTGGTGGTGTTGCCGACAGCATCCAGCGCGTCGGTGGTCTTGCGCACCTCCGGCGGCAGGTTGGCCATCTCGGCGATGCCGCCGGCGTTGTCCGTCACCGGGCCGTAGGCATCGAGCGCCACGATCATGCCGGCCAGGGCCAGCATGGTGGTGACCGCGATGGCGATGCCGAACAGGCCGGCAAGCTGGAAGGTGGCGACGATGCCGACGCAGATGATCACGGCCGGGATCGCCGTCGCTTCCATCGAGATCGCCAGGCCCTGGATCACGTTGGTGCCGTGGCCCGTGGTCGACGACTGCGCGATCGAGCGGACCGGGCGGAAGGCGGTGGAGGTATAGTACTCCGTCACCCAGACCAGCAGGCCGGTGATGGCGAGGCCGATCAGCCCGCAATAGAACAGCGACCGGCCGGTGAAGACATGGCCGCCGCCGGTGATCTCGGTCGTCATGTCGCCCAGCACATACTGGGTGATCGGCCACAGCGCCACCGCCGACAGGACGCCGGTGACGATCAGGCCCTTGTAGAGGGCGCCCATGATCGATTGGCTGGCGCCCAGACGGACGAAGAAGGTGCCGATGATCGAGGTGATGACGCAGACCCCGGCGATGGCCAGCGGGAACAGCATCATCTTGTCCATCAGCGGCGTGCCGATGAAGAAGATCGAGGCCAGCACCATGGTCGCGACCAGCGTTACCGCATAGGTCTCGAACAGGTCGGCCGCCATGCCGGCACAGTCGCCGACGTTGTCGCCCACATTGTCGGCGATCACCGCGGGGTTACGCGGATCATCCTCGGGGATGCCGGCTTCGACCTTGCCGACCAGGTCGGCGCCCACATCGGCGCCCTTGGTGAAGATGCCGCCGCCCAGGCGGGCGAAGATCGAGATCAGCGAAGCGCCGAAGCTGAGCGCCACCAGGGGATCGACGATGCCGCGGCCCGTGGCCCCGGTCTGGAGCAGGACGTAGTAGTAGACGGTGACCGCGAGCAGTGCCAAGCCGACCACCAGCATGCCGGTGACGGCGCCGGCGCGGAAGGCGATGGCGAGGCCGGCGGCAAGCCCGTCGCGCGAGGCGGCGGCGGTGCGGACATTGGCCCGGACCGAGATATTCATGCCGACATAGCCGGTCGCGCCCGACAGCACGGCACCGATCACGAAGCCGATGGCGACGAATTGCCCCAGAAGCCAGAACAGCAGGCCGAAGACCACGATGCCGACGATGGCGATGGTCCGGTACTGCCGGTTCAGATAGGCGCGCGCGCCCTCCTGGATGGCAGCGGCGATTTCCTGCATGCGCACCGTGCCCGCATCACGCGACAACACCGAGCGAGCAGCCCAAATGCCATAGAGCAGCGCCAGTAGGCCGCACCCCATGACGATCCAAAGGCCTAGAGTGGTATCCATGATCTCCCCACACATTTCCCCGAAAGCCAGGCAAACCCAGCCGTACCAGGCAGTTCAATTGTTGGTCGCCCGCCGATTCCGGGAGGCCCCTGCTTCTGCCGGGCGAAACCGTGCCAGAGAACCGCGCGCCCCGCAATCGAGGTTAAGACGCTGGAACCCAGTGCCCGCCTTGTTTTCGCGATCGGTGGGGCGTCAGCCGTGGCCCAGCGCCCGGGCGAGGCGCGCGACCCCTTCGCGCAGCCTGGCGCTGTCGGCGGCATAGCACCAGCGCAGCCAGCCCTCGCCTTCCGGCCCGAAGGCACGGCCGGGCGCCAGGCCCAGGCCGGCCTCGGCCACCAGGCGCTTGGCCAGGGCCACGGAGTCGGTCTGGCCGGCGACCCGGAAAAAGGCGTACATGGCGCCATCGGCCTCCGGCAGATCGATTTCGGGCAGGCTTTTCAGGGCACCGACCACCAGTTCGCGCTTGGCCGCCAGATCGGCCCGCAGCGCGGTGATGTAACCATCACCCTGGGTAATCGCCACGGTCGCCGCCCGCTGGACGAAGTCCGGCACGCAAGAGGTATTGAACTCGATGAGCTTGGCCAGGTCCGCCAGCAGCGACGGCGGCACCACCAGCCAGCCGGCGCGCCACCCGGTCATGCTCCAGGCCTTGGAGAAACTGTTGACGCCGATGATGCGGTCGCCCGCCTCGCCCATCGCCAGGAACGACGGGGCCGACGCCAGCCCCTCGCGATAGACCAGCCGTTCATAGACGTCATCGGCCAGGATCCAGATGCCGTGGCGCCGGCAATGGTCCAGCACGACCCGCTGGTCGCCTGCGTCGATGGTCCAGCCGGTCGGGTTGCTGGGCGAATTCAGCAGCAGAAGCCTGGTGTCCGGGGTCAGCGCCGCCAGCAGCCGGTCGAGGTCGAGCCGCCAGCGCCCGCCGTCGACACCCAGGGGCACGCGGATGACCTCGCCGCCCAGGATGCGCGGGATCTCGACGATATTGGGCCACAGCGGTGTTACCGCCACCACCCGGTCGCCCGGCTCGACCAGGAGCTGGTTGGCCAGCATCAGGGCATTGACGCCCGACCCGGTGACGCCGATGCGCTCGACCGTGAAGGACTTGCCGTGCAGGCCGGTGAGATAGGTGGCGATGGCCTGGCGCAGTCCCGGCTGGCCCAGATTTGGGGTGTAGAAGGTCTCGCCCTGCTCCAGCGACGCCATGGCAGCGCGGCGGATGAATTCAGGGGTCGGCTGGTCGGACTCGCCGAACCAGAAAGCCAGGACATCGGCCCGTCCCATGGCGGCATTCGCCACCTCGCGAATCTGCGAGGCCGGCAGGGACTGTACCCGGGCACGGGAAGCAGGAAACAACGGGGATACCTCTCTCATCTCAGCCTCGGCTGGTCCCACTCACCAGGAAGTGGGCACGGAAAGCCACGTCCTTTACGCAATTTTCTCTCCATCCTCACAACCCAAATCCGTCATGGCCGGGCGAAGTCCCGGCCATCCACGTCGCCAAGCCGCCAATACCGTCAACGGAGGTGCACTGTCCCGACGTGGATGCCCGGCACAAGGCCGGGCATGACGGTTGGGGGGTGGTGCGCGCGTGCCGTAATTTCCTTGACCAGTCAGCCGCGGGAACTGGGCAAGGATCGATGGGTGCTGGTTGGCGCGAGGGCATCAAGCGTTGCATCAAGATCGGCGTCGTCGATTTCTGTAGACTCGCCACACGCCAGCGCGTCGATCCCGGCCTTGAGCCGGGCATGCAGCAGATCGCGCTTCAATTCGTCGTCGGTGAAGTTGATGTTCCGCGTCGGCATTGCCAAACCCTCAGCTATTCAGCGCACGATAACTCTGTTGGCAAAATTTGCCGACAAAGGGGACGGTCAAGAACGCACCTCCACGATCCGCGGCGCCCGCGCGATCAGCGGCAACAGGCACAGCGCCAGCAAGGCCAGGGGCAGCGCGGCGACCGGCACGCTGTGCCAGCCCGAAACATCGAGCAGCACGCCCGAGAGGAACGAGGCGGCCGAGACCGCGCCGAAGACGATCAAGTCGTTCGCCGCCTGGGTCTTGGCGCGCTCGGCCGGGCTGTGGCAGGTGGTGACCAGGGTGGTGGCGCCAACGAAGGCGAAATTCCAGCCCAGGCCGATCAGCACCAGGGCGAACCAGAAACGCTCCAGGGTCACGCCGGTCAGGGCCACCGCGGAACAGCCGAGGATCAGGACCAGGCCGATGCCGATGATGCGCGCGGCGCCGAATCGTTCGATCAGCCGGCCGGTGAAGAACGAGGGCGCAAACATCGCCAGCGAATGCCATTGAATGACGAAGGCGGCGTCCTCGACCGTCAGGCTGCAGGCGACCATGGCCAGGGGTGTCGCGGTCATCACCAGGCTCATCGAGGCATAGGCCGCAACCCCCGTGGTCACCGCCGCGATCATGCGCGGCTGGCGCAGGATGGCCAGCAGCGGCCGGCCCGGGTCCTGGACCGCCTGCGCACTCAAGCCCGGCAGGCGCAGACCGGCCAGCACGACCGCAGCCACCAGGCCCAGGGCGACCACCACCGCATAGGCCCCGGCGAAGGGCAGGCCCAGCACCATGTCCTTGGTGTACTTGACCAGTTCAGGCCCCGCCAGGGCGGCCGCCACGCCGCCGGCCATGACCATGCTGATGGCCCGGGGCAGCCGCTCGGGCGCCGCCGCCTCGGCCGCGGCAAAGCGATAGAACTGGGCATTGGCGAAATACCAGCCCGAGACCAGGGCCGCGGCGACGAACAGCCAGAAACTGCCCTGCCAGATCGCCAGGCCATGGCCGACGCCGCCCAAGGCCCCGGCCGTCGCGCCCAGCATGAACCCCGCGCGCCGGCCATAGCGCTTCTGGATGAACGAGGCCGGCGCAGTGGACAGGGTCGCGCCGACCATCACCGCCGTAATCGGCAGGGTGGCCAGCGACTTGTCGTCGGCCAGCAGGTGGCCGACCAGGCCGTTCAGGGTGAACAGAATCGTCGTCGCCGTGCCGTAGAGCGCCTGCCCCAGGCCCAGCAGCAGGACATTGCGCCGCTCGAAGGGAACCGTCGCCATCCGCTCACCCCTTGATCGGCAGGACGCGCTCGATCAGCACCCCCTGGATCAGGTCGGGGCCAGCCACCTTGACCAGTTCCGCCAGAACCCTGGCCCGGAAGACGGCATCATCAAAATCGGCGGGGCCGGTCTTGGTTTCGATCGGCTCGGTCGAGAAGGCACCCACCAGGGCGGCGCGCATGTACACTTCGCGCTCTTTCAGCGTCTGCGCCGTCGCCTCGTCCTTCACCTCGATCTTGAAGGTGAAGTTGATGTAGTTGCGGAACTGGCCGCCGCGATTGGCCGGCAGGATGACGTTCTTCAATTCGAGATAGGCGACGTCGGGCACGGTCGGCAGCGTTGCCACGGGCGCCGGCGGCGGCATCTGCGTGTCCGGCCCGGCCAGGATGAAGCCCCCGAGGTAGAGCCCGCCGAAGCCCAGCACGGCCAGGACGAGCACGGCGACCACGATAACGATCCACCGTTTCACGAGGCACCTACCCCGTGGCGCCAGCCTGTCCGGCGCAACGCGACATCATGGCCCCCGGCATCGATCACGCGAACCCCCTGCCCCGCCTCGAAGCGGCCGATGACCGTGACCGGGGTGATCGCCGCCAGGGCCGCGAGATCGGCATCGGGGGCCAGCGCAAAGACCAGTTCATAGTCGTCGCCGCCGGCAAGAATGGTCTCGAGCAGGGCCGGGCCGGCGTCCAGGCTGGCCTGCGCGGCGGCCGACAGGGGCACACGCGCCCACTCGATCACGGCACCCAGGGCGGACTGTTCGCACAGATGGCCGAGGTCGGCAATCAGGCCGTCGGAAATGTCGCAGCAGGCATGGGCCTTGCCCTTCAGGGCCTGGCCCAGGGCCAGCCGCGGCTGTGGCAGGCGATAGCGGTCTTCCAGCAGCGCCACGTCGGCGACCGCTGCCCCTGCCAGGCGATGGGCGACATAGAGGGCGGCATCGCCGATCGTGCCCGAGACGCAAACGAGGTCGCCGGCCCGCGCGCCCTTGCGCCGGATCATGGTGCCCGTCGGCAGCTCGCCGATCGCGGTCAGGCTGAAAAAGCCAGGCCCCGGCGTGGACACCGTATCACCGCCGATCAGGGTACCGCCGAAGCGCTTCTGATCGGCAGCGATGCCGGTGGCGAAGCGGGTCACCCAGGCCTCGTCGGCCTGGGCAGGAAAGGCCGCCGCGAGCATATAGGCCCGCGGCCGCGCGCCCTTGGCAGCGAGATCCGACAGGTTCACCCGCAGCAGCTTGGCGGCGATCGCCTCGGGCGGGTCGTCGGCGAAGAAATGTATGCCCTCGACGATCGCATCCTTGGTCAGGACAAGGTCCATGCCCGCCGTCGGCGTCAGCACCGCGGCGTCGTCGCCCAGGCCGAAGGCACCCGGCTCGGCCTGCGCCAGCGGCGCGAACAGGCGGGCAATGATGTCGAACTCATCCATCGCCTCGCCCCGGCCGGATCAGGCGAATTCCGCCGGCCTCAGACGCCGTGCCAGCGTGTTCAGGACACCGTTGGCAAAGGCCGGCTCGCTGCCCGAGAAGAAGGCATGGGCGACATCGAGATATTCGTTGATGACGACCTTGGCCGGGACATCGATGCGCGACAGGAACTCGTAGACCGCGATGCGCAGCAAGGCACGCAGGATGGAATTCAGGCGGTCGAGCGGCCATTCGGCGGTGAGGGCCGGCGTGATCAGGGCATCGACCTCGGCCCGCCGTTCGGACGTGCCCTTCACCAGATCCGAGAAAAACGGCTCGTCGGCTTCGTGCAGGCGCTCGCCCTCGTCGACCTCGACGCCGAAGCGATGGGCGACGAATTCCTTCACCACCCCGGTCGCCGGCCGGCCCGTGACCTCGATCTGATACAGCGCCTGCACGGCGGCGAGGCGGGCGGCACTGCGCGCCGCCTTGCCGCCGCCCTTGGGCCGGCGCGAGGCCGGGGTGCCGCTGTCTTTTTCCGGTGTGGTCACGAGGCAACCCCGAAACGTTTGCGTAAGGAGATCAGGGCCAGCGCCGCCTGGGCCGCCCCCGCCCCCTTGTTGAGGTCGCTGCGCAAAGCGCGCGCCCAGGCCTGGTCCTCGTTCTCGACGGTCAGGATGCCGTTGCCGATGGCCAGGCCCGACGCCAGGCACAGGTCCATCAGGCCCCGCGCACTCTCGCCGCAGACATAGTCGAAGTGGCTGGTCTCGCCGCGGATGACGCAGCCCAGCGCCACATAGCCGTCGATGTGCCGCACCCGGTTGGCGCGGCCGCTGCTGCCGGCGTGGGCGATGCGGATGGCGGTCGGGATCTCCAGGGCCCCGGGCACCGTCACCCGTTCCCAACTGCCGCCGGCCGCCTCGATCGCCTCGGCCGCGCCCAGCAGCATCTCGTCCTGGATCGCCTCGTAGAAGCGCGCCTCGACGATCAGCAGATGCGGCCGCCCGGGCCCCATCTCACCGCCCGAAATCGGCAGGTTGGGATCGCCGGCATCACTGGCATTGGGTCGCATGTCGTCACTCAGTCAAGGTTCAGGTGGCGCTGATCGACGATCTTGAGGTCATAGCCCTCGAGACCGACGACGGTGCGCCGCGTATTGGACAGCAAAATCATCTCGTGGACGCCGAGATCCAGCAGGATCTGGGCGCCGATGCCGTAGTCGCGCAGCTCCCGTTGGGCCAGCGTACCATGCGCCGCCTCGGGGGCGGACGGATTTGCGTGCCGGCTCATCAGGTCCGACAGGGCATTGGGCCTGGTGTCGCGGATCAGCACGACCACGCCGCGCCCCTCGCGGCCGATCGCCTCCATCGCCGCGCCCAGCGGGCTGGGGCGGTCGCGCTGGTCGCCCAGCAGATCCTCGAAGACATTGACCGTGTGCATGCGCACCAGGGCCGGGCCGCCGGTCGACACATCGCCCTTCACCAGGGCGATGTGCTCGCTGCCGTCGACCTTGTTGCGATAGATCAGCGTGCGGAAGCCGCCGCCATGAACCGAGTCGATGTCGGTGGCACCGACGTTGGAAACCAGGTTGTCCCAGCGCAGGCGATAGGAAATGAGATCGGCGATGGTGCCGATCTTCAGGGAATGGAACTGGGCGAACTTCACCAGGTCGGGCAGGCGCGCCATGGTGCCGTCGTCGTTCATGATCTCGCAGATCACGCCGGCCGGGTTGAGGCCGGCCAGGCGCGAGACGTCGACCGCGGCTTCGGTGTGGCCGGCGCGGACCAGCACGCCGCCGTCGCGCGCGACCAGCGGGAAGACGTGGCCGGGCGTCGCCAGGTCCTTGGCGCTTTTGCTGGGATCGATGGCGACGGCAATGGTGTGCGCCCGGTCATGGGCGGAAATGCCCGTGGTCACCCCTTCCCGCGCCTCGATCGAGACGGTGAAGGCGGTCTGGTGGCGCGAGAGATTGTCCCGGCTCATCAGGTGCAGGCCCAGTTGCTCGACCCGCTGCGACGACATCGACAGGCAGATCAGGCCGCGGCCGTAACGCGCCATGAAATTGATCGCGTCGGGCGTCGCCATCTGCGCCGGGATGACCAGGTCGCCCTCGTTCTCCCGGTCCTCGTGGTCGACCAGGATGAACATGCGGCCGTTGCGGGCGTCTTCGATGATGTCGTCGATGGGCGACAGGTACTCGGTCCATTCGTTCATGAACGCCACTCCTGCAGGCGCGCGACATAGCGCGCCAGCACGTCGATCTCGAAATTCAGCTTCGTTCCCGGCGCGATCAGGTCGCGGCGAAAGGTGGTCATCGCCTGGGTATGGGGGATGACGTTGACCCAGAAATTCTGCCCGTCGACCCCGTTGACGGTCAGCGACACGCCATCCAGCGCGACCGAGCCCTTGGCAGCGACATAGCGGCCGAAGCTGTCGGGCGCCGCGATGGTGATGCGCACCGAATCCCCTTCGGGCTCGGTCGAGAGGATCGTCGCCAGGCCGTCGACATGGCCGGCGACAATGTGACCGCCCATCTCGTCACCCACCTTCAGCGAGCGTTCGAGGTTGACCAGGCTGCCGGGTGCCCATTCGCCCAGCTTGGTGCGGCGCAGGGTCTCGGCCGAGGCATCGACCTCGAACCAGCCGCCCTCGCCGGCCGGGCCCTTGTCGACCACGGTCAGGCACACGCCCGAACAGGCGATGGACGCACCGATCGCGACCGAGCCCATGTTATAGGCGGTCTCGAGGCGGAATCTGGTGTCGCCGCGCTGCTCTACCGCAGCGATCCGGCCGACGTCGGTGATGATGCCTGTGAACATGGCCCTGTCTTAGCGGGAGAGGCGGTAAGTTTCCAATAGGTCATCCCCGAGACGCTCGACCGCTTCCAGCGCATAGGTCGAGGCATTGCGGAGCCGATCGAGGCCCAATGCCGCGACCGCGGGGCGCCCGTCGTCGCCGATGACGACCGGGCCACGGAACCAGCATAGATGATCGACGAGTTTGGCACCGATCAAGCTGGCGGCAAGCTGCCCGCCGCCTTCGACCAGCAGCCTGGTGATGCCGTGCTCGGCGAGCTTTTTCATCGCCGTGACCGGATCGGGATAGCCGCGCGGGTCGCTCGCCACCTCGATCACCTCGACGCCGGCGCCGATGAAGGCCGCGCGCCGCTCGGCCGGGTTGCCGGCCACGGTGAACAGGATGGTCGGCACTTCGCGCGCCGTGCGCACCAGGTAGTGGGTCAGCGGCAGGCGCAAGCGGCCGTCGGCCACGACGCGCACCGGCGAGCGATGTTCGAGGCCCGGCAGCCGGCAGGTCAGTTGCGGGTTGTCGGCCACGGCCGTGCCGACGCCGATCATCACCGCGTCATGCTCGGCCCGCATCAGATGGGCGCGGGCGCGCGCCAGTTCGCCGGTGATCCACTGGCTGTCGCCGCTGTGGGTGGCGATACGGCCGTCGAGGCTGGTCGCCAGCTTCAGGGTGGTCAGCGGCCGCCCGTCCAGGCGCGACAGGAAACCGGCATTGAGGATCTGCGCCTCGCATTCCAGGCAGCCGATGTCGACCGTGATCCCGGCGGCCCGCAAGGCGGCGACGCCGCGGCCCGAGACGCGCGGATCGGGATCGATGGTCGCCACCACCACGCGCGCGATCCCGGCCGCGACCAGCGCCTCGGCGCAGGGCGGGGTCTTGCCGTGATGGGCGCAAGGCTCCAGCGAGACATAGGCCGTGGCGCCCCTGGCCGCGGCCCCGGCCCGGGCCAGCGCCTCGGTTTCGGCATGGGGCCGGCCGCCGGCCTGGGTCCAGCCGCGGCCGACCACCTTGCCCTTGGCGACGATGACGCACCCCACCGCCGGATTGGGCGCGACATTGCCCAGCCCCCGGCGCGCCAGGTTCAGCGCCGCCGCCATATGCCGGCGGTCGACCTCGGCGAAACGATCAGTCGTTGGCATCCGCACCGGCCAGACGCCCGACGAAGGTCTCGAAATCCTTGGCCTCGCGGAAGTTGCGATAGACCGAGGCATAGCGGACATAGGCGACGGAATCGATGGAGGCGAGGCCCTCCATCACCATCTCGCCCACCAGGTCCGACGGGATCTCGCTCTCGCCCATCGATTCCAGCCGGCGCACGATGCCGGAGATCATGCGCTCCACCCGCTCGGGCTCCACCGGGCGCTTGCGCATGGCGATCATGACCGAGCGGGCCAGCTTGTCGCGGTCGAAGGGGACGCGGCGGCCGCTCTTCTTGACGATGATGATCTCGCGCAATTGCACCCGCTCGAAGGTGGTGAAGCGGGCACCGCAGCCGGGGCAGAACCGGCGGCGACGGATCGCGCCATTGTCCTCGGTGGGACGGCTGTCCTTCACCTGGGTCTCTTCATGGCCGCAAAACGGGCAGCGCATTGTAACTCCCCCTCACCCCGACTGGTTGACGGCGCGCCACCGAAGCCCCCGGCGGCGCACCCCTGGTTCATTGCCTCAGCGATAGATCGGGAAGGCCTGGTTCAGCTTGGTCACCTTGGCCGCCACCGCCGCCTCGACCGCACCGTTGCCCTCGGGGCCGTTGGCCGCCAAGCCGTCCAGCACCTCGGTGATCAGATCGGCGACATATTGGAACTCGGCGACGCCGAAGCCCCGCGTGGTGCCGGCCGGGGTGCCTAAGCGAATCCCCGAGGTCACCATCGGCTTTTCCGGGTCGAACGGGATGCCGTTCTTGTTGCAGGTGATGTGGGCCCGGTCCAGGGCCTTCTCGGCGATGTTGCCGGTCAGCTTCTTGGGCCGCAGGTCGACCAGCATGACATGGGTGTCAGTGCCGCCCGAGACCAGGTCGAAGCCGTGGGTCTTCAGCCGTTCGGCCAGGGCCTTGGCATTCTCCACCACCTGGCGGGCATAGGTCTTGAACGAGGGCTGCAGTGCCTCGCCGAAGGCCACCGCCTTGGCCGCGATGACATGCATCAAGGGGCCGCCCTGGAGGCCGGGGAAGACGGCCGAGTTGATCTTCTTGCCCAGTTCGGCATCGCGCGACAGGATCATGCCGCCGCGTGGGCCCCGCAGGGTCTTGTGGGTGGTGGTGGTCACCACATGGGCATGTTCCAGCGGGTTGGGGTGGGCGCCGCCCGCCACCAGGCCGGCGAAATGCGCCATGTCGACCATGAACCAGGCGCCGACCTTGTCGGCCACCGCGCGGAAGCGGGCGAAGTCGATGGTGCGGGGATAGGCCGAGCCGCCGGCGATGATCACCTTGGGGCGATGCTCGACCGCCAGGCGCTCCATCTCGTCATAGTCGATCTGGTGCGTGTCGGGCTTCACCGAATAGGGCACCGGCTTGAACCATTTGCCCGACTGGTTGGCCGGGGCGCCATGGGTCAGGTGACCGCCCGCCGCCAGGTTCAGGCCCAGGAAGGTATCGCCCGGCTGCATCAGGGCGAAGAACACCGCCTGGTTGGCCTGGGCGCCCGAATGGGGCTGGACATTGGCGAAGGAGCAGTCGAAGAGCTGGCAGGCACGCTCGATGGCCGCGACTTCCGCCTTGTCGACTTCCTCGCAACCGCCGTAGTAGCGCCGGCCCGGATAGCCTTCGGCGTATTTGTTGGTGAGGACCGAGCCCTGAGCCTCGAGCACTGCCTGGCTGACGATGTTCTCAGACGCGATCAGCTCGATGAAATCCTGCTGGCGCTTCAGCTCCAGGTCGATCGCATGGGCGATGACCGGGTCACGCTCGGCGAGCCTGCCGGCGAAGAAATCGGAAGACGAAGCAAGGGGGGTGGCGCTGGTGGCGGTCATGGCGGGACCTCGCACTTTTCTCGAGAAGGTTCAGGGCTTTGACGGGGGATTGCCGAGCTTGGCAACCCGCCCGGCATGGCGGCCCCCTTCATAGGGGGTATCAAGGAAGGCGGCAAGGCAGTCGCGCGCGGTCTCGACGCCGGTCAGCCGGCCGCCCAGGACCAGGACATTGGCGTCGTTGTGCATGCGCGACAGGCGGGCCGTCAGATGGTCGTGGACCAGGGCCGCCCGGACATGGGGGTGGCGGTTCAGGGCGATGGAAATGCCTATCCCCGAGCCGCAGACGGCAACGCCGCGCGCGGCCCTGCCGGTCGCCAGGGCCTCGGCCAGCTTGTAGCCATAGTCGGGATAGTCAACCGAGGCCGGGCCATTGGTGCCCAGATCCAGCACCTCGAAGCCCTTGGCCCGCAATTCGTCGGCCAGGAAGTTCTTGAGTTCGGCGCCGGCATGATCGGACGCCACGGCAATAACGGACAAGGGGCGCGCCCTCCAGGATCGACGGATGCTGTCGGCGATGATGGCAAGGCGCGAAACTTACCAGATGTCGGCACGGGATGCCATGCCGCATACTAGGGGTCGGTATTCCGTTCCCCCATAGTCACTTGCCTTTACCGTCATTCCGGCGAAGGCCGGAATCCATCGGCCACACGGGCCAGATCCCTCGGGCAGGGCTGGTCAAGAGCCTGCCCTGCCCCGGAATGGATCCCGGCCTTCGCCGGGATGACGACAAAAATTATCGTCAGCCGCCCATCATGGCACGCTCCGCGCCCAGCACTTCGACGAAGCTGGGGCGGGCGTGCATGGTGGCGAGATAGGCCGCGAACTTCGGGTACTTGGCCGCGTCCACCTCGACCCCGGCATAGCCGAGATTGACCATCTGGGCCGCGATGGAGAGATCGGCCACGGTCAGGCGGTCGCCGACCAGGAAGTTGCTGGCCGGGATCTGGCTTTCCAGATAGGCGAAGATCGGCGGCAGGCCTTCCGCCTCGGCCTTGTCGGCCGCCGCGTCGTCACCCTTCTGGCCCATGAAGCGGGGGGCCACCACCCGGTTCCAGAAGATCGCGCCGGTCTGTGCGGCCAGGATCGTGTCCGAGAATTCCTCGAACCACACGGCACGGGCGCGCAGCGCCGGCTCGGCCGGCAGCAGCGGCTTGTCGGCGAACTTGGCGTCGACATAGGTGATGATCGCCGTCGAGTCGCAGATCTTGAAATCGCCGTCGGTAAAGCCCGGAATCTTGCCGAACGGGCTGATGCTGCGGAAGCTGGGGCTGGAATCGCCCGGCATCACCGGCTGATGCTCGAAGGAGAGGCCCTTCTCCTTGAAGGCGGCCAGCGTCTTGCGGACGTAAGGCGACAGGCCCGCACCATAAAGAATCATCGTTTCCTCCTTCCCCCTTATTCCCGGGGCGGTGTGGACAATGACGCATTTCAGAACCTGAAAAAAGCCCGGCCGCCGATGCGGCCGGGCTTTTTCACGCCAATGCCTTACTTCTTTTCCGGCAGCGCCAGGCGGATCGAAAGCTCGCGCAACTGCTTGGGCGAAACCTCGGCCGGGGCGCCCATCATCAGGTCTTCCGCGCGCTGGTTCATCGGGAAGGTGATGACCTCGCGGATGTTGGGCTCGTCGGCCAGCAGCATGACGATGCGGTCGACACCCGGCGCGATGCCGCCGTGCGGCGGCGCGCCGTAGCGGAAGGCGTTCAGCATGCCGCCGAAACGCCGCTCGACCTCCTCGGCCGGATAGCCGGCGATCTCGAAGGCCTTCAGCATCAGGTCCGGGCGGTGGTTACGGATGGCGCCCGACGACAGTTCGATGCCGTTGCAGACGATGTCGTACTGGAAGGCGTTGATGGTCAGCGGATCTCGGGTCAGGAGCGCGTCCAGTCCGCCCTGGGGCATGGAGAACGGGTTGTGCGAGAAGATCACCTTCTTCTCGTCCTCGTCCCATTCGTACATCGGGAAGTCGACGATCCAGCAGAAGCGGAAGACGTCCTTCTCGATCAGCCCCAGTTCGTTGCCGATGCGGGTACGCGCCAGGCCGGCCAGCTTGGCCGCCGGCAGTTCCTTGTCGCAGGCGAAGAACACGGCATCGCCCTGGCCAAGACCGGTCAGCTTCGCCAGATCGGCGACCCGCTCGGGCCCGATGTTCTTGGCGACCGGCCCCTTGCCTTCCGCCCCGTCGAAAATGACATAGCCCAGGCCAGCGGCACCCTCGCCCCTCGCCCAGTCGTTCATCTTGTCGAAGAAGCTGCGCGGCTGGTGGCCGGCGCCCGGCGCCGGGATCGCCCGCACCACGGCGCCCTGCTCGACCGCGCGGGCGAACACGCCAAAGCCCGAGCCGCGGAAAATCTCGCCGGCATCGACGATCTTGATCGGGTTGCGCAGGTCCGGCTTGTCGTTGCCGTACCACAGCATGCTGTCGCGGTAGGCGATGCGCGGGAACGGCGCGGCGGTGATGGTGCGCTTGGAGAATTCGCGGAACACGCCCTCGATCACCGGCTCAACCGCAGCAAAAACATCATCTTGCGTGACGAAGCTCATTTCCAGGTCGAGCTGATAGAACTCGCCCGGGCTGCGATCGGCGCGGGCATCCTCGTCACGGAAACAGGGTGCGATCTGGAAGTAGCGGTCGAAGCCCGCGACCATGAGGAGCTGCTTGAACTGCTGCGGCGCCTGCGGCAGGGCATAGAACTTGCCCGGGTGCATGCGGCTGGGCACCAGGAAGTCGCGGGCGCCCTCGGGGCTGGACGCGGTCAGGATCGGGGTCTGGAACTCGGTGAAGCCCTGGTCGATCATGCGCCGGCGCAGGCTGGATATCACCTTCGAGCGCAGGATGATGTTCTGGTGCAGCTTCTCGCGCCGCAGGTCCAGAAAGCGGTACTTGAGGCGGATGTCCTCGGGATAGTCGTGATCGCCGAACACCGGCATGGGCAGCTCGTCGGCCGCCGACTGGACTTCGACATCCTTGATATAGATTTCGATTTCGCCGGTTGGCAGCTCCGGGTTGTCCTTCCCCTCAGCCCGCCTGACCACCTGACCGGTGACCGTCACCACCGATTCCGAGCGCAAGGACTCGACCACCTTGAACGAGGCCTGATCGGTTTCGACAACGCCCTGGGTGATGCCGTAGTGGTCGCGCAGGTCGACGAACAGCAGATTGCCATGATCGCGCTTGCGGTGAACCCAGCCCGAAAGACGGACGGTCTGGCCGATGTCGGCGGCGGTCAGCGCGCCACAGGTGTGGGTGCGATAGGCATGCATTTTACGATCGACTCCGATGCGATGGCGGCGGTTTTACGGGGGCCACAGCCAAGGCGCAAGCTTGTGCCTTCGCGATCGTGTCGCATGCTTCACACAAACTTCACAAGCATGCCCCCTACCGCGCATGGATTTGGGGCATGATGGCCAAATCCGAACACCGCATCTTGGACGAGGCGGTTGCCCGGCGGGACACCGTGCCCGCCGGGCTCTTTTTTACCGGATCACGGCGAGCGATAGTGTTCTTGTCTGTCGCTGACGTCTCACACCAGTTCCAACTGAACGCGCCGGCCGATTATCGCCGCCGCCCGCTGCAACGTCTCGATCGTGACATTGCCTTCCTTGGGGTCGAGCACCCGGTCGACCTGGGTACGGCTGGTGTGCATCAGTTCGGCAAGCTTGCGCTTGCTGATCTTGCGCTCCCGCATGGCCTCCGCCAGTTGCCAGGCGATCACTTCCTTGATGGCCTGCGCCTGGAATTCGCCCAGAACCCCTTCCTCCTCGAGAAAGCTATCGAGCGACGAGCCTTTGTGCTTGTTCTCAGCCATTCTCGATCTCTTTCATCCGCTTGCGCGCCAGCGCCAGCAATTCAGAGGGCTCGATACCGAACTACTGGAAGGCGGCCCGATCATACACCAATCCCGCAGCGCCGGTTGACTGGCCTCACCCATCGGCGATATGACTACCGATAGTCATATTTGGAAACCGCCGATGAAAGATCTCCCCCTGAAGGACGCGAAGGCGACGCTGTCGGCCGTGGTCGACCGGGCCGTCGCGGGCGAGCCGACCGTCATCACCCGCCACGGCCGGAAGGAAGCCGTGCTTATCTCTTTCGAGGAATGGCAGCGGATCTCGGCGGTGCCCAGCTTCGCCGACCTGCTGCTCGCTTTCCCGGGAGAGCCGGGCGACATCCCCGAGCGGGCCCGCAAGCCTGCCCGCGCCCTTCCCGGCGCCGGCCGCTGACCTTGTATCTGCTCGACACCAACATCGTGTCGGCCGACGCGGCGGCCAAGCGCGCGGTCGGCGCGGATGCCTTCGCCGCCTGGGTCCAGGCACATTCGGCGCAGCTCTTCATCTCGACCGTGACCGTCGCCGAGATCGAGGCCGGCATTGCCCGTGCCGCGCGAATCGGCGCCACGGCCAAGGCAAGGCACCTGCGCCATTGGCTTTCCGCCGTCGAGCACTTCTATGCCGGGCGCATCCTGCCGTTCGGGATCGAGGAAGCGCGAGAGGCGGGCGCCGTCATCGACCGGGCGCGGGCGCATGATCCCGGCTTCGAGGACATCGCGATCGCGGCCACCGCCGCCGTGCGCGGCTTCACCGTCCTCACGGCCAACGAGCGGCACTTTGCCCCCCTTGGCGTGCGGCTGGCCAATCCCTTGAAGACACTGCCGCCGCCCGGCCCGTGACCGAAACACAAACTGACGCATCATCAGACCGGCGCAATCGGCGTGGAAATTTGCTAACAAGCAGAAGATGAACGACTTGCAGATAGCCTCCACCGCCAATGCCCCGAACAATGCCCCCGGCGAACTGCGCCCGGCGCGTGGCATCGACGCGCCGGAATGGCTGCGCGACCTCTGGTATCTGGCCCTGCCGTCCAGGCAGTTGAAGCCGGGCAAGATGCTGGCCAAGTCCATCCTGGGCGAGCCGGTCCTGCTCGCCCGCGGCGACGACGGCCAGGCCTTTGCCCTGCGCGATATCTGCCCCCATCGCGGCATCCCGCTGTCCTGCGGCCGCTTCGACGGCCGCCAAGTCGAGTGCTGCTATCACGGCTGGCGCTTCGACGGCACCGGCACCTGCACCGCGATTCCCTCCCTGGTCGCCGACCAGGCGATCAAGGTCGACCGGATCAAGGTCCGGCGCTACCCGATCGCCGAACAGCATGGGCTGGTGTGGATTTTCATCGGCGAAGCGGCCCAGGCCGCCACCACCCCGGTGCCGAGCGTGCCGGGCTTCGCCGCCGACAGCCGCCCGTCCCATATCGAGCGCATGCACTTCCCCTGCCCCCTGGATGACGCGGTGGTGGGCCTGATGGACCCGGCCCATGGGCCTTTCGTCCACCGTTCCTGGTGGTGGCGGACCAAAGCCTCGATGCACGAGAAGGCGAAGAGGTTCGCCCCCTCGGACCTGGGCTTCACCATGGTGCGCCACGCCCCGTCGAAGAATTCCTTCGCCTACAAACTGCTGGGCGGGGCGCCGGCGACCGAGATCGCCTTCCGCCTGCCCGCCGTGCGCACCGAGGAAATCACCGCCGGCCGCCATCGCTTCGCCGGGCTGACCGCGATCACGCCGCTGGGCAAGGACAAGGGCTGCGAAGTCACGCAGGTGATGTACTGGACCATGCCCTGGATCACCCTGCTGCGCCCGGTGCTGCGCCATTTCGCGCGCACCTTCCTCGCCCAGGACAAGGCCATCGTCGAGATGCAGCAGGCAGGCCTCGCCCACGGCCCCTCGCTGATGCTGCTCGACGACGGCGACACCCAGGCCAAATGGTACTATCTGCTCAAGAAGGAATTCGCCCGCGCGCGCGCCGAAGGGCGGGCGTTCCAGAACCCGGTCAAGGAAAAGACCCTGCGCTGGAAATCGTGAAGCACTTGAGGATATCAGCGTAACGCTTTGAAAGGACGAGTGGTTTTAACAATGTCAAAGGGCTTTCTCCACATTACCGACACGGCCGGCCTGACGGCCCTCGTCGAACGTCTCAGAGAAGCCGATTATGTCACTGTCGATACTGAGTTTTTGCGCGACAACTCCTATTGGCCGAAGCTGTGCCTGGTGCAGGTCGCCGGGCCCAACGAAGCGGCCATCATCGACCCCCTCGCCCCGCTGATCGACTTGAGTCCCCTGTTCGACCTGATGGCCGATCACAACGTCCTGAAGGTTTTCCATGCCGCCCGCCAGGATATCGAAATCTTCCTGAAGCTGTCGGGCCGCATTCCCGAGCCGCTGTTCGACACCCAGGTGGCGGCCATGGTCTGCGGCTATGGCGACTCGGTCTCCTACGAGACGCTGGTGGCCAAGATCGCCCGCGCCGGCCTGGACAAATCCTCGCGCTTCACCGACTGGAGCCGCCGCCCGCTGACCGACCGGCAACTCCAATACGCCATCGGCGATGTGACCTTCCTGCGCAAGGTCTATGACACGCTCTATGCCGAGCTGGAGAAATCCGGCCGCATCGACTGGCTGGACGAGGAGATGGCGATCCTGATGGACCCCGCCACCTACATCATCGAGCCCGACGAGGCCTACCAGCGCATCAAGACCCGCACCACCAACCGCCGCTTCTTAGGTGTGCTGCGCGAAATCGCCGCCTGGCGCGAGACCGAGGCCCGCGCCCGCGACCTGCCGCGCGGCCGCCTGCTGAAGGACGACGCCCTGCTGGAGGTCGCCGCCCACCCGCCGGCCTCGATCGACGACATGAAGCAGTCGCGCGGCGTGCCCAAGGGCTTTGCCGACGGCAAGCTGGGCCCCTCCCTGCTGGAAGCCGTGCTGCGCGGCCTCAATTGCCCCGAGGACCTGCTGCCGGTGGCCGAGCAGGTGACCGAGGCCCCGCGCGGCGTCGGCCCGCTGGTTGAACTGCTGAAGGTCATGCTCAAGCTGCAGTGCGAGGATCACGGCGTCGCCCAGAAACTGGTCGCCAACACCGCCGATCTCGAACAGATCGCCGGCAGCGACGAGGCCGACGTACCGGCGCTCCACGGCTGGCGGCGGCAGATCTTCGGCGATGCGGCCCTGGCCCTGAAGCACGGCCGGGTGGCCCTGGCGGCGGAAGGCCGTCGCATCAAGCTGATCGACTTGACGGTGAGATAGGCCGCGCCGGGGGGCGCTGCACGGCACGGGGGAAACGATGGGTCCGGTCCTGATGATTGCCGCCGCGGTGGTGCCGTCGCTGCTGATCCTGCGCTATTTCGTCAAGAGCGACCGCTTCCCCGAGCCGACCCGGGCCATCCTGGGCACCTTCTTCCTGGGCGTGCTGATCGTCATCCCGGTGCTGGTCGTCGCTTTGCCCCTGGGGGCGGCGCTGGAGCCGCGCATCGGCCAGCCGCTCGCCCTCGCCGGGGTCCAGGCCTTCCTGCTCGCCGCGATCCCGGAGGAAGCCTTCAAGCTGGCGGTGCTGCTGCTCTATTGCCGCCGGCACAAGGCCTTCGACGAGCCGATGGATGGCCTGGTCTATGGCGTGACCGCATCCCTGGGCTTCGCGACCCTGGAAAACCTGCTCTATGTCGTGGGCGGCGGCGAAGGCTGGATCGGCATCGCCGTGCTGCGCGCCTTCACCGCCGTGCCCGGCCATGCCGTGCTGGGCGCCATCATGGGCTTCTATGTCGCCCGTGCCCGCTTCGAGCCTGAACGCGCCGGTGCGATGCTGTGGGCCGCTTTCCTGGTCCCAATGGCCCTGCATGGCCTCTACGATTTCGGCCTGCTCGGCGCCGCCCTGACCGAGGAGGCCGGCTGGATCGGCCTGGGCCTGATCGTGCTGATCGTCGAGGTGGTCTGGGCCCTGCGCCTGCAACGGCGCCTGCGCCGGGAACAACAGGTGCTGCTCAGCGCCCAGGCGGCCGCCACCCTGGCCCAGTCCCCCACCCCGCCGGTCGAACTGGAACCGGCGCCGCGCTCGACCTCGCCCTACAAGATCGATTGAAGCGGGCTGCCCGCTGCCCCTGTACTTAAGCCACATCGTTCAGGTCGTCATTCCGGCGAAGGCCGGAATCCATCCTGGGCCAGCACGCAATCGTCCCGATGGATTCCGGCCTTCGCCGGAATGACGGTTGGGAGACCAGACCGACAGCTCGACCTTGGTCAGGCGCGGTAACGGTCTCGTCGGGCGAAGGCCTATTTACCGAAACATCTCGACTGAATTTATTGACGGACAAAATACGACTGTTTATCATTATTTAACACATATTATCAATGTGTAATTAAAATGTACAGCGTAAAAGGGGTGTTCTCGTGACCGATGTCGACCGTCTGGCCTTTCCGGTGACGGGCACCCGCGCCGCTCCTGCCCCAAGGCCCCGGGCGGTCAAGGGTTTCGCCGCGGGGCAACGCCGGTTTCTGGTCCTGTCGTGGCTGGCCCCCGCCCTGGCGGTCGCGGTTTGGGAGGTTCTCGCCCGGTCGGGCTGGATACCGCCCCATGTGATGCCGGCCCCCAGCACGGTGGCCTGGACCGGGATCAGGCTTACCGTCGCTGGCACCCTCCTTCACGACCTGGGCATCAGCCTGCTGCGCGCCGCCACGGGTTTTGCCGTCGGCGGGGGCATCGGCTTTGCCTTGGGCACGCTGGTGGGCTTCTCGCGCCTGGCCGAGGCCCTGGTCGACCGCAGCGTCCAGATGGTGCGCGCCATTCCCTTCCTCGCCTTGCTGCCGCTGGTCATCGTCTGGTTCGGCGTGGGCGAAGGGGCGAAGGTCTTCCTCGTGGCGCTGGGCGTCGCCTTTCCCATCTACATCAACACCACGCTGGGCATCCGGCAGATCGACCCCAAGCTGCTGGAACTGGCCAGGGTCCAGGGGCTGGGCCCGTGGCGGACGATCCGCCGCGTGATCCTGCCCGGCGCCCTGCCCTCGGTCCTGACCGGCGTGCGCTATTCGCTCGCCACCGCCTGGCTGGCCCTGGTGGTCGCCGAGACGATCGGCGCCGATTCAGGCATCGGCTTCCTCGCCATGGACGCCCGCGAGTTCCTGCGCACCGACGTCATCATCCTTACCATCACCATCTACGCCCTGATCGGGGTCCTTGCCGACTCGATCGCCCGTCTTCTGGAACGCCGGCTTCTCGCCTGGCATCCCAACTACGCGCCCAAGGGTGCCCGATGAACGCCCCGTTCCAGTCCCCGCGCGAGAGCGTGGTGAGCGTGCACGGGCTGGTGCGGTCCTACGGCGGGCGGCGGGTGATCGAAGGCCTGGACCTGCGCATCGAGCGGGGGGAATTCGTGGCGCTGCTGGGCGAAAGCGGCTGCGGCAAGACCACCCTGCTGCGCGCCCTGGCCGGCCTCGACGAGATCCAGGGCGGCCATATCTCGGCACCCAAGCGGCCCGCCGTGGTGTTCCAGGAGCATCGCCTGCTGCCGTGGGAGCCGCTGTGGGCCAATGTGGCCCTGGGCCTGCCGCCCCGGGGCGCCCGCGAACGGGCCGAGGCGGCGCTGGCGGAAGTGGGGCTCGGCACCCGGCTGGACGACTGGCCGCGTAACCTGTCCGGCGGCCAGGCACAGCGTGTGGCGCTGGCCCGGGCGCTCGTGCAGGAGCCGGAATTGCTGCTGTTCGACGAGCCCTTCGCCGCCCTCGACGCCCTTACCCGCATCCGCATGCACGGCCTGGTCAAGGAGCTGGTGACACGCCACCGGCCGGGCGTGCTGCTCGTCACCCATGACGTGGACGAGGCCATCGCCCTGGCCGGCCGTATCCTGGTGATGCGCGACGGCGCCATTGCGGCCGAACACCGCCCGTCCCGACCGGGCGCCCCCGCGGCGACGCGGGCCGAACTGCTTGCCGAACTCGGCGTCGCCCCGACGCACGCCGCCCACTGATCCCCAAGTCCCCCCGAAGGAAGTCCCATGACCATCTCGTCACTGCCGCCCCATTCCCGCCGCCGCTTCCTGAAGACATCGCTGGGCATCGGCGCGCTCGCCGCACTGGGCACCGCGGCGTCACAGGGCGCACGGGCCGCGCAGTCAACCGGGCGCAACACGGATGTGGTGCGCCTCACTTGGGGCTTGAGCGGCTTCGGCCTGATCGCCAAGGAGCGCGGCGAACTCGACCGCAGCCTCGCCAAGGAGGGGATCAAGGTCGAATGGCTGGGGCCGTTCCCCAACCACGCGCCGACCCTCCAGGCCGTGACCGGCGGCACCGCCGATTTCAGCTTCGGCGGCAGCACCACCCCGGCCCTGGCCGCGATCATCGCCGGCTCGCCGCTGGTCTTCACCCAGTTCCTGATCTACGACCCGCGCACCACGGCGATCATCGCCAAGGACGGCTCGGGCATCGACAAGGTCCAGGACCTGGCCGGCAAGTCGGTGGCGGTCAACCGCTCCGGGCTCGGCGAATTCCTGCTGGTGGCCGCACTCGAGAAATTCAACGTCGACCGCTCGACGGTGAAATTCGTCTATCTCAACCCGCCCGACGCGGCGCCGGCGCTCGCCGCCGGCAAGGTGGACGCCTGGTCGATGTGGAGCCCGGGCGTGGATATCGCCCGCGTCGAATACAAGGCACACGACGTGTTCCTGGAGGAGCGCGATCTCGACTTCCAGATCGACTTCACCTCCTGGCTCACCCGCCGCCAGTTCGCCGAGGAGAATCCCGACATCGTGCGCGCGGTGAACGCCGCCCTCGCCACCGAGGCGCAGTGGGCGAGCGAGAACACCCGGGAGGCGGAACTGATCGCCCAGGCCAAGGGCGGCTACCGCGACGAGGTGCGCGACCATCTCGCCGGCCTCAAGCGCAAGTACCTGATCCATTCGGTGAACGACACGGCCTTCGTGAGCAATCTGCAGTCGGCCGCCGACTGGCTCACGGCACGCAAGGTGCTGCCGGAGCAGGTCACCGTCGCGGATCACCTGGCAAGGCTGGGCTGAGGCGACATCATGAATCAACTTGCCGCGCCGCCAAGCGATGGCCCCCTCTCGCCCGATTCCGCGGAACTGGAGCGGCTGCTTGCCCATATTGCCGAGGGGGCGGCCGAACGGGACCGGGAGCGCATCCACCCTTACGAGGTCATGGACCTGATCCGGACGGCCAGGCTCGGGGCCCTGCGGCTGCCGAAGGCGGATGGCGGGGGTGGCGTCACGCTGCGCGAGCTCCTCGCCGTGGTCATCCGTCTGGCCGCGGCCGACCCCAATGTGGCCCATGCCCTGCGCAATCACTACACCTTCGTCGACCGTTTCGCGCGACCGCACGATGCGATCAACCGGCCGAAATGGGCGCGGCTGATCGCCCGAGGAGATCTATTCGGCCTCGGCAATACCGAGCTCGGCAGTGCCAAGGTGGGCGGCAGCCCTTATACGACGAAGCTGCGTGCCGACGCAGACGGCTATCGCCTGGACGGCACCAAATACTACAGCACCGGCACGCTTTATGCCGATCATGTGCAGATCCGTGCCGCCGGTCCCGACGACGAACTCGCGTCCGTGATCGTGCCCGTGAACCGGGAAGGCGTGGAGCTGGTCGACGACTGGGACGGCGCCGGGCAGCGCCTGACCGGCTCGGGCACGACACATCTGCGCAACGTGCGCGTGGAGCCGGACGAGGTGATCTTCGATGCGCCCGGCATCGGCTATGGCACCAGCTACAACAACACCCTGGCGCAATTGCTGGTCACCGCGATCGTCGCCGGGATCCTGCGCAATATTCTGACCGATGCGGTCGACCTGCTGGCGGGCCGCAAGGACCGGCATTTCTATTATGCGACGACGCTGCGCCCCTGCGACGATCCGCTGTTGCAGGAGATCATCGGCGAGATTTCGAGCAGCGCCTTCGCCGCCGAGACACTGGTCCTTGCCGCCGCCGAGGCCCAGGACCGGGCCGCGCAAGCCCGCGACGACGGCGAGCCGGATGCCGAGCTTGCCCTACAGGCGGCGGTCGTCGCGGCGAAGACCAAGCTGATCGTCGACGATCTCACCATCAAAAGCGCCAGCCGCCTGTTCGACGTGGGCGGCGCCTCGGCCATGCGCAAGAACCGCAACCTCGACCGTCACTGGCGCAATGCCCGCACGCTCGCCTCGCACAATCCCGGGCCGCTCAAGGCGCGTGCCTTGGGAGATTTCGAGCTGCACGGCACGCCATTGCCCACGCAGGGCTTCTTCTGACCTTGGCCCAGGGGATCGGCTTCATGACATCCAAGACACTCCGCTTCGGGATCTGGGCTGCCGTTCACGGTGCGCGCGCGGCCTTGCAGGATCCTGACGAACCCTTCGATGCCTCGTGGGAGCGCAATAAGCACCTGGTGCTGGAGGCCGAGGCGCTGGGCTATGATTCCACGCTGATCGCGCAGCACACCTTCAACCCGCACCGGCCCGACTTCGACCAGCTCGACGCCTGGACCGCCGCCGCCGGGCTCGCCGCGCTCACCACGCGCATCGAGCTGATCGCGGCGATCAAGCCCCAGCTCTTCCATCCCGTCATCCTCGCCAAGATGGCGCTCCAGATCGAGGCTATCAGCCGCGGCCGCTTTGCCCTCAACCTGGTCAATGCCTGGAACAAGGTGGAATTCGAGAAGACCGGCCTGCCCTTCGCCGAGCATGACGACCGCTATGCCTACGGTCGCGACTGGATCTCCGTGGTGTCGCGGCTCCTCGCCGGCGAGAACCTGACCCACCGCAGCGAGAACTTCGACCTGAAGGAATGCGCCCTGTTCCCCAGGAACAGCTACCGGGCGCGCCCGACCCTCTATGTGGGCGGGGAATCCGCGCCGGCCCGCGACCTGGTCGCCGATCACGGGGATGTCTGGTTCATCAACGGCCAGCCGCCCGCGGATGTGGCAGTGCTGATCGCCGACGTGCGGCGGCGGCCGCGCCGTGGGCCGCCGCTGCGCTTCGGCCTCTCCGCCTTCGTGATCGCGCGGGAAACCGAGGCCGAGGCGAACGCGGTGCACGAACATCTCTCGGCGCTGGCGGCCAAGGATGCGGCCGTGCGGGCGGTCCAGCGGGCGAACTCGGACGCCAAGGTGGTGATGCTCCAGACCCTTGCCAAGGCACCCCGGGTGGGCAGCAACGGCGGCACCGGCGCCGGCCTCGTGGGCAGCTACGACCAGGTCGCCGAGCGCATCCAGGCATTCCATGCCCTCGGCATCGAACTGTTCATGCTGCAATTCCAGCCGTTCGAGGCCGAGATGGCCCGCTTCGCCCGGGAGATCTTTCCGCGGGTCAGGCCCGGCGGCGCGGCGCGGGACAGCGTCTCGCAACGGGCCTAGACGGCCCCGACGATGGCGGCCCTCAGGCCGCCATTTCGACCTTGGTCTGGCGGCCGATCAGGCGGCCGATGGTGGCGAGGCGGCGCTGGACCACTTCACCATCGAGGGCCGCGTGGCGCGGCGGCAGGCTCAAGGTGACGGCCTCGTCGCCCAGCACCAGGGGGCAATCGTGCAGGATGCCGGGCGTGCCGCCGGTCAGCACATGGCCCAGGCGCAGGGCGGCCCCCAGGACCCGGGCGCGCAGGATCTGGCGCTCGTCCAGCACGGCCGAGGCCTGGCGCGAGGCGCCTGACTCGGGGTCGCCGTCATAGCGGGCATAGATGGCCAGGGCGACATGGGCGCGGCCGGGATGGTCGATGCCGACAAAGGGCCCGCGCAGGATCTCGAACAGGCTTTGCTGGGCGCGATAATCCGGGTGGCCGCGCCAGCCGATGTCGGAGAGATGGCAGGTGGCCAGACGCAGGCGCGCTTCCTCGGCATTCTCGTCGGCAAAGAGCTGGGCGGTCCACTGCGCCATTTCCTCGCCGTGCTCGGCAAAGCGGCCCATGCGGGCGCCCATCTCGCAGGCGGTTTCAATCAGCGGGTCCAGCGCCCGCTCCCGCGCCGACAGCCGGCTGTAGAGCAGCCCTTCGCGCAGACCGTAGGAGGAGAACACCACATCCTTGGGCCTGGTCGCCTTCAGCACGCGGTCGAGGATCAGGGCGGCCAGCGGCAGGGTGTCGAGGCGCCGGCGCGAGAGGCCGGAAATCCGCTCCAGGCTTTCGCGAGACAGGTTCGAGATGATGCGGGAGAGATCGCGCACGTCACCGCGCTGGATGCGGTAGTGATGCAGCACGCGCAGGGGATAGCTGACCTGGGCCATGTGGATCTTGGCCAGGGCCCGCCAGGCGCCGCCGACCGCAAAGAAGGTGCGCCCGCGCAGGTCGTCCAGCCAGGGCAGGCCCGACAGGGACTGGTCGATGATGTCGCTGGCCTTGTTGCGATCGCCCTGCGCCGCTTCCATCAGGCGCAGCGGGCCCAGCGGCAGGGTCGCCTGGGCACCCACCTGGCCCTCGCCGACCATCACCACTTCCAGGCTGCCGCCGCCCAGGTCGCCGACCAGGCCGTTGGCGTCGGGAATCGCCGAAAGCACGCCTTCGGCCGAAAAATAGGCTTCCTCCTGGCCCGAGAGCACGCGGATCGGCGCGCCCGCGATCTTGCCGGCGCGGGCCACGAAATCGGGCCCGTCGCTGGCATCGCGCACTGCCGCCGTGGCCACGATTTCCAGACGCGATACCCCCATCACCCGGGACAAGGCGACAAAGCGCTCGATCGCGGCGAAGGAGGTCTTCACCCCTTCGGCGTCGAGCTTGCCGGTCGAGGCCAGACGCCTTCCTAAGCCGCACAGCACCTTTTCATTGAACATGGCAGCGGGATTCCGGCCCACGCTCTCGTAGACCACGAGGCGGACCGAATTCGACCCGACGTCAACGACCCCGACCCGTCCTGTTCTGCTTGCACGCGTACGCGGTTCCACGGCCTCGGCTATCGTCATCGGCTCTCGACGTTCAAGATTCGTCCAGCACCAGGCGCGGTGCCGCGGCGGTCTTAAGCGCCTTGCCGCGTCCCGACAAGCTCGGATTGGTCATGAAGTAGTTGTGCGCTGAAAAGCCGCCATCCTTGGCATGGATCCGCTGAAACTGGCCATCGGGCTGAAGGATCCAGGATTGTGCCTCGTCCTTCAGGTTAGCCACCATGATCTGGTCGAGGATCTGGTCCTGCACGGTGGGGTTGAGGATGGGCACCAGGGTCTCGACCCGGCGGTCGAGGTTGCGCGGCATCCAGTCGGCCGAGGAGATGAAGACCTTGGCATTGTCCGAGGGCAATTCCTGGCCGGCACCAAAGCAGATGATGCGCGAATGCTCGAGGAACCGGCCGACGATCGACTTCACCTTGATGTTTTCCGACAGGCCCGGCACGCCGGGGCGCAGGCAGCAGATGCCGCGCACCACCAGTTCGATCTCCACCCCCGCCTGGCTGGCGCGGTAGAGCTCGTCGATGATCTGGGGATCGACCACCGAGTTCATTTTGGCCCAGATCTGCGCCGGCCGGCCGGCCTTGGCATGAGCGATTTCCTCGTCGATCAGCTTCAGCAGGGTCGGCCGCAGCGTGTCGGGCGAGGCGGCCAGCTTCACCAGATGCTCGGGCCGGGCATAGCCGGTGAGGAAGTTGAAGAGATAGGAGGCATCGCGGCCCAGCACCGGATCGGCGGTGAAATAGGACAGGTCGGTATAGATGCGCGCGGTGATCGGGTGGTAATTGCCGGTGCCGAAATGGGTATAGGTCACCAGTTGCCCGGCCTCGCGCCGCACCACCAGGCTGATCTTGGCGTGGGTCTTCAGCTCCAGGAAGCCATAGACCACCTGCACCCCGGCGCGTTCCAGGTCGCGCGCCCATTTGATGTTCGCCGCCTCGTCGAAGCGGGCCTTGAGTTCGACCAGGGCGGTCACCGACTTGCCGGCCTCGGCCGCCTCGACCAGGGCCTTGACGATCGGGCTGTCGTTGGAGGTGCGGTACAGCGTCTGCTTTATCGCGACGACCGCCGGGTCCGCCGCCGCCTGGCGCAGAAACTGGACCACCACGTCGAAAGACTCGAAGGGATGGTGAACCACGATGTCCTTCGAGCGGATGGCGGCGAAGCAGTCGCCGCCGAAGTCGCGGATGCGCTCGGGAAATCGGGGGTTATAGGGGGTGAACTTCAGCTCGGGCTTGTCGTCGATGATCAACTGGCTGGTGTCGGCCAAGCCGATCAGGCCGTCGACCACGACCACCTCGGCCGGGGACACTTCCAGTTCCTCGATGACGAAGCGGCGCAGATCCTCGGGCATCGCCGAGTCGATCTTCAGGCGGATCACCAGGCCCTTGCGCCGGCGCTTCAGCGCCGACTCGAACAGGCGGACCAGATCCTCGGCCTCCTCCTCGATCTCCATGTCGCTGTCGCGAATGAGGCGGAACAGGCCGCGCCCGGTCATCTCGTAGTTGGGGAACAGGCGGTCGAAGAACAGGCCGACGATATTTTCCAGGCTGACGAACCGGATCTCGGCGCCGGGCAGGCGGATGAAGCGGTCGATCTGGGTGGGCAGCGGCAGCAGCGCCTTCATCAACTGCCCGTCGGTCCGCCGCTTGAGCTGCATGACGATGGCAAAGCCCAGGTTGGGCAGGAACGGGAACGGGTGCGCCGGGTCGATGGCGAGCGGTGTCAGCACCGGGAAGATCTGCTCGAGGAAGCGCGACGAGAGCCAGGACTTCTCGTCGGCGGTCAATTCCTCGGGCGGCACGACGGCGATGCCGACGCCGCGCAGGTCGTGGGTCAAGCCGATCCAGCAGCGCTGCTGATCGGCCATCAGCTTGGCCGCCGTCGTATTGATCGCCACCAGTTGCTGCGCCGGGGTCAGGCCGTCATAGCTGAGCGTCTCGACCCCGGCCCGCACCTGGCCGCGCAGGCCGGCGACGCGCACCATGAAGAATTCGTCGAGATTGTTGGCCGAAATCGATAGAAAGCGCAGGCGCTCCAGCAAGGGGTGCTTGATGTTGAAGGCCTCGTCCAGGACGCGGTTGTTGAAGGCGAGCCAGGAGAGTTCGCGGTTGATGAACCGGTCGGGACTGTCCATGGAAACCGCGGGGATGGCGGCCGGTGCCGGGGTCGCGGGCTGGTCGCTGGTCGCAGTCTTGCTCGCGGCGCTCTCGGTCACGGCCATATCCTCCATACGCTCAACGAAATATTGCGCAAAAGCTACAATAGCAAAATGACACTGTCATGGCGCGTCGCTTGCGGGGCCGGCGGGTTCCAACATCGCCACCACCCGGCGCACGACGGCCGGGCCCAGCCGGCCGCCGGCGCTCAGCGACTCGCGGTCCAGGGCCGCGACCAGGTTGCGGGCCGCTGCCGGGGTGCGGTCGATGCGGGTGACCACCCAGTCCAGCAGCCGCGCTTCCAGCGATAGCTGGCGATCGGCCAGCAGCTTGGCGATCAGGGCCACCAGCGTGGCCTCGTCGGGCAGGCCCAGCGATGCCACGGGGACAGCCCCCAGGCGCGAGCGCAGGTCGGGCAGGGTCAAGGGCCAGCGTGCCGGGGCCGCGCGCGCCGTCAGCAGCAGGCTGCCCCCCTCCTCCCGCATCAGGTTGATCAGGTGGAAGAAGGCCTCCTCGTCGCCGACCGCGTCCGCGTCCTCGATCAGCACCGGGCCGCCGGCAAGGGCCGGCACCAGGGCATTCGACAGCGCCGCCGGCAGCACCACCGTGGCGCCGACATCGCTGGACCAGACCGCGGACAGGTGCGTCTTGCCCGAGGCGGGCGGCCCGACCAGCGCCAGGGCCTGGCCCGGCCAGTCGGGCCAGCGGGCCAGCCATTGCACCGCGGTTTCGTTGCCGCCGTGAACGATCAGGTCGTCACGGCCCAGGGCGGTGGAAAACGGCAGGTCCAGGGGCAGTTGCACCGCCCCGGGCCGCTCACTCACCGTCGACCTCGGCCGGCGCGGGCTCGCCGGTATAGAGGCTGCTGCGCAGGTAGTTGTGCAGGGCGAAGCGCACCAGCACGCCGACCGCCGCCGCCGCCGGCACGGCCACCAGCACGCCCAGGAAGCCGAACAGGGCGCCGCCCGCCAGCAAGGCGAAAATGATCCACAGGTCGTGCAGGCCGACGCTGCGCCCGACCAGATAGGGCTGCACGAACGTGCCCTCGGCCCCCTGGACGACCAGGTAGATGGCAAAGATGATTCCCAGTTGCGTCCAGTCGAGGCCGAATTGCCCGGCGCCGACGATCAGCGCGACGGACAGCCCGAACAGGCCGCCGACATAGGGGATGAAAGCCAGGAAACCGGCGAACAAGCCGATGATCAGGGCGAAATTCAGGCCGGCGATGGTCCAGCCCAGGGCATAGAGCGTACCCGAAATCAGGCACACGCCGACCTGGCCGCGCACGAAGCCGGCCAGGGCCTGGTCGATCAGCCGGGCCTGTTCGCGGATGGTCTGGACATGCTGGCGGGGCAGCCAGGAATCGACGGCGGCGATCAGCTTTTCCCAGTCGCGCAGGAGGTAGAACACCACCACCGGCGTGATCAGCATGATCGACAGGAAGTCGACCACGATCAGCCCGCCCGCCCACAATTTCCCCAGCACGTCGCCGACCATCGCCGCGGCGCTCTTGCCGACCTCGCTCAGGCTGCTGGACACGGCGGTGCGCTGCTGGCGGGTCAGTTCGGCCATTACATCGTTGATGAGCTGCTGGCCGACCTCCTGGGCCTTGGCGATCAGATCGGGCAATGCCTGGCCGAAGGCCACGACCTGGTCGCGCAGCAAGGGAAACAGCGCGACGAAGGCGATCAGGGCAAAGACCACGGAGGTGAACATGATCAGGGCCGTGCCCAGGGTTCGGCCGATGCCCCAGCGCTCCAGCCGGTCGACAACGGGATCGAGCAGATAGGCAATCGCCATACCGACCACGAAAGGCAGCAGCACCGACGACAGGGCCCACAGGGTGATGGCGAACAGGGCGACGGCGACAAGCCAGAACAGCAGTTGCTTGCGCGCCGTCATCATCCCTGCTCCATGCCCGCCATGTCGTTCAGCCAGATAATCAGATAGCGATACCACGAGGCCACCGTGGTTGCCGCGACCACCCAGATCAGAATCGTCGTGATCGTATCCGCCCGTTCGGTCAGGCCGAAGGCGAAATGGGCCAGCACCCAGCCGATCAGGCCGATCTGCGCGACGGTGTTGATTTTGGAGATCATGGTCGGGCGGATGGCCACGCGCCGGCCCAGCGCGCCGGCCAGCAGGATGGCGCCGATGATCAGCAGATCCCGGCTGACCACCAGCAGCACCAGCCATTTCGGTAGGTAGAGCTGAAGCCCCAGGGCGACGTAGATCGAGACCAGCAGGGCCTTGTCGGCGATCGGGTCGAGATAGCGGCCCAGCGTCGTCTCCATGCCGAAGCGCTTGGCCAGGAGGCCGTCGATCCCATCGGAAATGCCGGCGATCACGAACAGCCAGAAGGCCGTGACATAGCGCTGGTCGAGCAGCAGCCAGACGATGACCGGCACCGATCCCAGACGACCGAGCGTGATGAGATTGGCCAGATTGACCATCTATCCGGCCTGGTTACCTCATTCGAACAGCAGGTCAGGCGGCGCGTTGCCGCCCGGCGCCCCACTGCCCGGCAAGGGGGAAAGCGTCACCGGCGCCTGGCCGGGCGTCGCGGGCGTGTAGGGCACCGCGGTGGTCGAAGGCAGGCCGGCCCGCACCTGCCAGCCGGTGGTGGTATTTTCGAGCGCGATGCCGCGCTGGGCCAGGGCTTCGCGCAGGCTGCCCGGATCGCCCTGGTATTCGATGGCGATGGTCGCCTCGCCCACCACCAGCCGGCGGACGCTGACCTTCTTCACCGCGGCGGTGCCCTCGATCGCCGCCTTCAGATCGCGCCAGCCGCGCAGGTCGGTAAACAGCGCCTTGGCCTCGAGACTGACCACCGGGCCGGCCGGCACGGCATTGAGAGTGCGGTAGCGATTCTGGATCGCGTTGGCCACCGCGGTCACCGCCTTGTCGTAGGCCGCCGCCGGGTCGGCGCCGACCGGGTAGGTCGAGGTGAAGAACGGCGGCTGGCCGGGATCGGCGGCGGTTACGGTGATGCCCGCCCCGCTCTGCTGCACGGTGGCGACGATGCTGCCGTCGGCCTCGTAACGCGCCGCCAGCACGGCCAGGGCCCCGCCGTCGCCCTGCTGGGCCGCCTGGGCAGTCAGCGTCTGAAGATCAGGCAGATCGCCCAAGGGAATCACCATGCGCAGCGGATCGTTCCCCGCCGGGCGGCGATCCCAGGCCTGGCGCCAGCCGTTATCGTCCTCCCACAGGCGGGCGATGCCGTCCGAGCCGATCAGCAGCGGCACCACCACCACCGGCTTGCCCGCCGCCTCGACATAGTCGACGCCGGCGTTGGCCAGCAGCCGGTCGATCGCCTCGCGGCGGAACTCGACGGTGAAAACCGCGGAATAGCTGGTCGCCGTCGTCTTCTCCTGCTGGACCTCGAAGCCCTGCATGGTCTTGAACACCAACTGGTCGGTCACCGTCGGCAGGCGCCCCTCGGTGCCCGGCGCCGCCAGCCGCTTCAGCAGCATTTCGAGCGCGTCCCGCTGGGCCTTGGACGTTGCGGCATCGCGCGCCGCCAGCGGGTCGGCCGCCATCGCCTGCCCCGCCACGCCCTCGACGAGATAGCCCTCGGCCCGGGCGGGCGCCGACAGCGCAAGGGCGCCCAGCAGGCCAACGAAGACGAGCCGGATCACCAGGCGGAAAAGCGGCATGACAGGTCCAGGATGAAGGTGCATGGTCCGGCGACTATAGCGGCAGAAGGTGGCGCGACAAGGGCGGCAAGCCCTGGCTGCGTGCATATGCGCGGCCCCGCCCCTTGAGAATGCCCGCGATTGCAGTATGGTCCCGGCTTCCGGCCCTTTGGGCCCATTGCTTCTATCCAGGCGAGTCATGAGCAGCGGCTATACCTATCGCGGCGCGGGCGTCGATATCGAGGCGGGCGATGCCCTTGTCGAGGCGATCAAGCCGGCCGCCAAGGCGACCCTTCGTCCCGGCGTCATCGGCGGGCTGGGCGGTTTCGGCGCCCTCTTCGACCTCAAGGCCGCGGGCTATGACGATCCCTTGCTGGTCTCCTCGACCGATGGGGTCGGCACCAAGCTGAAGGTCGCGATCGCCGCCGGCATCCACGATACGGTGGGCCAGGACCTGGTCGCCATGTGCGTGAACGACCTGGTGGTCCAGGGGGCGGAACCGCTGTTCTTCCTCGATTATTTCGCCTCGTCCAAGCTCAAGGTCGATGACGCCGCCGCGGTGATCAAGGGCATCGCCAAGGGTTGCGAGATCGCCGGCTGCGCCCTGATCGGCGGCGAGACGGCCGAGATGCCGGGCCTCTACCAGGACGGCGACTATGACCTGGCGGGCTTCGTCGTCGGCGCGGTGGAGCGCTCGAAGCTGCTCACCGGCGGCGACGTGGTACCCGGCGACCTGCTGATCGGCATCGCCTCCAGCGGCGTGCATTCCAACGGCTATTCCCTGGTCCGCCGCATCGTCGAGGGCGAAGGCTATGCCTATGACCAGTTGAGCCCGTTCGAGCCGGGGAAGACGCTGGGGCAGAGCCTGCTGACCCCGACCAGGATCTATGTGAAGGGGCCGCTGGCCGCGCATCGCACCGGCCTGGTCAAGGCCTATGCCCATATTACCGGCAGCGGCATCATCGGCAACCTGCCCCGCGTCCTGCCCGATAAGGCGGCGGCAGAGCTGGATGCGGCGCGCTGGAGCCTGCCGCCGGTGCTGGCCTGGCTGCAGCAGGTCGGCCGCCTGGACGCGGCCGAGATGGCCAACACCTTCAACTGCGGCTTGGGCATGATCGCGGTGGTGGCGCCGGACAAGGCGGAAGCGGCCCTGCGCGTCCTGCACGAGGCGGGCGAAAGCGTCGGCATCGTCGGCCGCATCGTCGAGCGCACCGGCGCCTCCCAGACCTCGGTCATCGGGCCGGCCGGCTGCTGGGGCCAGCAAGAGACCTGGGCGGTATCGTGAGCGCTGCCCCGCGCCGGCGCACCGCGATCCTGATTTCGGGCCGCGGTTCCAACATGGCGGCCGTGCTGGACGCGGCCGTGGCCGCGGACTATCCGGCACAAATCGTCCTGGTGCTGTCGAACCGGCCGGGCGCCGTCGGCCTGGAACGCGCCGCGTCGGCCGGCGTGGCGACCCTGGTGATCGACCACAAGGGTTACAAGGACCGTGCCGGCTTCGATGCGGCGCTGGATGCAGCGCTCGAGGCGGCCGGCGTCGAACTGGTGGTGCTGGCCGGCTTCATGCGCCTGCTGACGCCGCAGTTCACCCTGAAATGGCTGGGCCGGATGATCAACATCCACCCGTCCCTGCTGCCCTCGTTCAAGGGCGTGCATGTGCACGAACAGGCGCTGGCCGCCGGCGTGCGCTTTTCCGGCTGCACCGTGCATTTCGTCACCGCCGACATGGATGCGGGGCCGATCATCGGCCAGGCCGTGGTCCCGGCCGTCCCCGGCGAGGGCCCGGACGACCTGGCGGCCCGGACCTTGGCGGCCGAACACCGCCTCTACCCTGCCGCGGTGGCCCTGGTCGCCGCGGGCCGTGCGCGGCTGGACGGCGGCCGCACGGTCTATGACGGCGACGCCTGGACCGCCGTTACCTTAACCTGACGTCAAGATGGCCCGGGTATTCGTCGTGACCATGACGAAACAGCGGGCCCTTGCGATCGCCCTCGCCCTGTCCGTGCTGGCGGCGCTGCCGGCCCAGGCCGCGACCGGCCGCGCCCGCTTGGTGCAGGCCTTCACCGACCTGCGCCTGGGCAAGGCCGACCTGGAGGACGCGCAGGTCATGCTGGACGCGGCCCAGGGCGGCGATGCCCGCTCGGCCGAGGCGATCGCCTGGATGCTGGGCACCGGCACGGTGCTGGAGCAGAACCCGCCGCTGGCCTTCGAATGGTATTTGCGCAGTTACCTGCTGGGCCTGCCCGACGGCGTCCAGATCGCCTATCGCTATTACCAGGCGATGAACACGGTGGAGCGCGCGCAACTCGATCCCGCGGTGCTGTCCTATGTCATCGCCGAGGCGACCAGGCCGCCACCGCCCCAGGCCCCGACCGATGTCATCGTGCCGCGGACCGCACCGCCGCCCGATTCAGCACAAGTGGCCGAGATCCTGAAGATAATCGAGGAGGAGACGCGCAATTCCAACGTCTCCTATGCCCTGGCGCGGGCGGTGGCGAAGGTCGAGTCCGGCTTCCGGTCGAATGCCCTGTCGCCCGCCGGCGCCCGCGGCGTGATGCAGATCATGCCGGCGACGGCACGGGGCGAATTCGGCCTCGACCCCGACACGCTGTGGGATGCGCGGGTGAACATCCGCACCGGGGTGAAATTCCTGGGCGCGCTGATCAGCCGCTACGGCTCGGTCGACATCGCGCTGAGCCACTACAACGGCGGCTCGCGCGTGGGCAAGCCCGGCTCTGCCAAGGTGATCCCGGCAACCCAGCCTTACGTCGACGCGGTCAATGCCTGGACCGCCTACTACCTGAGACAGGACGGGGGACCGCAGCCGGCCACGCCGCGTCAGGATATTTTCGTGGTGCCGCAGCCAGCCCGTCAGTGAGCCCGGTAGAACAGCGCCCGCCCCGCCGGCACCAACTGAAGCAGGATGTCATAGTCCGCCACATTGGCGGTCAGCACCGCGAGCCCCAGCTTCCGGGCCTGGAGGAACAATACACAATCCTGCAAGGCGCGCAGCCTGCCGTCCTTCTCGTAACCCTGAAGGCGGCACAGGATGCCCGAGAGCAGCGCGCCCCGGCCCAGGACATCGGCATCGGGGGTGAAGACCCGGTGCGGCGGCATGGCCGCGATCTGCTTGCCGATTTCGGCCGCAACACCCGCGGTTCGCGGATCGGCGGGATCGAGCGCGCCGACACTGTGCATCAATTCCTGAATGGCGACGGTTGAATGACCGACTTGAGACCTCTCGATGAGGTCGTCCAGCAGACGAGGAGCGCGGTTCCGCATCTGGTCGATATAGACGCAGGTATCGAACAACAATGCCTGCCCGCCCAGCGCATCGACCCGAATGAAGGGAAGGTCTTCATCGGCTCGTCGTGCCAGCGTCTTTCGCCGATCGAAGCGGGCCCAGCGCCGCGCCGCCTCGAAATCGAAGGCTGGCACTCAGTAGCCGAGCTTCAATGTTGGATCCACCGTGCCACGGGATTTTTTGAAGACTTCGACGAAATTGTCTTCAAGCGCGATCGACGCCAGGGCGAATTCGATCAGGTCGGTATCGGTCTTGATGCCGGTCAGCCGCTTCGCTTGCTCGACCAGCACCGGGCTGACCCTGCCGGCGATCCGCCCGCTCTTGTCGCGCAGCAGGCCCGCCTGCTCCGCAGCCTGCATGACGGCCTCGAAACGCTCCTTGCTGATGCTGGGGGCTGGCTTGGCCATCGCCGATACCTTCGTTCAACAAATTTTCATGTGTGTTGAACATGCGCCGCAGACCGTCGCTTTTCAAGGCCCTCAAATGAAACGGGGCCGCACAAGGCGGCCCCGTCAGTTGCGAAGAAATCCGCTTTCAGCCGACGATTTCGGTCTGGGCGAAGAAGTAGGCGATTTCGATCGCGGCGTTCTCGGCGCTGTCGGAACCGTGGACCGAGTTGGCCTCGATCGACTCGGCGAATTCCTTGCGGATGGTGCCCTCGGCGGCATTGGCCGGGTTGGTGGCGCCCATCACTTCGCGGTTCTTGGCCACGGCGCCTTCGCCTTCCAGGACCTGGACGACGACCGGGCCGGAAATCATGAACTCGACCAGCGAGCCGAAGAACGGCCGGGCGGCGTGCACGGCGTAGAAGCCCTCGGCCTGGGCCTTGGTGAGCTGGACGCGCTTCTGGGCGACGATCGCCAGGCCGGCGTCCTCGAACTTGGCGTTGACCTTGCCGGTCAGGTTGCGGCGGGTGGCGTCCGGCTTGATGATCGACAGGGTGCGCTCGACGGCCATGATCGGCTCCATTTGGTCTAAGGGGGCTGGTAAAGTCGGGCGCCTTGTAGCCGAGGCAGGCCTGTGTGGCAACCGTGGTGCTTTGTCACTTGTGCTGCACGTGCTAATAGCCCGCCCATGTTACGGATCGAGAACCTCACCTACCGCATTGCCGGGCGCGTCATCATCGACGGCGCCTCGGCCTTCGTGCCCGCCGGCCACCGGGTCGGCCTGGTCGGCCACAACGGCGCCGGCAAATCCACCCTGCTGCGCCTGATCTTAGGCCAGGCCCATGCCGATGACGGCGACATCTCGCTGGAACGCGGCGCCAAACTCGGCACCGTGGCCCAGGAGGCGCCGGGCGGCGACGAGACGCCGCTGGACGTGGTGCTGGCCGGCGACCAGGAACGCGCGCAACTGATGGCCGACGCGGAGACCGAGACGGACGGCGAACGGCTGGCGGAGATCCACGAGCGCCTGGGAGCGATCGGTGCCCATGCCGGCCCGGCGCGGGCCCAGCGCATCCTGGCCGGCCTTGGCTTCGACGCCGAGGCGCAGTTGCGGCCGATGGGCAGCTTCTCCGGCGGCTGGCGCATGCGCGTGGCGCTGGCCGCCGTGCTGTTCGCCGAACCGGACGTGCTGCTGCTGGACGAGCCGACCAACTATCTCGACATCGAAGGCACGATGTGGCTGGAGGATTTCCTCGCCCGCTACCCGCGCACCCTGGTGATCGTCAGCCATGACCGCGACCTCTTGAACAAGGCGGTCAACTCGATCCTGCACCTCGACCAGGGCAAGCTGACCCTCTATGCTGGCGGCTTCGACCGCTTCGTGAAAACCAGGGCCGAGAAGATCGCCAACCTGGAAGCCCAGAAGGTGAAGCAGGACGCGGCGCGCAAGCACCTGCAGAGCTTCGTCGACCGCTTCCGCGCCAAGGCCTCCAAGGCCAAGCAGGCCCAGGCGCGCATGAAGATGATCGAGCGGATGGAACCCTTGCCGGAACTGCCGGGCGAGACGCGGGTGGTGTTCCGCTTCCCCTGCAAGGACGAGTTGGCGCCCCCATCATCACCTGGACGGCGTCTCGGTCGCCTATGAGAACCGGCCGCCGGTGCTGCGCCACCTCAATCTGCGCATCGACCCCGATGACCGCATCGCCCTGCTCGGCTCCAACGGCAACGGCAAGTCGACCTTCGCCAAGCTGATCGCGGGCCGCCTGGCGGCCGCCGGCGGCCATGTCCACCGCGCGCCCAAGCTGCGCCCCGGCTTCTTCGCCCAGCACCAGCAGGACGAATTCCGCCTGGGCGAGACGCCGATCCAGCACATGTCGGACCTGCTGCCGCGGGCACGCCCACGCAGATCCGCAGCCGCCTGGGCGCCTTCGGCTTCGGCGGGCAACTGGCCGAGACCGCGGTGGGCCGCCTGTCGGGCGGCGAGAAGGCGCGGCTGCTGTTCGCCATGATGGCGGTCGACGAGCCCAACATGATCATCCTCGACGAGCCGACCAACCACCTGGACATCCAGGCCCGCGAGGCCCTGGTGGAGGCGGTGAACGACTACCCGGGCGCCGTCATCCTGATCAGCCACGACCGCCACCTGATCGAGGCCTGCGCGGACCGGCTGTGGCTGGTGGCCCATGGCACCGTCGCCGCCTTCGACGGCGACATGGAGGACTACCGCCGCCAGGTCCTGGCCGGCGCCTTCGAGAGCGGCCCCAGCAAACTCGCGGGCGGCGACATGTCGGCCGCCGATCGGCGCGAGGCCCGCCGCGAAGCGGCCAGGGCCCGCGACGCCCGGGCGCCGCTGGTCAAGAGGATCAAGACCCTGGAAGCGACGATGGAGAAACTGGGCAAGGACTTGGCCCAGATCGAGGTGTCGCTGGCCGATCCCAAGAACTTCAACGACGCCACCAGGCTGGCCGAACTGGGCCGCAAGCGGGCCGAGGCGACCCGCGCTCAGGAAGCCGCGGAAAGAGAATGGCTGGAAGCCCAGGAAGTCTTGGAAGCGGCTTCCTGATCCCGGCGGGCGGCGAGCCAGGCCTTCCGCCCCGCGGCATGCACCGCCGCCATCACGGCAAAGGGAATGGTGACCTCTGTCGGCACCAGGCCGGCGATCTCGCAGACCATGAGCAGCGGGAACAGAACCAGTGCCGGGCGGCACGCCCAAGCCAGCCAAGCCATCACCCGATCGAAGCGCGCTGCCACCATTTGCCGGTTCCCTCAGATCAATGTTCTTTCTTTGTTCTCACATGATCTGACGTCGCGCGCAACAGGAATCTTCACCTTTTGTTCTTCGATGTCGAGTCCTTGATATCGAGCGTCAGGCCCTTGGGGCAGCGCGTCGCACCGCTCCATTTCAACGGTGGGTCGCCCATCCCCAAGCCAATGACCATCGCGGATAATCTCTTTCGCGATGCCATGTGCGGTGATGACCGCCTCTATGGATTTGATCTTCCCTTGTGGCGTCTTGATGACTTCACTTGCCCCGAGTCGCTGTTGGTCATCAGACGCCGTCGTCGCAAACCCGATCCGATCTGGCGCTAACCGGGTGGCCGACACGATCAGCGTCCCCACGTACTCGCCCGCCCCACTGTTATTGGTGATATGCGGGCCAATAGGCGAGTCGACAACATAGCGAAGATACTGGTTCCGCTTCGACGGCGGCTCCCCGCAGTCGACGGCCCACGTCCCGACCAATCCGAATTCCAGCATGGTCGATATCGTGTCCTTCGCATCGTCCGCCTGGGCTGAAACTGCTCCAGAGAGAAGTGCTGCGATGGCCGCTGCAGCCATTTTGGATCGACAGTTGAAGGTCATCGTGCCCGCCAGCAATTGGAGAAGCCTGAGAATACTCACTCTCTGTACGAGCACAAAACTATCCGGATCCGGGCGCGGCTCTATACCCAATCGTCGATCTGAATGACCTCGCCGCTTTGAACGGGAGACTCCAAATTTCGATTGTCGAGTCCGTTCGGATAGATCACGCGACGGCCCGATGGATCCCGGATCAAGTCCGGGATGACGACATGAAGAGAGCGAAAATCCGGGGAGGTCGCGCCCTGTAGAACCGAGCGCCAGCCTCCCCCATGTCGTCATCCCGGACCTGATCCGGGATCCATTGCGGGCCGGGCGTGGTCAACACGAAATCGTCCGGATCGGGCCGTCTTGTCATGTTCCAGTAGTCGACCAGCGCCAGCGGCCAGTTCTGCGAGACGCGGCCCTTGGCGTTCTTGTACCAGCTCGAGACCTGCGGCGCGCCCCAGGCCATGCCGGCGTTGGCGGCGTCGATGCGGGTGTTGAAGGCGTCGTGCATGTCGGGGCGGACCTCCATGGCGGCGTAGCCGCCTTCCAGCAGCAGCTTCACGCAGCCGACGATGTAACGCACCGCGCATTCGGAGAAGAAGATGATGCTGCCGTTCACCACGATGTTGGTGTTGGGGCCGTAGATGCTGAACAGGTTGGGGAAGTTCGGCATGGCGATGCCGAGATAGGCCCGGGCGTCACCATTCCACTGGTCGTGCAGGTCGACCCCGCCCCGCCCCTTCACCTTGAACGTGCGCAGGAAGTCGCTGGCGTGGAAGCCGGTGCCATAGATGATCACGTCGACATCCACCGCCCGGCCAGCGGCGGTGACGATACCGGTCGGCGTGATGCGAGCGATGCGCTCGTCGATCACCTCGACATTGTCGCGCTTGAGGGCATTGAGCCAGGTGCCGTTGTCGCGCAGCATGCGCTTGCCGCCGGGCGGGTAGTCGGGCGTTACCTTGGCCAGCAGGCCGGGATCTTCTATCTGCATGGCGATGTAGCCGGCCAGCGCCAGGCGCAGTTCCTCGTTGAGCGCGCTGACCGCCTGCGGGCCGCCATCCCAGGCGGGGTCGATGCGCACGGCGTCGAGCACGCCGTCGGTCATCAGCCAGAACAGGTAGAAGCGGTACCAGCTCCGGTAATAGGGCACGTGTTCGAGCAGCCATTGTTTGCCCGCCGGCACATCCTCGTGATATTCCGGCGTCGGCCCCAGCCAGGGGGCGGAGCGCTGGAACACGAAGAGTTTCTCGAGGCCCGCGGCGATCTCGGGCACGAACTGGAAGGCGCTGGCGCCGGTGCCGATCACGGCGACGCGCTTGCCCTCGAGGGTCACGCCGTGGTTCCAGCGGGCGGAGTGGAAGCTCTCGCCCTGGAAACTGTCGCGGCCTTCGATGTCGGGGAATTTGGGCTGGTTGAGCTGGCCCACCGCGCTGATCACCGCGCTGGCCTCGATCACCTCGGCATGACCCGATTTGTCGCGGACGCGCACCTGCCAGCGACGGCTTGCCTCGTCCCAGACCGCCTCGTCGACCGTGGTCTCGAAGCGGGTATGGGCGGCCAGGCCGTGCTTGGCTGCGATGCGCTGGAAATAGCCGTAGAGCACGCCGCGCCTGGAATAGAACTGCGGCCAGTCGTGGTTGTTCTCGAAGGAATAGGAATAGAGGTGGTTCTGGGTATCGACCCGGCAGCCGGGATAGGAATTCTCGAACCAGGTGCCGCCGAAATCGGCGTTCTTCTCGACCAGCACATAGGGAATGCCCGACTGCTGCAATTCGATCGCCGCCAGGATGCCCGACATGCCGGCACCGATGATGACGACGCGGAACCGGGCCTTGGCGCTGGCCGGAACATTGATCTCGGGCGCGCTGGCGCGGGGCTTGCCGCCGCCGATCGCCAGTTCCTCCATCAGGAAGGACACGTAGTGTTCGGGAATGTCGACGCCGGCGATGAAATCCATCATCCGGCGGATCGTGTCGGCCGGCGGCAGGGGCGGCAGCGGCGCGCCGTCGCGCAGGGCTTTCAGCGCCGTGGCGGCCCGAGCGCGCACCGTTGCCTGGACGTCCGGGGCCAGGCTGCCCTGCCCGTCGCCGAAAAAGTCGTAGACCGGCCGCGGCACTTGGGTCAGCAGCGAGACATCACCGGTCAGATGGACCAGTGCCAGAACCAGCGAGGGGATATGCGCCGATTCCAGCGCCTGTTCGATGGCCCGGTCGTCGCCAAAGCCCTGGTCCGCCCGCTTGAACGCCGGATCGCCCATCTTGAACCCTCCCTTGTGCCGGTCCGGGTCGTTGCCCGGCCGATCGTTCTTGCTTGGGCAAATTATGACGCAGGAGTCAGGTTTCGTGGCAAGGGGATTTCATCAGGCCTTCTTCTCCCACTTCCCGTCGCCGCTCTGCTGCCAGTAGGCGAGCGTGTGGCCGGCCTGCTTGAAGGCGGTCCAGCGGGCGCGGGCGGCGGCGAGCGCCACTTCGTCGTTGCCGTCGAACATGTCGAGGCAGCGGTCGAAGCCGGCGAGGTCCAGGCTGGGCGGGCTGGCGCCGTCGACCAGGACCAGGATGGTGGCGGCGTTGGGCCTGTCGTCGGGTCTCGCGGTCAGCCAGACCGGCTGGTGGGCGGCGTTGTCGTCCGGCGCACGCCCATGGGGCAGGAAGGCCTGGTCGTCATAGGTCCAGAGGGCTGAATCGAGGGACGGCAGGCGTTCCGGCACACCGGTGACCACCACCGCCTTCAGGCCGCTGTCGACGACACGGGCCAGGAGACGCGGCAAGGCCCATTCGAGGGGGCGGGATTCAAGGTGGTAGAAAGAGACGTCAGGCATTGGTCACCCCGCGAGATGCAAGCCCTCTCCGCCCCTTGGGGGGAGAGGGTTGGGTGAGGTGGGGCGGTGGCGTAGGGCGAGCTTTTGCCCGGTCCACCACCTCACCCTTCCCATTGCGGCGCAATGGGCCCCTTCCCTCTCCCCGCTTGCGCGGCGGAGAGGGAGTTTTTTATTTCCCCTCGTAGTTGTCGGCGACTAGGCGGTCGAGGAGGCGGACGCCCCAGCCGGTGCCGCCCTTGGGCGCCGTAGGCTGGTCCTTCTTGGTCCAGGCGGTGCCGGCGATGTCGAGGTGGGCCCAGGGCAGGCCGTTCACGAAGCGCTGCAGGAACTGGGCCGCGGTAATCGAGCCGCCGGCGCGGTCGGCGCCGATGTTCTGCATGTCGGCGATGTCGGAATTGATCTGCTTGTCGTAGGCGTCGCCCAGGGGCAGGCGCCACACGCCCTCGCCCGTCGCCTTGCCGGCGGCGGTCAGCTTGTCGGCCAGCTCGTCATTGTTCGAGAACAGGCCGGCATATTCGTGGCCCAGCGCCACGATGATGGCGCCGGTCAGGGTGGCGAGGTCGACCATGAACTTGGGCTTGAAGCGACCCTGGGTGTACCACAGCGCGTCGGAGAGGACGAGGCGGCCTTCGGCGTCGGTGTTCAGCACTTCAATCGTCTGGCCCGACATGGAGGTGACCACGTCGCCCGGGCGCTGCGCCGTGCCCGACGGCATGTTCTCGACCAGGCCGACGACGCCGACCGCGTTCACCTTGGCCTTGCGGCCGGCCAGGGCCTTCATCAGGCCGATGACCGTGCCGGAACCGCCCATGTCCCACTTCATCTCCTCCATGCCGCCGGCCGGCTTGATCGAGATGCCGCCGGTGTCGAAGGTGACGCCCTTGCCGACGAAGGCGACCGGCGCCTCCTTGGCCTTGCCGCCCTTCCACTGCATGACCACGAGTTGGGATTCCCGTTCGCTGCCCTGGCCGACACCCAGCAGCGCGCCCATGCCGAGCTTGCGCATCTGCGCCTCGCCCAGGATCTCGACCTCGACACCCAGCTTCTCCAGGGTCTTGGCCTGCTTGGCCAGGGTCTCGGGGTAGATGATGTTCGCCGGCTCGGTCACCAGGTCGCGGGTGAAGAAGACGCCGTCGGCGATCTTCTCCAGCGGGGCGAAGGCCTTCCTGGCCGCGGCCTCGCCGGCCACGGCGATGGTCACCTTGGCCAGACTGGGCTTGTCTTCCGGCTTCTTCTTGGTGTGGTACTTGTCGAAGCGATAGCTGCGCAGCAGAGCGCCATAAGCGATCCGCGCGGCGGTCTCGCCCAAGGTCAGGGCCGAGCCTTCGGCGGCGTCGAGCAGGACGGTCACCGCCTCTTCGCCCGAAAGCCCCAGGCGCGCGACGATGGTGCCGCCGGTCGCCTCGGCGGCCAGGGTGTCCAGCGCCTTGGGCTTGCCCAGGCCAATCAGCAGCACGCGGGACAGGTCCAGGCCGCCCGGCGCCAGCACTTCCAACGCCTCGCCCCGCTTGCCCTTGAAGCGGCTGGCCTTCATCGCCCGGGTCAGACCGCCGCCCGTGGTCTTGTCCAGCCGCTGCGCGGTGGGCGACAGCGCGCGATCTTCATAAGCAAAGACGACCGCAGCGCCGGCGGTCGGCAGGCTGGGGGCGGCGAAGGCGATCTTCATCGAATGACACTCCGGGATGACAGTGATGTTTCATAGAGGCGGGCCGGCGGCATCTTGAAGCGCGCGAGCACGGTTGGGAAGCCCCCAGCCGGCTCGACATGGCAGCGGCGGGCCGCTATTCACGTCGGCCATGAGCGCCCCCGCCCCTGCCCCGCCCGCACCATCGGGCCACCTCGCCCTCGTGGTCGCCATCGCGGCGGGCATTGCCGCCCTGCGCGTGGCGGCCCTGGCGATCGGCGACCTGCCGCTCTACCTGGACGAGGCGCAATACTGGTTCTGGGCCCAGGACCTGGCTTTCGGCTATTTCTCCAAGCCGCCGCTGATCGCCTGGGCGATCGCCGGGACCACGGCGATCTGCGGCGATGGGGCGGCCTGCGTCAAGCTCGCCTCGCCGCTCGCCTATGCGCTCGCCCCGATCTTTGCCTATCTGCTGGGGCGCAACCTGTTCTCGGACCGGGTCGGGCTGCTCTCGGCGATCGGCTTTGCCACCCTGCCGGGCGTCGCCTTCTCCGGTTTCATCATTTCGACCGACCCCCTTCTCCTCTTGTTCTGGGTGATGGGGCTGTGGGCGTATGAACGCGGCCTGGCGACCGGCAGCCGGCCCTATTGGCTGGCCCTGGGCGTGGCGCTGGGCCTGGGCCTGCTGGCGAAATATGCCATGGCCTATTTCGCCCTGCCGGCGCTGATCGTGATGGCCCTGCGCCCGAAGGGCCTGCGGTCCTGGGGCGGCCTGGCCCTGGCCGGGCTGGTCGGCCTGGCCATCCTGTCGCCCAACCTGATCTGGAACGCCCAGTCGGGCTTCGAGACCTTCCGCCACACCGCCGCCAATGCCAGCGTCGGCGCCCGGATCGGCAATGTGGCCGGGGTGGTCGATTTCCTGGCCGACCAGGCCGCGATCCTGGGCGGCTTCTCCCTGATCCTGATCGCCGTGCTGATCCGGCCGCGGGCCAGCTTCGCCGGCCGGGGCGAGCGCTTCCTGGGCTGGTTCTCGCTGCCGATCCTGGCCCTGCTGATCGTCCAGGCGTTTCTCTCGCGCGCTCACGGCAATTGGGCGGCGGTCGCCTTCCCGGCCCTGGTGGTGCTGATCGTCGCGGTGCTGGACCGGCTGGACTGGCCGCGCCTGCTCAAGGCGACCCTGGCCTTTCACGCCGTGATCCTGCTGGTCCTGACGGCCGGCATCGCCATCGGCCAGGTTCCCTTCGTCGAACTCACCACCAAGACCGACCCGTTCCGCTGGGTCCGCGGCTGGGACCGCCTGGCCGGCGCCGTCGACGGGTTGCGCCGCCAGGGTGCCGACCGGGTCGTGATCACCACCGAACGCGGCGCCACGGCGGAACTGGTCTATTGGCTGCGCGACAGCGGCGCCGTGATCCGCCGCTGGTCCAATGCCGCCGACGGCGCGCCGGACGATTCCTTCGCCCTGGTGCTCGACATCAACGATGCCCGGGGCCGCGATGCCGTGATCGTCTCGCGTTCCGACAACCTCTCGGCCGAATTGATCGCCGCCTTCGCCGCGGTCGAGGCGCCGGTCAAGGTCGAGATGCGCCCCTATCCCGACCCCAAGGGCACCTATTACCTGTTCGTCGGTCATCAGTTCCGCGGCCGCGAGACACCATGAGCGCCGGGCTATCTCAGGCTCGGCCCCGAGGCTATAGTCGCGCGCAATGAATCGGATGACGTCCTATATCCGGCGGCAGATTGCCGCCCCCTTGATCTTCTTCACCTTAGGCTTGACCGGGGTGATGCTGGTCGGGCAGTCGCTGCGCACGGTCGACCTGATCGTCAACAAGGGCCTGTCGCTGCAGACCCTGCTGCAACTGACCTCGCTGCTGATCCCCGGCGCCCTGTCGCTGATCCTGCCGATCGCCCTGTTCTGCGCCATCATCTTCGCCTTCTACCGGCTGTGGCAGGACAGCGAGCTGATCGTCATGAACGCCTCGGGCTTTTCGGTCTGGAGCATGATCCGGCCGGCGCTGGAGCTGGCGGTGGTGATCATGGGCCTGACCCTGGTGCTCAATCTCTACATCACGCCGCTGGGCCTGCGCTCGTTCCGCAACGAAGTGGCGGAAATCCGCGGCGACCTTGCCGCCGTGTTCCTGCAGGACGGCGAATTCACCGAGCCGACCTCGGGCCTCACCGTCTACGTCCGCGAGCGGGCGCTCAGCGGCGAATTGCGCGGTGTTCTGGTCTATGACGCCAGGCGGCCGGACAAGACCGTGACCATGATGGCCGAGCGCGGCACCCTGCTGCCCGAAGGCGACGGCACCAAGATCCTGCTGGTCAACGGCAACCGCCAGGAAAGCGAGCTGTTCACCGGCAAGGGCGCCTACCTGAGCTTCCAGCGCTATGTCCTGGACCTGGGCAGTTTCAGCGACGGCGGCGGCACCCGCTGGATCAAGCCGGGCGAGCGCTTCCTCAGCGAATTGCTGCCGCCCTTCACCGATCCCAAGGACCAGGAGTCGGCGGCCCAGTTGATCACCGAGGCGCACAAGCGGATGTCGTCGCCGCTCTATGCCCTGCCGCTGGCGCTGATCGCCGCCTGCGGCCTGCTCTCGGGCGAATATTCCAGGCGCGGCAAATACCTGCGCACGGCGGTCGCCGCGGTCGCCGGGCTGGGCCTGCGCCTCAGCGAACTGGGGCTCAGCGGCCTGGTCATCGGCGAGCCGATGCTGGCGCCCGTCCTTTATCTCGTGCCGCTGGTCGCCGCAGCGCTTGCGCTCTACATCCTGCGCCCGCCACGCCGCAACGTGGCGGCGAACGATCCCGATGTCGGGTCGGCAATGCCCGCGGGCGCGGGCGGGGGGCCGCCTGATGCATCGGATCGCCCCGGTCTTCGCGCTCTACATGATGCGGCGCTACCTGTCGGGCCTGGGCCTCGTCTTCGCGCCGGTGATCGCCCTGATCTATATGATCGACCTGCTGGAACTGACCCGGCGGGCCAGCCGCGTCCTGACCCGCGAGGCCGACCTGCTGACCTTGATGCAGATGTCGGCGATGAAGCTGCCCGGCCTGGCGGTCACGGCCCTGCCCTTCGCCTGCCTGTTCGGGGCGATGTGGACCTTCGCCCGCATGACCCGGTCGAACGAACTGGTCATCGCCCGTGCCGCCGGCCTGTCGGTCTGGCAGTTCCTGGCGCCGCCGATGATGGTTGCCCTGCTGCTGGGCATCTTCGTCGTCGGCATCGTCAATCCCTGGTCGTCGGCGCTGAACTACCATTACCGGCAGCTCGAATCCTATTACATCAAGGGCACCTCCGAGAGCCTGTCGACGGTCACTGATTCGGGCATCTGGCTGCGCCAGGCCGATCCGCAGGGCAGCGCCGTGATCCATGCCCTGACCGCCTCCGACGGCGGCCTGCGGCTAAGTGCCGTCGTGGTCTTCATGTTCGACAAGGACGAGCAGTTCCTGCGCCGGGTCGAGGCCTTCAGCGCCCGCTTCGACGGCGACGTCTGGACCTTGAGCGACGCCTGGGTGATCGAGCCCGACCGCCAGGCCAAGGCCGTGCCGGTCTATCGCCTGGCGACCAATCTGCGCCCCGACGACATCCAGCAAAGCCTGGCAAACCCTGATTCCGTCTCGTTCTGGTCGATTCCGGCCTTTGCCAAGCGGCTGGACGCGGCCGGCTTCTCGTCGACCCGCTACCTGGTGCAGTGGCACACGCTGGCCTCGCTGCCGCTGATCCTGTGCGCCATGGTGATCGTCGCCGCGACGGTGTCGCTGCGCCATTCCAGGCGCGGCCATGTCGGCGTCCTGATCGGGCTGGGCGCGATCGCCGGTTTTGCGCTGTTTGTCGTATCTGACATTGCCCGCGCGCTCGGCATCGCCGAAAGTGTGCCGATCATTCTCGCTGCCTGGGGGCCGGCAATCGCCGCCACCCTGGTGGGCATCGCGTTGCTGCTTCATTTGGAAGATGGTTGATGGCCGTCCGTCGTGGCTTTCTGGACATTCCCCGCTTGCGCAACCGCACGGCCATCGCGCTGGTGCTGGGCGCCGTTGCCCTGGGCGGGCCGACCCTGGCCGTGGCCGAGCCGCTGCCGGGCGGTGTCGCACCGGCGGAAGGCCCGGTGCAGATCATCGCCGACGAGATCATCTACAACCCCAATACCAAGACGGTAACCGCCACCGGCCACGTCGAGATCTCGCAGGGCGAGCGCGTGCTGATGGCCGAAAAAGTGACCTATTTCGAGGACAGCCGGATCGTCGCCGCGACCGGTAAGGTGTCGCTGCTGGAGCCGACCGGCGAAGTGCTGTTCGCCGACTATGTCGAACTCGACGATCAGTTGCGCGAAGGTTTCGTCCAGACCATCCGCCTGCTCTTCGCCGACGATTCGCGGGCGGCGGCGGTGCGCGCGATCCGCCGCGACGGCAATGTCACCACCCTCGACCAGGCGGTCTACAGCCCCTGCCTGCCGTGCGCCGAACATCCCGAACGGGCGCCGCTGTGGCAGGTCAAGGCGGTGAAGGTCACCCACGACCAGGCGGCCAAGACCGTCGAGTACGAGGATGCGACCTTCGAGGTCTTCGGCGTGCCGATCGCCTATACGCCCTATTTCTCGCATCCCGACCCCAGCGTGAAGCGCCTCAGCGGCTTCCTCAGCCCACAGATCGGCGGCAGCGGCAACTTAGGATTCAAGTTCGGCCTTCCCTACTACTGGGTGATCGACGATTCGAGCGACCTGACCCTTACGCCCTACATCACGACCCAGGAAGGCCCCTACCTGGTCGGCGACTATCGCAAGCTGTTCGAGACCGGCGACCTGACCGCCCAGTTCAGCGCCGGCTACGGCACCGAATACGACGACGACGGCAACGCCATCGGCGACGATTTCCGCGGCCACATCTTCGCCCACGGCCGATGGGACCTGGACGAGAACTGGCGCTGGGGCTTCGACGCGGAACGGGCCTCGTCCGACACCTATCTGAAGCGCTTCCAGTTCGTCTCGCCCAACTACCTGACCAGCGATCTCTATACCGAAGGCTTCTTCGACCGCTCCTATGTCTCGCTGACGACCTACAGCTTCCAGGGCCTGCGCAGCATCGACGACGAGGACACCACCCCCTGGTCCTGCCCCTGGCGATGGGAAGCTGGGTGTTCGAGCCCGATTCGATCGGCGGCCGCCTGGACCTGACCGCCAGTTCCGTCGCCCTGTGGCGCCAGGAAGGCACCAGCCAGCGCCGCTTCAGCGCCGGCGCAGCCTGGCAGCGCCCCTGGATCACGGACCTGGGCAGCGTGATCACCGTGGACCTGTCGGTGCGCGGCGATCTCTATGACAGCGAAGACGTCATCGACGACAGCGGCAACGATGTCTCGGGCCAGACTGCGCGCCTGCTGCCCAAGGCCTCGCTCGACATGCGCTATCCCATGGTCCGGCCGACCGAAAACGGCCGCCAGGTAATCGAGCCGATCGCACAGATCGTGCTGGCGCCCAGCGTGCCCCTGTCGAAGAAGATCTCCAACGAGGACAGCCAGAGCTTCGAGTTCGACGACACCAACCTGTTCGCGGTCAACCGCTTCAGCGGCTATGACGTGTGGGATTCGGGCTCGCGCTTCGTCTATGGCCTGCGCAGCGCCTATTACGGCAACGGCGGCACCACTTTCTCGGTCTTCCTGGGCGAAAGCTACGAGTTCAGCGACCAGGAGGACGTCTATCCCGAGGGCAGCGGCGTGGGCGACGGCCGCTCCGATTTCGTCGGCGCGATCACCTTCACGCCGACCTCCTGGCTCGACATCCAGCACAATTTCCGCCTGGACAAGGACGACCTGTCGTTCAACCGCAACGACATCCGCGCCATCATCGGCGACAAGCGCTTCACTGCCTATGTCGGCTACATGGCGGTCAAGGATCCCTCGGGCGTGCCGGGGCAGAACGACCGCGACGAAATCTATCTGACCGCGATCGCCCATCTCGACGACAACTGGTCGATCTACGGCGACACCCGCCGGCGCCTGAACGGTTCCAGCCTCGTCACGACCAGCAGTTCCGACACCACGACCGACAGCGCCAACCAGCTCTCGACCGGCTTCGGCCTGTTCTATACCGACGAGTGCATCGAGATCGGCGGCGTGTTCCGGCGCGAGGAATACCGCGACCGCGACATCGAACCCGATACCTCGTTCAATCTCGTCCTCCGGCTGCGCAATCTGGGCATGTGATGGGGCTTGCAATCGGCGGCTTCCGCCACAATCTGGCCACACCGCGGCGCTTTTCCTATTGTCGCCCAGGGACTATGCTGCACCCCGCTTTCCAAGACGGGCCTGAACGCGGCGCGGCTTCTCCCCGACCTAACGAACGATCGAGCATGCGCATCCTTGTCCTTACCGCGATCACCGCTCTGACCTTGTCACTTGGCACCGCCTTCGTGACCGACGCTTCGGCCCAGACGCCGCGGCCCCCTGGCGGCAAGCCGCCGGCGGCCGCCCCCGTGCCGCAGATGCCCAACGACGTCGCCATCGCCGCCGTGGTCAACGAGCAGGTGGTGACGGAATACGACGTCGGCCAGCGCGTGCGCCTGCTGCTGGTCACCACCGGCGTGCCCTACACGCCCCAGGCCGCCCAGGCGGCCCGCCTGACCGCCCTGCGCGCCCTGGTGGACGAGATCCTGCAATTGCAGGAAGCGGCCAAGCAGGGCGTCACGGTGACCGACCAGGAAGTCGAGCAGAGCTTCCAGCAGGTGCTCGAATCCAACAAGGTCACCGCCGAACAGTTCAATGAAATCCTCGCCCGGGCAGGGGTTTCCGCCGACACGCTGAAGCGCCAGTTGCGCGCCGAATCCGCCTGGAATCGCACCGTGCTGCGCCGCTATCAAGGCCGCCTGTCGGTCGGCGACGAGCAGGTCCAGGCCGCGATCGACCGGATCAAGGCCAATGCCGGCCGGCCCGAAAGCCTGGTCTCGGAGATCATGATCGCGGTCGACAATCCCGAGCAGGAAGCCCAGGCCCAGGCTCTGACCCAGCAACTGTTCGATCAGATCCGCGCCGGCGCCCGCTTCTCGGCCCTGGCCCGGCAGTATTCGCAGGCGCCGTCGGCTGCCAATGGCGGCGACATCGGCTGGATCCTGCCCGGCCAGCTGGCGCCCGAGCTCGACACCACCCTGGCCCAGATGCAGACCAATACGGTCTCGCCGCCGATCCGCGCGGCGACCGGCGGCTGGTATATCATCGGCCTGCGCGACCGGCGCCAGACGCCGCCGCCGCCGCCCGACGTGACCATGGTCGAAATCAAGCAGGTCTTCGTGCCCGCCAATATCTCGACCGACGATGCCACCATTGCCAGCCTGACCGAGCGGATGCAGGCCGCCGCCGCCGACATCGACGGCTGCGGCGTGCCGCGCGACGCCCTGGAAGCCCTGCCCGACGCCACCTTCGGCGAGGTCGGCCGCCTGAACATCAAGGATCTGCCGGCGGAATATCGCGCCGTGGTCCAGACCCTGAAGGTCGGCCAGGCCGGCGGCCCCGTGCGCTCGACCGATGGTCTGCACCTGCTGGTGCTGTGCGAGCGCGAGGAGCAGACGCCCGACAACATGATGCGCGACGCGGTTCAGCGCAGCCTCGAGGACCAGCAGCTCGCCATGCTGGCGCGCCGCTACCTGCGTGATCTGCGGCGTACCGCGACGATCGAGGTTCGTTGACCGCCCCCGATCACACCCTGACCGATCAGCACCCGGCCGGCTTGCCCCCGGTCGATCTGCCGCTGGCGCTGACCTGCGGCGAGCCGGCCGGCATCGGGGCCGAGATCGCCCTGAAGGCCTGGGCCGAACGCGAGGAAGGCGGCCCGCGCTTCGTGCTGCTGGACGTGCCCGCCCGGCTGAGCCGGCTGGCCGAGCGCCTGGGCCTGAGCGTGCCGTTGGCCACCATCGCCGACCCGGCCGATGCCGACGCCGACCTGTTCGAAGACGCGCTGCCGGTGCTGCCCCTGGCCGCCCCCATCCATGGCGAGCCGGGCAAGGTCGACGGGCGCGATGCCGCGGCGATCATCGAATCGATCCGGCGCGCGGTGGAACTGACCCAAGGCGGCCGGTGCGCGGCGGTCGTCACCAACCCGATCCGCAAACAGTCGCTGAAAGCGGCCGGCTTCGATCATCCGGGCCATACCGAATTCCTGGCGACGCTGGCGGGCAACGGCGCCCGTTCGTTGATGATGCTGGCCTCGCCCAGCCTGAAGGTGGTGCCGGTAACCGTTCATGTCGCGCTGAGCGCCGTGCCGCGCCTGCTGTCCACCCGCGGCATCGTCGAGGTGGCGCGCCTGACCGCCAGGGCCTTGATCAGTGATTTCGGCATCGCCCGGCCGCGCCTGGCGGTCATCGCGCTCAATCCCCATGCCGGCGAAGGCGGCCTGCTGGGCCGCGAGGAGATCGAGGTGATCGCGCCGGCGGTGGAGATCCTGCAAGCCGAGGGGATCGACGCCTTCGGCCCCCTGCCGCCCGACGCCTCCTTCCACGCCGCCGCGCGCAGCCGCTACGACGTCGCGATATGCATGTATCACGACCAGGCGCTGATCCCGCTCAAGACGCTGGATTTCGACGAGGGCGTGAACGTCACCTTGAACCTGCCCTTCGTGCGCACCTCGCCCGATCACGGCACGGCGATCGATATCGCAGGCCTAGGCAAGGCCAACCCGCAAAGCCTGATCGCCGCCTTGAACCTGGCCGCCAGGATGGCACAAGCCCGCCAAGCGGCGCCATGAGCCTGGACGACCTGCCGCCGCTGCGCGAGGTGATCGCGCGCCACGGCCTGATGGCGAAAAAATCCCTGGGCCAGAATTTCCTGCTGGACCTCAATATCACCGCCCGGATCGCCCGCGCCGCCGGGATCGGCCCCGGCGACCTGGTCTATGAGGTCGGCCCCGGCCCCGGCGGCCTGACCCGCGCCCTGCTGGCGGCCGGCGCCAGCGTCGTCGCCGTGGAACGCGACGAGCGCTGCCTGGAGGCCCTGGGCGAGATCGCCGCCGCCTATCCGGCCGGCCGCCTGACCGTGGTGCCGGGCGACGCGATGGCGATCGACGAGCGCGCCATCCTGGGGGGCAAGCCGGCCAAGATCGTCGCCAACCTGCCCTACAATGTCGGCACCGCCCTGCTCATCCGCTGGCTCTCGGTCGAGCCCTGGCCGCCCTGGTGGCAATCGCTGACCTTGATGTTCCAGAAGGAAGTCGCCGACCGCCTGACCGCCAGGCCCCGCGACGACGACTATTCGCGCCTGACCATCCTGGCACAGTGGCGCGCCCTGGCCCGGCATCATTTCGATCTGAGCCCCAAGGCCTTCGTGCCGCCCCCCAAGGTCACCTCGACGGTTGTCGGCCTCACACCGCTCGCGGCCCCCACCCATGCCTGCCGGCGCGAGACCCTGGAGAAAGTCACCGCCGCCGCCTTCGGCCAGCGCCGCAAAATGCTGCGCCAAAGCCTGAAGGGCCTGCAGGTCCCCGCCGACGTCCTCCTCGAACAGGCCGGCATCACGCCGACGGCCCGGGCGGAAGAACTGGACGTCGCCGCCTTCGCCAGGTTGGCCCGGGCGCTGGATGCCGGCGCCTGATTTTCAGGCGGCGACCGAAACCACGCTGGGCCTTGCGGCGCCCTTGAACAGGCTGGCGGCCGTAACGCCGAATGTTGCCTTGAACGCATGGCTGAAATGGCTCGAATTCGAAAAACCGGCATCGAGGGCCGCGGCGGTGATCGAGGCACCGCCCGCGACACCCTCCACTGCGTGGCGAAATCGGATCCATATCCTGAAGGTGCGAAGCGGCACGCCGATTTCCTGCACGAACAGATGCTGCAGGCGGCCGGGCGAGAGACCGACCTTGCCGGCCAATTCCTCGATCGAGTGGTTGTGGTCGATATCGGCCCTGATCGACGATATGACCCGCGCCACCCGTGCATCGGGCGGGAGCGGCCGCGGCTCGACGCCCAATGCCTGCGCCGCCGCGGCCTCGAAGCCGTCGAACCGCAAGCCCCCGCCCGCCTGGCGTGACGCATAGAGGTTCTGCGCCGCGTCGATGAAGGCGCCTTCCACCGCCGGGGCCAGCGATACCAAGCTATTTTTCCGCAAGGGCGACAAGCGCCGGTAAAAGGGTCGGTCGGGGTCGTTGTAGATCACCGCGACCGGTTCGCCACCCACATCCAGGCTGTGCGAAAGGCCGGCGGGGACGATGGCCGTGCGACAGGCGCGCTCCTCGCCAGCCGCGCCGACCCGAATGGGTCGCCGAAGCGCCACCAAGCAGACCGATATGGGATGCTGGTGCGGCGGCAGCACGCCCAGGCGCCCAATGAACATCAGGCGCTGCGGCCACAGGCACAGCAAGGCCCCCTCGTCGCGCATGGTAGCCGATTCTGGCAAGCGCCCTTTCCCCCAACGATTTATCTTGGCCTTGAAAATTACGCCGGCGACGAAGGCGCGCAAGTTCTTATCCGCGCCGGACACCGAGAGCCGGAAATACCAATGGGAGAGAATGTGCCGAACGCTGTCTTGATCGCAATACTGGGCTGCGGCTGCTTCTTCACTGTCGGGCTGGTGACCGGCATATGGAAATACACGCGCATGATTACGTCGCCCAACGCGCAGGCGCCCGTCTATGTCGACATCTGCCACCGCAGTGCGCTCATGTATTCCTTCGCCTGCCTGGTCCTTGCCGAATTCGCCCGGCTAAGCGTCTGGCCGTCCGTGGTGAACACTGTCGCGGTCGCCGCCGCCGTCACCTTCTTCGCGACGGCCGTCGCCAATTACGCGATCCACGGCTGGCTGAACGATACCGACAACATGCTGAGACGCCCCCATGTCCTGGGCAAGGGCACCGTCCACGGCAAGGTCGTGCACCGCTATGTCATGGCCCTGATCCTGGGCGAGTTCGGGGGTTCCTCGTACTCTTTTCAGGCGCCCTGGCGTCAATGCTGGCCTAGGGAGCCTCTCATGTTCCGGTTGCGCAGCATCGTCATCACGGGAGGCTCGACGGGTCTGGGCTTTGCCCTCGCCGACGCGCTCGCCCCGCTGGGCGCCCGACTGACGCTCGTCTCCCGGCAGGCGGACAATCTCGACCTCGCTGCCCGCCAACTTCGCCGGCGCCACAGCTACGCCGACATCGAGGTGCAAGCGCTCGACGTGGGCGATCCCGAGGCCACTCGGCTGGCCATCGAGACGATCGCCCGGCGGTGTGGGCGGATCGACATGCTGTTCAACAATGCCGGCGTGATGCGCGAGGGCCGGTTCGAGACGCTGGCCGAGGACGATTTTCAATCCGTGATGCGGACCAATTTCCACGGCGTGGTAAATGTCACCAGGGCGGCCCTGGTTCATTTGCGTGCCTCCCGTGGGCACCTCGTCAACATCGCCTCGGTTGCCGGGCTGACTGGCACCTTCGGCTTCACCGCCTATGCGTCGGCGAAACATGCGCTGGTCGGCTTCACCGAATGCCTAAGCTACGAGTTGCCGCCGCAGGGGATCAAAGTCCACCTCGTCTGTCCCGCCGAGTTCGAAACGCCGATGGTGGCTGAACTGGACAGCTACAGGACGCCCGAGAACCGGCGCCATACGCTGGCAATCCCCAGGACCAGCCTGGAAACCGTGGTCGCTGATACGCTGGCCGGGATCCGCCATGGCCGGTATTTCATCGTGCCGGGCCGGCGCGCCCGGCTAGCCGTCCTCGGCCTTCGGCTTTTCCCGTCCGTCGCGAGACGGCTGGGGGCACGCCTCGTCGCCAACGCCCAGCAGGAGGATCCGGCATGAGTTTCACGGTCAAGGAAATCTGGCGCTATCCGGTGAAATCAATGCAAGGGGAGAAGCTGGACGCCTGCGCTGTCTCGCCCCTGGGCATCCCCTATGATCGCGGCTGGGCGGTCCGGGACGAGAAGACGCAGACGATCCGAGGGGCCAAGCATCTGCCCAAGCTCATGCTCTGCGCGGCACGCTATGTAAACGATGCCATGGCGGGCGCCGTGCCCCATGTGGAGATCACCCTGCCGGGTGGCGAGCGGATCCGCTCGGATGCGCCCGGCATTCACGCCGCCGTATCGGAAGCGGTCGGCCGCGAGGTAACCCTGTGGCCGCTGGTTGCGGCGGAGAACAAAGATCACTACCGGATCCATGAGCAACCGTCCGGCGATCCCATTGACGAATGGCGGCGCATCTTTGCCCTGGGGCCGGAGGATCCCATGCCGGACCTGGGCGGCTTCAGCGCAGAGCTCTTACAGGAGCTGATCGAATATGCCTCGCCCCTTGGCACCTATTTCGACGCGTTCCCCATCAACCTGCTGACCGAGAGTTCGCTGCGCCATTTGCAGAACCTGGCCCCCGAAGCGGTGCTCGATGCGCGTCGATTCCGGCCCAACTTCCTGCTCGCGGACGACACGGCCGCCGGCGTGGTCGAGGAGGCGTGGGTCGGGCGGCAACTGCGCATCGGCACGGCAAGCCTCGACATCTCGGCCAGGGCGCCGCGCTGTGTCATGACCTCGCACGCGCAGCCCGGGCTGGACCGGGACCCGACCGTTATCCGGACGATCGTGCGCGAATTGGAGAGCTGTCTCAGCGTCTATGCCACGGTCGCCGCCCCCGGTGCCGTGACGATCGGAGATGCCATCGTCGTGGCCTGAGCCGGGCGCCGGAATTGCCCGCCATCGTCCGCCCTTGCCAGGGCGTGCCGTCTGGTTCATTGTCACTTCAAATTTTGAAGTGACAGGTATGAGTTGGGACGAGATCGGCGACACCCCCTGCCCCATCGCGCGGACCCTGGCGGTCGTGGGTGACCGCTGGACCATGCTGATCGTGCGGGAACTGTTCACCGGCACGCGCCGGTTCGAGGATTTCCAGGCCCAGACCGGCATCTCGCCGCACCTGCTCTCGACCCGCCTGAAGCGGCTGGAGGCCGACGGCATCGTGCGGCGCCAAGCCTATAGCGCCCACCCGCCGCGCCACGACTACCGGCTGACCGAGAAGGGCCTGGATCTTTACCCGCTGATCCTGGGCCTGCGCGCCTGGGGCGAGAAATGGGGCGGCTTCGACGCCGCTCACCAGCCCGCCCTGCGCATCCTGCACAAGGCCTGCGGGCACGAGACCGGCTTGCCGTTGCGCTGCGCCGCCTGCGGCATGGCTTATGGCGCCCGCGATACCAAGGCAGTCATGAGCGACGATTTCGCCACCGCCCGCGCCGCGCGCCACCAGGCCTTCCACGCCCGCAAGACCACCGATCGAGGATGAGATCCTGCAGATGACTCCGTTTTCCACGCTTGTCGCCGCCATTGCCCTCTCGACCGATGGCTATACGGTAACCCTGCCCGACGATTGGCTGCAGGGCCGCACGGCTTACGGCGGCCTGAGCGCCGCGCTGTGTTACGAGGCGGCGAGCCGGGCCTTCACCGACCTGCCGCCGCTGCGCTCGGCCCAATTCTGCTTCATCGGCCCGGCCGGCGGGACCGTGACCATCGTCCCTACGATCCTGCGCCAGGGCCGTTCCACCGTCTTCGTCTCGGTCGATCTCATGGCGGAATCCGGCCTCGCCGCCCGCGCCCTGCTCAGCTTCGGCGCCGCCCGGGAATCGGCCTTCGACTACAGCGACCTGGCCATGCCGGCGGTGGCGGCACCCGAGCAGTGCGAGTCCTTCTTCGGCGGGCGGCCGGGGCCGAGCTTTGCCAAACACTTCGATTCCCGCCTGGCCGGCGGCTTCCGTCCCATCACCGGGGCGCCCGAACCCGACATGCTGCTGTGGCTGCGCCATTTCGACGAGGCGACGCCCAACGACCTCACCGCGCTCATCGCCCTGGCCGATGCCGCCCCGCCCGCGGCCATGACCCAGTTCACGACACCGGCCCCGATCAGCACCATGACCTGGTCGATCGATATGCTGGCCCCGGCGCCAGCCGACGACAGCGGCTGGCGCCTGATGCGGACCACCGCGGAGAGCACCATGGCTGGCTATTCCGCCCAGGCGATGATGATCTGGGGGCCGGGTGGGGAACCGCTGATGGTCGCCCGGCAGAACGTGGCGATCTTCGCCTAGCGCCGGTGTTCGAGCACCCGGCGCAGATCCTCGGGGATCGGCATCGGCTTGGTCGCCGGCACGTTCGCCCCGCCGGTGTTGCCGGCGGGGACCCAGATGCGGGAAAATAGCGCGGCGGCGGCGATGCGCTTCACCTGGCCGACGATTTCGCGCCGGTCGCCGCGCCGCCGGCCGACCTTCAGCATCCAGACATGCACCCGGACATGACGCCGGGTCGAGCGCTGGCCCAGGATGTGGGCGCGTTCCAAGGTCTTGAAACAGGCATCGAATTCGCCGTGGGCATAGGCCAGCTCGGCCCGCGCCATCTCGACTTCGAATGCCAGCTTCCACAGATGGTTCACTTGCCCTCATCCCCTATCCACCGCAGCATGGCGGCCCGGCTGGGACACTTCTTGCCAGAACGAAGGAGGCAGCGCCATGGATCAACGTATCATCGACCTCTATGACGAATACACCCACGCCCCGCTCGACCGCCGGGTGTTTCTCGATCGGCTGACCCGCCTGGCCGGGGGCACGGCGGCCGCGTTTGCCCTGCTGCCGGCGCTGGAAAACAACTATGCCCTGGCCGCGGTGGTGGCGCAGGATGATCCGCGCCTGGCGATCGCCACGGGCAGCTACGACGGCGCCACCGGCCCGGTGAAATATTACGAGGCCAAGCCCAAGGAGGCGGCCGCGACCACCCCGGCGGTGCTGGTGATCCATGAGAACCGCGGCCTCAATCCCCACACGCAAGATACGGCGCGGCGCCTGGCCGTCGCCGGATTCCGGGCTGTCGCTGTTGATTTCCTGTCCCCTGCCGGCGGCACCCCCGCCGATGCCGACAAGGCCCGCGACCTGATCGGCGCACTGGATCCCGCCGCCACCCTGGGCAACGCGGTTGCCGGCGTGGCCTTCCTGGCGGCGACCGGCGCCAAGGTCGGCGCTGTCGGCTTCTGCTGGGGCGGCGGCCTGTCCGGCCGGCTGGCGACCGCCAGCGACAAGCTGTCGGGCGCGGTGGTCTACTACGGCATGCCGCCCGATGCCGCAGAGGTTCCCAAGATCAAGGCGCCGCTGTTGCTGCACTATGCCGGGCTGGACGAGCGCATCAACGCCGCCGTACCCGCCTTCGAGGCGGCGCTGAAGGCGGCGGGCGTGAAATACCAGGCCTTCGTCTATGACGGCAAGCAGCACGCCTTCAACAACGACACCAACGAGGCCCGCTACGACAAGGACGCGGCCGAACTGGCGTGGGGCCGGACCATCGATTTCTTCAAGGCATCGCTGGCCTGAGCAGCAGGGCGATGAAGAGGTCGAGCGCGCCGGTCATCACCGCCTCGACCTCGCCGTCGGCCACCCGCCAGGTCGGGAACTGGCCGTCCACATACATGCGGGCCAAGCCATAGACCAGGGCCCGCGTGGTGAGGCGCACCAGGCGGGCATCGGCGGCGATCTGCGGCGCGGCCGCCGCCAGGATCTCGTCCATCATGTCCTGCAGCAGGTCGAGATCACCGGTCAGCGCGGCGGAGCCGGTGAAATCGATCTGCCGGCGCGCCGAAATGATCTCGAAATGCGTCGGGTTGGTCCGCGCCCAGCGCAGATAGGCAAGGCCCATGGCGCGCAGGACCGCGGCCGGCGCAGCCCCGGGCACGGCGTCGAGCGCCAGGGATATCTCGGCGCGCAGGCGGCTCATCGCCTCCTCGGCCACCGCGGTCATCAGGGCGGTGCGACCGGCGAAATGGCGGAACGGCGCGCCCGACGAGACGCCGGCGCGCCGGGCCGCCTCGCGCATGGTGACGTTCTCCGGGCCCCTTCCGCCGCCAGGCTCAGGGCTGCATCGATCAAGGCCTGGCGCAGGTTGCCGTGGTGATAGGCGCGCGACTGCACCATCCCTTTCCTCATCCGTTACTCCCTCGCCCCGCTTGCGGGGAGAGGGCCGGGGTGAGGGGCCATGGGGACGTGCGCCGGCCCAAACACCCCTCACCCTAACCCTCTCCCCGCAAGCGGGGCGAGGGAACTTGAAGATAACATGATGTAAGCGGCGCGTACATTCGGTTGACGTGATCGTCGCCCTCGTGTAAGCATTGCTTACATAAAGAGGGAGCGCGCCGATGAGATTGCTGCAAGGTTGGCCGCTGGTCGGCACGGTGGCGATGCTGATCGCCCTGCCCTGCCTGGCGATCGTCCTGGCCGGCGGCGGCCAGGTGGACGATCTCCGGCTGGTCATCCGCATCACCGCGCGGACCTCGCTGGTGCTGTTCTGCCTCGCCTTTACCGCCTCGGCCCTGGTGCGCCAGTGGCCGGGCACGGCGACCCGCTGGCTGCGGCGCAATCGCCGCTATGTCGGGGTTTCCTTTGCGGCATCCCATGGGCTGCATGCCATCGCCATCGTGGCCTTTGCCATGGCCGATCCCGTGCGCTTCAACGCCCAGGTGCCGCTGCCCACGCTGATCGGCGGCGGCTTTGCCTATGTCCTGATCGCGGCGATGGTGGCGACCTCGTTCGACCGCACGGCGGCGCTGATCGGGCCGCGCGCCTGGAAGATCCTGCACACCGTGGGCAGTTACTATGTCTGGATCGTCTTCTTCCAGGGCTTTGCCAAGCGCTCGGTCGACGATCCGTTCTATCTCGTCCCCGCCGCCGTCGTGATCGCGGCGATGGTCATCCGCTGGATGCCGGCGATTACACGCCGTCGCGCAGCCGCTTGACGAAATCGCCAAGGCCGGTCTGGCGGCGGCGGCGCAGCCGTTCGGCGTGCAGGATCGACTGGACCTGAAGCAGGGTCTTCTCCAGGTCCTCGTTCAGGACGACGTAATCATACTCGGCCCAATGGCTGATCTCGTCCGAGGCCTTGGCCATGCGCGCGGCGACCACGTCGGCCGGGTCCTGCGCCCGCTGGCGCAGGCGGCGTTCCAGCTCGCGGGTCGAGGGCGGCAGGATGAAGATCGAAATCACGTCTTCGCGGGCATGCTCGACCAGTTGCTGGGTGCCCTGCCAGTCGATGTCGAACAGCACGTCGCGCCCCAGGGCCAGGGCTTCGGCCACCGGCCCCTTGGGCGTGCCGTAGTGATTGCTGAAGACCTTGGCATGTTCCAGCAGCTCGCGCCTATTGACCATCAGGCCGAATTGTTCGGGCGTGATGAAGAAATAGTCGCGGCCCTCGACCTCGCCCGGGCGCGGCGGCCTGGTTGTCACCGAAACCGACATCTTGAGCTGCGGCTCGCTTTGCAGCAGCTTGCGGGAAATCGTGGTCTTGCCGGCACCCGAGGGCGACGACAGCACCATCATCAGGCCGCGGCGTTCGATCCCGTGCGACATTACCCGTTCCCTATCCGGCGGTGCGTCATTCGACGTTCTGGACCTGCTCGCGCAGGCGATCGACACTGGTCTTCAGATCAAGGCCCAACCGCGTCAACTCGACGTCGGTCGACTTGGAGCACAGCGTATTGGCCTCGCGGTTGAATTCCTGGGCGAGGAAATCGAGCCGGCGCCCCACCCCGTCGCCGGCCTTCAGCAACTTGCGCGCCTCGGCCACGTGGGCCCGCAGGCGGTCGATTTCTTCCCGGACGTCGGCCTTGACCGCCAGCATCGCCACTTCCTGGACCAGGCGATCGGGCGACACGCTGCCGGCCTTGTCCTTCAGGACATCGGCAAGCTGGGCCTCGAGCCTTGCCTTGATCGCGCCGGGCTGGGTCGCCGCCAGCACTTCCGAGGCATCGGTCAGGCGTTCGATCTCGTCGAGATGAGCCTGGAGGGCCGCCGCCAGATGAGCGCCTTCGGCGTTGCGCGAAAGGCTCAGGGCATCCACCGCCGCCTCGAAGGCCGCGATAACGGCAAGATCCAGGGCTTCCTCGTCCGGCGTCTGGGTCCCGCCGTCGCGGGCGATCACGCCGGGCAGTGCCATCAGGCCTTCGATCCGCGGCGCCTTCAGGCCGTGGGCGACCGCCAGCGCACTCGCCGCCTTGATATAGTGCGACAGGACCGCCTGGTCGAGGCGGGGCAGATTGCCGTCGCCGGCTGTGACCAGGTTGAGCTGGGCCTGGAGATTGCCGCGCTTGAGCCGCTTGGCCGCGAGGTCGCGCACCGGGCGTTCCAGCCGTTCCATGCCCCCGGGCAGGCGGGTGCGCACTTCCAAACCACGACCGTTGACCGATTTCACTTCCCAGATGAATTCGAGATCGCCCGCCTTGCCACTGATGCGGGCAAAACCGGTCATGCTCTGCAAGGCCATGGACGACGACTCCGGTTCAGGCGGGCAACGGTGCTGCGCTCATACTATGGGGGCCTGCATTGGACAAGCGGGGGCTCAATTGCCCTTGGCCGCCTGGAGGTCGCGCCACTTCTTGACGTTGCGGTTGTGCTCGTCGAGGGTCGCGGCAAAGGCGTGGCCGCCGCTGCCGTCGGCGACGAAATAGAGGTCGTTGGTCTTCAGCGGATTGACCGCGGCCTCGATCGAATCCTGCCCCGGGCTGGCGATCGGGCCCGGCGGCAGGCCGGGGATCGTATAGGTGTTGTAGGGGGTGGCGGTATCCAGCTCGCTGCGGGTCAGGCCCCGTCCCAGGCCGCGGGCTCCTGAGGTAATGCCATAGATTACGGTCGGGTCCGACTGCAGACGCATGCCGCGGTTGAGGCGGTTGACGAAGACCCCGGCGATGCGGCGGCGTTCGCTGTCCCTGGCGGTTTCCTTCTCGATGATCGAGGCCAGGACCAGGGCCTCCTCGGGCGTGGTGAAAGGCAGGTCGGGGCTGCGCTTCTCCCAGGCCTGGGCCAGGGTGCCGGCCATGGCGCGGCGCATCCGGTCGATCATGGCCGAGCGGTTTTCGCCGCGGGTGAAGTTGTAGGTCTCGGGCAGCAGGCTGCCCTCGGGCGGCATGGGCGGCAGTGAACCGGACAGCGCGGCGGTATCCTCGACCAGGCGCATGATCTGGGCGACCGCCATGCCTTCGGGCACGGTCAGGCGGTGAACCACCACCTTGCCGTCGCGCAGCAGGCGCACGATCGCCGAGGCGCTGGCGCCGGGCGGAATTTCATATTCGCCGGCCAGCAGCGGCCGCTCGTCGCCCGGCACCACCGCCGCCGCGACCACCCACCACGACCAATCGACGGCATTCGCCGCTTCGAGCGTGCGCGCGATACCCTCGAGGCCGGTGCCCGGTTCGATCACCACCGTAACCGGCTGCGTTGCCGGGCCGGCGCGCTGGATTTCGAAATAGCCGTAGAGGACGAGGCCGCCCGCAATCAGGGCGAGCGAGAAGAGGCCCAGCAGGAGCGCGCGCAGCATCTGCCCGCGCTCCCCCGGCTCAATCGACGCGGGTCAGAACCAGCGCCGCGTTGGTCCCGCCGAACCCGAACGAGTTCGACAGCGCGGCGCGGATTTCCCGCTTTTTGGCCGTATGCGGCACGAGATCGATGCCCGTGACGCCGTCTGCTGGCGTGTCGAGATTGAGGGTCGGCGGCGCGATCTGGTCGCGCATGGCCAGCACGCAGAAGATCGCCTCGACCGAACCGGCGGCGCCCAGAAGATGCCCGATCGACGACTTGGTCGACGACATGGAGACCTGCGCGGCCGCGTTGCCGAACATGCGCTTCACCGCCCCGAACTCGATCTCGTCGGCCATGGTCGACGTGCCATGGGCGTTGACGTAGTCGATGTCGGAGGGTTGCAGCCCCGCCCGCTTGAGCGCGGCCTGCATGGCCCGGAACCCGCCGTCGCCATCCTCGGACGGCGCCGTGATGTGATAGGCATCGCCCGACAGGCCGTAGCCCTTCACCTCGGCATAGATCTTGGCCCCGCGCGCCTTGGCATGCTCGTACTCCTCGAGCACGACAATGCCGGCACCCTCGCCCATGACGAAACCGTCACGGTCCTTGTCCCAGGGCCGCGACGCCTTTTCGGGCGTCTCGTTATAGGCGGTGGAGAGGGCGCGCGCGGCGGCAAAGCCCGCTATCCCTAGACGGCAGAGCGCCCCTTCGGTACCGCCGGCGATCATCACGTCGGCGTCGTCGAGCGCGATCAGGCGCGCGGCATCGCCGATGGCATGGGCACCGGTCGCGCAGGCCGTCACCACCGAGTGGTTGGGTCCCTTGTAACCAAAGCGGATCGAGACATGGCCCGACGCCAGATTGATCAGGCGTCCGGGAATGAAGAACGGGCTGATGCGCCGGGCGCCGCGCTCGTGCAACAGCACCGCGGCTTCGGCAATGCCCGGCAGGCCGCCGATGCCCGAGCCGATCATGACACCGGTCCGCAGGCATTCTTCCGGCGAGGGCTGCTCCCAGCCGGAATCGGTGACCGCCTGGACGGCAGCGGCGATCGCATAGACGATGAAATCGTCGACCTTGCGCTGCTCCTTGGGCTCCAGCCACTGGTCTGGATTGAAGGTGCCGTCAGAACCGTCGCCGCGGGGCACGTTGCCCGCAATCTTGGCCGACAGGTCCGACGTATCGAAGGTCGTGATGGACCGGATGCCCGACTGGCCGGCGAGAAGACGCTGCCACGTCTCCTCGACCCCGCTGCTGAGCGGGGTAACCAGGCCGAGTCCGGTGACGACGACGCGCCTCATGTGAGGTCTGCGTGTGCTGCTGCGGGAAACGTCGCCGTAATCAGGCGACGTTCTCCTTGATGAAATCGATCGCGTCCTTGACGGTCAGGATCTTTTCCGCGGCAGAGTCGGGGATCTCGCAACCGAATTCCTCCTCGAACGCCATGACCAGCTCGACCTGGTCGAGCGAGTCCGCGCCGAGATCATCGATGAAGCTCGCGCTTTCGACGACCTTGTCCTCATCGACGCCAAGGTGCTCGACGACGATCTTCTTCACGCGCTCGGCAATGTCGCTCATTCCATTTCCCCTGCTCTAAAAACTCGGCGCCTCGCGCCAACCTGTTGATGCACCCTGGCAGTCCGCTCACACAAGCCGCCCAGATCATGGCGGGCACCAGATCTTGGCGGGCAGAAGTCACGCGGCCGCGACCGGCGCTATTCCCTCGGCAACCGACGGCTGGCTTCGTAACATAATCGCACGACCTTTGCCAGCGCCGCCGCCTCGGCGGAAATCCGCGCCTGACCCGCTTAAATCATAGCCATTCCGCCGTTTACGTGAATGGTTTGGCCGGTGACGTAGCCACCTTCGTTCGATGCAAGGAAAACCACAGCGGCCGCCACGTCTTCCGACTTGCCGAATCGGCCGGCCGGAATCTTGGAAAGCGTCGCTTCCTTGATCTTGTCGTTCAGGACATCGGTCATTGCGGTTGCAATGAAGCCCGGCGCCACGCAATTCACGGTTACATTGCGCGAGGCGATTTCCTGCGCCAGCGACTTGGTCATGCCCACGACGCCGGCCTTCGAGGCGGCGTAGTTGGCCTGGCCGGCATTGCCCATCGCCCCGACGACCGAGGTGATGGAAATGATCCGGCCGAAACGCCGCCGCATCATGCCGCGCGAAATCGCCCGGGTCAGGCGGAAGGTGCCGGTCAGGTTGACCGCGATCACCTCGTCCCACATCTCGTCGGACAGGCGCATGAACAGCATGTCGCGGGTCAGGCCGGCGTTGTTGACCAGGATGTCGACCTGGCCAAGGGCCGCCTCGGCCTTCTCCGCCAGGGCCTCGACCGCGGCGGCATCGCCCAGTTCGCCGGTCAGGACATGGACCCGCTCGCCGCCCAGTTCGGCCGCCAGGGCCTCGAGTGCTTCCTGCTTGCGGCCGGCGAGGCCGACCGTGGCGCCCTGGGCATGGAGCGCCCGGGCGATCGATCCGCCGATGCCGCCGGAAGCCCCGGTGACGAGTGCGCTCTTGCCGCTCAGGTCGAACATGGCCCTACCCTCTCACAGCGTCTTCAGGAAGACGTCGATGTCGTGCGGATTGTTGATGGTGACCGCGGTCAATTCCTTGTCGATGCGCTTCACCAGGCCGGTCAGGACCCGGCCGGCGCCGATTTCGACCAGTTGCTCGACCCCTTCCGCCCGCATCCGCTGGACGGATTCGCGCCAGCGCACGGCACCGGTCACCTGGGCGACCAGCAGGTCGCGAATCGTGTCGGGATCGCTGACCGGGGCCGCCGTCACATTGGCGATCACCGGCACGGCGGGCGGCAGAATGTCGATCTTGGCCAGCACTTCGGCCATCTCGTCGGCCGCCGGCTGCATCAGCGCACAATGGAACGGGGCACTGACGGCCAGCGGCATGACGCGCTTGGCGCCACGCTCCAAGGCGATGACCCCGGCCCGCTCGATCATGGCCTTGTGTCCCGAGATCACGACCTGGGCGCCGCCGTTATCGTTGGCCGCCGCGACGATCTCGCCCCCGGTCGAGGCATCGGCCGCGATCGCCTGGGCCTGATCGAATTCCACGCCCAGCAAAACGGCCATGCCGCCGACGCCCAGGGGCACCGCGCGCTGCATGGCCAGGCCGCGCGCCCGCAACGCCCGCGCCGTGTCGGTCAGCGACATGCCGCCCACGGCCGCCAGGGCCGAGTATTCGCCCAGCGAGTGGCCGGCGACGAAATCGGCCATCTGCGCCAGCTTCTTGCCCGATTCCGCTTCCAGCACGCGCACCGCGGCCAAGCTGACCGCCATCAAGGCGGGCTGCAGGTTTTCGGTCAGGGTCAGGGCCTCGGCCGGGCCCTCGAAGGTGATGCGGGACAGCTTCTCGCCCAGCGCATCGTCAACTTCTTCAAAGACTTGGCGGGCGATCGCAAAGGCATCGAACAGTTCGCGCCCCATGCCAACGACTTGCGAACCCTGGCCGGGGAAAGTGAAGGCACGACGCATGTGGGGGGCCCATTGCGAAAAGATCGAGTGGCGGGGTGTTTGCCCGTGACCGGGGCAGGTGTCAAGCGCCACAGGTCCCGCCGTGGGGCGGCGCCGATCACCGGAAGAGCGATATCCCAGGTAATAGTGGCACCGCTACAATGGCCGGGGCGCCAGGGGCCGGCGCAACGAAATTTCGGGCGCGCGCCACCCGCGGCCGGGTGAATCCGTTGCGGTGCCCGTGGAAATATGTATAGTCCGCCGCTTCCAACGCTCCTTGCCGGCATGGTGCCGGCTAGGCCTGTTCGGTTTCGCCCGGATGTCCGGGCCAACTCCAGGCCGCGAAAAGCCAGAAGGAGAAGCGCGGAATGTCACTCTACGAGCATATTTTCATTGCTCGCCAGGACGTCTCGAACCAGCAGGTCGAGACCCTCGTCGAAGATCTCACCAAGATTCTGACCGACAATGGCGGCACGGTCGTGAAGACCGAATTCTGGGGCCTGCGCAACCTGGCCTACCGGATCCAGAAGAACCGCAAGGGCCACTACGTGCTCATGCACATCGACGCCCCGCACGCCGCGGTCGCCGAGATGGAGCGCAACATGCGCCTGAACGAAGATGTCATCCGCGTGCTCACGATCCGCAAGGACGAGCTGCCGGAAGCGCCGTCGATCATGATGCAGGTGAAGGCCGCCCGCGAGGAACGCGCCAAGCGCGAAGCCTCGGAAGGCCGTCGCCGCGATCGTGACGGCTATGGCGACCGTGAAGAATTCGGAGTCGAGCTATGAGCGAGCGTAATTCCCAGGGCGGTGGCGCCGCCGGCGGCGCTGCCCGTCGTCCGTTCTTCCGTCGCCGCAAGTCATGCCCGTTCTCGGGCCCGAATGCGCCCAAGATCGACTACATGGACGTCAAGCTGCTGCAGCGCTTCATTTCCGAGCGCGGCAAGATCGTCCCGTCGCGCATCACCGCGGTGTCGGCCAAGAAGCAGCGCGAGCTCGCCCAGGCGATCAAGCGTTCGCGCCATCTGGCGCTGCTGCCCTATATCGTGAAGTAAGGAGGCGAGATCATGCAAATCGTCCTCCTCGAACGCGTCGAGAAACTGGGCCAGATGGGCGACGTCGTGCGCGTGCGCGACGGCTTTGCCCGCAACTTCCTGCTGCCGCAGAAGAAGGCCCTGCGCGCCACCAAGGAAAACCTGGCCCGCTTCGAGAAAGAGCGCGTCCAGCTCGAGGCCCGCAACCTCGAACTGAAGCGTGAAGCCGAGCAGGTCGCGGCCAAGATGGACGGCCAGCGCGTCGTCATCGTCCGCCAGGCCGGCGACACAGGCCAGCTCTACGGTTCGGTCAGCAACCGCGATGTCGCCACGGCGATCATCGAGGCCGGCTTCTCGATCGACCGGCGCCAGGTTCAACTGGGCCAGCCGATCAAGACCCTGGGCCTGACCCCGGTCCGCATCGTCCTGCACCCGGAAGTCTCGGTCACCATCCAGGTGAACATCGCCCGTTCGGCCGCCGACGCGGAAGTCCAGGCCACCACCGGCGAAGTCTCGCTGGAAACGCAAGACGAGTCGGTCGTCAACGACGAAGACCTGGTCGAGACCGCCGAAGAGGCGTGATCGGCAGGGCTTCGGCCTTCCAGGAACAAGCCCGGCGCAGCCAACTGCGCCGGGCTTTTTCGTGTCTTTGGGGCCGCAGGCCCAAGCTATGCACAAAATGCAGGCGGTTCACCCTGTTGTTCCATGTTGCAGGATATTTTTTCATCTCTTTAAATTGATTCCAGGGCACACCCATATAGTGGGTGTGCATGCCCGTCGCCCTTACGTGCAGGGGGTGTCGCGATGTTGTTCGACCGGTTGCTTCACAGCGCCATTCGTCGAGGACGCTTGGCGATGATTGGTCCCGATGGCCGCCGCTATATCTATGGCGAGGGCGGGCCCGGGCCGTGCCCGACCTTCAGGGTGCGCGACCGGGCGACCCTGCTCAAGGCAGCCCTCGATCCCAGCCTGGGCTTTGCCGAAGGCTATATGAACGGCCACATCACGATCGAAGAGGGCGACCTCTATGACATCGTGCTGGTCGCCGTGATGAACTTCGACAAGGTCGGCCTGAGCGGGCTTGCCCGCCTGCGCCAGCGGTTGCGGGTCGTCTTCCGCCGGCTCGAACAGCTCAATCTGCCCGGTGCCAGCCGGCGCAACGTCGCCCACCACTACGACCTGTCGGGCGAACTCTACGACCTGTTCCTGGATGCCGACCGCCAGTATTCCTGCGCCTATTTCCCCGCGCCCGGCCTGTCGCTGGAGGCGGCCCAGGCGGCCAAAAAGGCCCATATCGCCGCCAAGCTGCGCCTGGAGCCGGGCATGCGCGTGCTCGACATCGGTTCGGGCTGGGGCGGCCTGGGCCTGACCCTGGCGCGCAACTACGGCGTCGACGTCGTCGGCGTGACCCTGTCTCAGGAGCAACTGGCCCTGTCGCGCCGGCGGGCCGAACTGGCCGGGCTGGCCGGCCGGGTGCGCTTCGAGCCGGTCGACTATCGCAAGATCGACGGCCAGTTCGACCGCATCGTCTCGGTCGGCATGTTCGAGCATGTGGGCGCCGCCTTCTATGACACCTTCTTCAACAAGGTGTCGTCCCTGCTGGCGCCCGACGGCGTCGCCCTGCTGCACACGATCGGCCGCAGCGGCCCGCCCGGCGCCACCAACAGCTTCATCGCCAAATACATCTTCCCCGGCGGCTACACCCCGGCCCTGTCGGAACTCATGGCCTCGGTCGAGCGCAGCGGCCTGGTTGCGACCGATGTCGAAATCCTGCGCCTGCACTATGCCGAGACCCTGAAGGAATGGCGCCGCCGCTTCCTGGCCAACTGGGACAAGGCCGAGGCGCTGTACGATGCCCGCTTCTGCCGGATGTGGAACCTGTACCTGGCCTCGAGCGAGGCGTCGTTCCGCGAAGGCGGCCAGGTCGTCTTCCAGGTCCAGCTCGCCCATGACGCCGGCATCGTGCCGATGACCCGCGACTACCTCTATGAGGCACCGGAGGATCAGCGGGTCCACGACGCGGCGCAGTAACCACGCTGCGTGGCTCGGCAGGGTCGAGCAAAAATTTCACTGCGCCGCGCTTGCCGTGGACGAACATTGTCAACCATAATGGTGGAAATCGACCAATTCGGTTGAGTTTTCAAGATGATGCAGGGTTTCGCGTCAGCGTTCCTCCTTGCCCGCAGCCTGGGAGATCAAGCAGGGGATGCCGCACGAGACGCCATTGATCAGCATGATCGTCATCGGTCTGGGCCTGGCTTTCGTGCTGGGCGCGATCGCCAGTCGCTTTCGCGTCTCGCCGCTGGTGGGCTATCTGCTGGCGGGCGTCATGGTCGGGCCGGCCACGCCGGGCTTCGTGGCGGATCCCCACCTCGCCGCTGAACTGGCCGAAATCGGCGTCATCCTGCTGATGTTCGGGGTCGGCCTGCATTTCTCGCTCAAGGACCTGCTGTCGGTGAAGGCGATCGCCGTTCCGGGCGCGATCGTGCAGATCGCCATTGCCACGGCGCTGGGCTTTGCCCTGTCCTGGGGGCTGGGCTGGTCGATCGGGGCGGGCATCGTCTTCGGCCTTGCCCTGTCCTGCGCCAGTACCGTGGTGCTGCTGCGGGCCATGCAGGAACGCCGCCTGCTGCAGACCGAGCGCGGCCGGATCGCGGTCGGCTGGCTGATCGTCGAGGACCTGGCCATGGTCCTGGCCCTGGTGCTGCTGCCGGCGCTGGCCGATGCCCTGGGCGGGGGCGAAGCGGCCCAGGACTGGAGCGCCATCCTCGAAGCCCTGGCCATCACCCTGGGCAAGGTTGCCGCCTTCGTCGTGCTGATGCTGGTGGTCGGCCGGCGGGTCATCCCGTGGATCCTGCACACCATCGCCCACATGGGCTCGCGCGAGCTGTTCCGGCTGTGCGTCCTGGCGATCGCCCTGGGCGTTGCCTATGCCGCGGCCCAGCTTTTCGGGGTCTCCTTCGCCCTGGGCGCCTTCTTCGCCGGCATGATCCTGAGCGAGTCCGAGCTGAGCCACCGGGCCGCGGAAGAAACCCTGCCGCTGCGCGATGCCTTCGCCGTGCTGTTCTTCGTTTCCGTCGGCATGCTGTTCGACCCGGCCAAGCTGCTCGACGACCCACTGTCGCTGGCGGCGACGGTGACGATCATCATTCTGGGCAAATCGCTGGCCGCTTTCGGCATCGTCAAGCTCTTCGGCCATCCCACCCACACCGCCCTGACCATCTCGGTCAGCCTGGCGCAGATCGGCGAATTCTCGTTCATCCTGGCCTCGCTGGGCCTGGGCCTGGGCCTGCTGCCCGCGGCGGGGCAGGATCTGATCCTGGCCGGGGCCATCATCTCGATCGTGATCAACCCTTTGCTGTTCGGCCTGCTCGACCGCGTCAAGCCGCGGGCCGAGGCAAAGCCGGACACGGCCCGGCCCGATGCACCGGCGCCTGATGCCGACGAGGCCGCCCTGCTCCCCACGGGCCAAACCGGCCATGCCATCGTCATCGGCTTCGGTCGGGTGGGGACGCTGATCGTCGACGCGCTGGAGCGACAGCGCCATCCCTTCCTGGTGATCGAGGAGAAGCCGGCGCGTCTTGCGGCGTTGAAGGCGCGGGGCATCGAATCGCTGAACGGCAACGGCGTGACGGCCGAGCTGCTGTCGGCGGCCAATGTCGCCGGCGCCCGGCTGCTGTTCGTCGCGATTCCCGAATCGTTCGAGGCCGGCCAGATCGTGCAGCAGGCGCGCGCCGCCAGCCCGGCGCTGGCCATCATCTCCCGGGCGCATTCCGATGCCGAGGTCGAGTACCTGCTGTCGCTGGGCGCCTCGAGCGTGATCATGGGCGAGCGGGAAATCGCCCGGGGCATGGTGGAGCAGGCCTTTCCCGAGGCAGCGCCGGCGGCCTGAACACAACTGCCCCCGTTCTCAACAGGGTGTGGATAAGATTCGCGCCGGATGCCTACCCGGACGGTGCCATCCCCATTCGCTTCCCGGCCCCGCTTGGTTAAACTGCGCCGATGGATACCGCCCGTACCTTCCCACCCAGGCCTTCGCCGTGAACGATGCCGGGCCGGAGCCGCAGTACCGCACGCCGCCCCACAATCTCGAGGCCGAGCAGGCGCTGCTCGGCGCCGTCCTCGTCAACAACGAGGCGATCGCCAAGGTTACCGAATTCCTTCTGGCGCAGCATTTCTACGAGCCGCTGCACCAGCGCATCTACGAGCACGCCCTGAAGCTGATCGAGCGCCAGCAGATCGCCACGCCCGTCACCCTGCGGCCCTTCTTCGAGAACGACCCGGCCCTGGCCGAGATCGGCGGCCCGTCCTACCTGGCGCGCCTGGCCGCCAATGCCGTCACCATCATCAACGCCGGCGACTATGGCCGGGCGATCTACGACCTCGCGCTGAAACGCGAGCTGATCCAGGTCGGCGAGGAGATCGTCAACACCGCCTATGAGCCCGACATCGACAGCGATGCCGAAGCGCAGATCCAGGAAGCCGAAGGCAAGCTGTTCAAGCTGGCCGAATCGGGCACCCGCGACGGCGGGTTGGAGCCTTTCTCCAAGGGCCTGACGGAGGCGGTCGAAGCGGCCGAACGGGCGTTCAAGTCGGATGGCCGGCTGACCGGCGTTTCGACCGGGCTGATCGACCTCGACCGCATGCTGGGCGGCCTGCACCGGTCCGACCTGCTGATCCTGGCCGGGCGCCCGTCGATGGGCAAGACCGCGCTGGCCACCAACATCGCCTTCAATGCCGCCCGCGCGGCCCGCTTCACCAAGGACGCCTCGGGTCGCAACCAGACCACCGACGGTGCCGTGGTCGCCTTCTTCAGCCTGGAAATGTCGTCGGAACAGCTTGCCATGCGCATGCTGTCGGAACAGGCGCGGATCGTCTCGGAGCGCATCCGCCGCGGCCAGATGACGACCGAGGAATTCCACCAACTGGTCCAGGCGGCGCAGGAGGTGCAGAGCCTGCCGCTCTACATCGACGACACCCCGGCATTACCATCTCGGCCCTGCGCACCCGCTCGCGCCGGCTGAAGCGGCAATACGGCCTGGGGCTGATCGTGGTCGATTACCTGCAGCTCGTGAACCCTTCCGGCAAGTCGCGGGTCGAGAACCGCGTCGGCGAAATCTCCGAGATCACCCGCGGCCTGAAGATGCTGGCCAAGGAACTGGACGTGCCGGTCATTGCCCTCTCCCAGCTCTCGCGTCAGGTCGAGAGCCGCGAGGACAAGCGGCCGCAACTGTCGGACCTGCGCGAATCGGGCTCGATCGAGCAGGACGCCGACGTCGTCATGTTCGTGTTCCGCGAAGAATATTACGTCCTGCGGCGCGAACCGCGCGAGGGCACGCCGGAACATGCGGCGTGGCAGGAGGAAATGGCCCAGGTCCACAACCTGGCCGAGGTCATCATCGGCAAGCAGCGCCACGGCCCCACGGGCACCGTCAAGCTGCGTTTCGAGGCCTCGCTGACCCTGTTCCAGAACGCCGCCATCGACGACCACCTGCCAGATGGCCCTATTGACGTGCTGCCCCTCCCCTCGGCGCGACCAGCCGGCTGACCATCGACCTGGGCGCCCTTGCCGGCAACTGGCGGGCCCTAGCCGCCCTGGCCCCCGCGGCCGCGACCGGTGCCGCGGTCAAGGCCGACGGCTATGGCCTGGGCGCTGTCCCGGTGGCGCGCGCGCTCTATGGCGCCGGCTGCCGTCACTTCTTCGTCGCCCATCTGAGCGAGGCCCTGAGCCTGCGGCCACACCTGGCCGCCGATGCGACGGTGTTCGTCCTCCACGGCATTGCGCCCGGTACCGCCGGCGAATTCATCGCCCATGGCATAACCCCGGTCCTGAGCAGCCTGCGCGATATCGAGGCCTGGGCGAGTGCTGCCCGGGCGGCGGGGCGCACCCTGCATGCCGCCCTGCAGGTCGACAGCGGCATGAATCGCATGGGCCTGAGCACCGCCGAGGTCGACGCCCTGGTGGCGGCGCCCGAGCGCCTGGCGGGGATCGACTTGACGGTCGGCATGAGCCACCTGGCCTGCGCCGATACGCCGGAACACCCGCTGAACGCCGAGCAGCGGCGGCGTTTCATCGCCGTAACCGGCCGGATCGAGGCGCTGGCCGGCGCCCGCCTGGCCCTGGCCAACTCCGCGGGGATCCTGCTCGGCCCCGACTTCCATTTCGCCCTGACCAGGCCCGGCATCGCCCTTTACGGTGCCAATCCCACGCCCAGCCGGCCATCGCCGGTCGCCCCGGTGATCCGGCTCGAGTCCGATATCCTGCAAGTGCGTGAGATTGACCGGCCGGAGGTGGTTGGCTACGGTGCGGCGCACGAAGTGACCGGGCCGACGCGCGTGGCGACGGTGGCGGTCGGTTACGCCGACGGCTATCTGCGGGCCGCGGGCAATCGCGGCAAGGTACGGGTCGCCGGCCGGTTGGTGCCGATCCTGGGGCGTGTATCCATGGACTTGATGACGATCGATGTGACGGACATTCCGCCCGCCCTGTCGGCCCCTGGCATGCCGGTGGTGCTGGTGGGCGACGGTCTCGCGATCGAGGACGTGGCACAGGCCATGGGCACCGTGCCCTACGAGTTCCTGACCCGCCTGGGCGCCCGCTTTGCCCGCACTTACCTGGGCGGGGAGTCATGAACAATCCCCTGGCCATTGTCGGGCGCGTCTTTCTCGCCTTCCTGGCGGCGGCGGGCCGGCTGGCGATCTTCGCCGGCAACGGCGTGCAGCACATCGTCCGGCCGCCGATCTATTTCGGCCTGATCGGCCGGCAGATGCTGTCGATCGGCTATTTCTCGCTGCCCGTGGTCGGCCTCACCGCCTTGTTCACCGGCATGGTGCTGGCCTTGCAGATCTATATCGGCTCGTCCCGCTTCAACGCCGAAAGCGCCGTGGCGACCATCGTGGTGATCGGCATCACCCGCGAGCTGGGCCCGGTGCTGAGCGGCCTGATGGTGGCCGGCCGCGTCTCGGCCGCCATGGCGGCCGAACTGGGGACCATGCGCGTCACCGAGCAGATCGACGCCCTGACCACCCTGTCGACCAACCCCTTCAAGTACCTGGTGGCGCCGCGCCTGATCGCCGCCACCCTGACCATGCCCCTGCTGGTGCTCATCGCCGACATCATCGGCGTCATGGGCGGCTATCTGGTGGGCACGACCAGGCTGGGCTTCAACTACGGGACCTATCTGAAGGCGACCGCCGACTTCCTCCAGCCGATGGATGTGATCTCGGGCTTGGTCAAGGCCGCCGCCTTCGGCTTCGTGCTGGCCTTGATGGGCTGTTACCACGGCTATCACAGCAAGGGCGGTGCCCAGGGCGTGGGGGCCGCGACGACCAATGCCGTGGTCTCGGCCTCGGTGCTGATCCTGGCCGTGAACTACCTCATCACCGAACTGTTCTTCGCCAAATGACCGTGCCGAAGCTCAAACTCAACCATGTGGCCAAGCACTTCGGGCGCAAGGTCGTGCTGGACGGCATCGATCTCGAGATCGAGCGCGGTTCCTCCCTCGTGGTGATCGGCGGCTCGGGCACCGGCAAGTCGGTGATGCTGAAATGCGTGCTGGGCATCATCAGGCCCGACGCCGGCAGCATCGAGGTCGACGGCCAGAACGTGGTCGGTCTCAGGGGTTCGGACCGGGACGCCTACTTGCGCAAGTTCGGCATGCTGTTCCAGGGCAGCGCCCTGTTCGACAGCCTGAAGGTCTGGCAGAACGTCGCCTTCGGCCTGATCCAGGGGCGCGGCATGCAACGCGCCAAGGCGCGCGAGATCGCCTATGAAAAGCTGGGGCGGGTCGGCCTGAAGGCCGATGTGGGCGAGCTTTTCCCGGCCGAGCTGTCGGGCGGGATGCAGAAGCGCGTGGCGCTGGCGCGGGCGATCGCGACCGAGCCCGAAATCATCTTCTTCGACGAGCCGACGACGGGCCTCGACCCGATCATGGCCGATGTCATCAACGACCTGATCGTGGAATGCGTGAAGGATCTGGGGGCGACCACCCTGACCATCACCCATGACATGGCCTCGGCCCGCAAGATCGCCGACCGGCTGGCCATGATCTACAAGGGCCGGATCATCTGGAACGGCCCCAAGCACGACATCGACAACAGCGGCAATCCTTACGTCGACCAGTTCATCCATGGCCGGGCGGAAGGCCCGATCACCATGGATGTCTTGAAGCCCTGATGGCCAAGGGCGGCGAAAGCTGGGTCTGCCAGGTCTGCGGTACGGCTGCGCGCAAATGGGGCGGGCGCTGCGAGGCTTGCGGCGCCTGGAATTCCATGGTCGAAGAGGCGGCCCCCGTGGCCCTGCCCGGCGGCCTGAATGGTAAGGCCAAGCGCAAGGGCCGCGCGCCCGTCTTTGCCGACCTGACCGGCGGCGAGGCCCCGCCGCCCCGGCTGCCGTCAGGCATCGACGAATTCGACCGCGTGGCCGGCGGCGGCCTGGTGCCCGGCTCGGCCCTGCTGGTGGGCGGCGATCCGGGCATCGGCAAGTCGACCATCCTGCTCCAGGTGGTGGCGAGCCTCGCCAGGCTGGGCCGCAACTGCGCCTATATCTCGGGCGAGGAGGCGATCGACCAGATCCGCCTGCGCGCCGGGCGCTTAGGCTTGGGCCAGGCCCCGGTCAAGCTGCTGGCCGAAACCAACCTGGCCAATGTCCTGGCGGCCCTGGACGGGGCCGGCAAGGTCGACGTGGTGGTGGTCGATTCGATCCAGACCATGTTCGCGGAAAACATCGAGTCGGCACCGGGCACCGTCTCCCAGGTGCGGGCCGTGGCCGGCGAATTGGTGCGCTATGCCAAGGGGCGCGGCGTCACCGTGATCCTGGTCGGCCATGTCACCAAGGACGGCCAGATCGCCGGGCCCCGCGTGATCGAGCACATGGTCGACACCGTGCTCTACTTCGAAGGCGAGCGCAGCCACCAGTTCCGCATCCTGCGCGCGGTCAAGAACCGCTTCGGGCCGACCGACGAGATCGGCGTGTTCGAGATGACCGATGCCGGCCTCTCGCAGGTGCCCAACCCTTCGGCCGTGTTCCTGGGCGAACGGCGGGAGGATGTCTCGGGCACCGTGGTCTTCGCCGGGATCGAGGGAACCCGGCCGCTGCTGGTGGAAATTCAGGCCCTGGTTGCACCATCCGCCCTGGGCACCCCGCGCCGGGCGGTGATCGGCTGGGACGCCGGGCGCCTGGCCATGGTCATGGCCGTACTCGAAGCCCGCTGCGGGATTGCATTCGGGCCCCGGGATATCTATCTGAACGTCGCGGGCGGCCTGCGCATCAACGAACCTGGTGCCGATCTAGCCGTTGCCGCGGCCCTTGTATCCGCCATGATCGACATCGCCCTGCCCCGGGGCATGGTGGTATTTGGTGAAATCGGCCTGACAGGCGAGGTTCGGCCGGTCACCCAGAGCGAGGCAAGATTGAAGGAAGCCGCCAAATTAGGCTTTGAGCAGGCACTTATCCCCGCAGGTGGGACAAAACGCGCGGCAAGTCTGCGTGTTACGGAGATCTCTCGACTTGCAGACATGGTCCATCGCCTTGTAGGAGATGGATCAGGGACCCAAGCAGGCCACCCTCCGAGGAATCGCTGATCATGTCCGATCTGCCCTTCAACATTGTCGACGGGGTGGTCATCGCACTTGTTGTGCTGTCCGCGCTGTTCGCCTTCTTCCGCGGCTTCACCCGCGAGGTGCTGTCGATCGCCGCCTGGGTGGGCGCCGCTTTCGCCGCCCTCTATCTCTACAAGCAGGTCGAGCCCTTCGCCCTGCAGGCGACCGGCAACGAAACCATCGCCAAGGCCATCGCCGTGGGCGCGCCGTTCCTGGTCGCCCTGCTGGTCTTCTCGATCATCACCCATGTCATCGCCAGCCGCGTCCAGAAGAGCGCGGTCGGCCCGCTGGACCGGACGCTGGGCTTCGTCTTCGGCGTCGCCCGCGGCATCGCGGTGGTGGCGGTCGCCTATCTGGTGGTCACCAACCTGGTGCGCGAACCGGAAGATCCCGCCTGGATGCGCGAGGCCAAGACCCTGCCCATCGTGCGCGCCGGCGCCGAGATCGTCTTCGACCTGCTGCCGACCGAATTGCGCAGCCCCGAGACCCTGACCCGCCTGCAGACCCAGGGCGGCGGTCTGGTCGAAGGAGCCCGGGCGCTGGAATCGCTGGCCCCGGCCCTGGGCGGCTCGAGCCCCGCGGTCACACCCGCCCCCGCCCCTGCCCCTGCCACGACCCCGGTCGCGCCGCCACCGCCCCCCGCCCCGCCGAAACCGCAGGGCAGCGCGCCATCCACGGGCAAGCCCGAAACCGGTTATTCGACCGAGCAGGTGAACGACTTCAACCGCCTGATCAACAGCGTTGGTACCACCAACCAGAATTGAGGAGGACGTGTTGACCACCCCCTTCGACGACGACCAACTGCACGAGGAATGCGGCATTTTCGGTGTCTACCGCCACGCCGATGCCGCCCGCCACGTCGCCCTTGGCCTCCATGCCCTCCAGCATCGGGGCCAGGAAGCCGCCGGCATCGTCGCCTTCGACGGCGCCCGTTTCCAGGCCCACCGCGCCATGGGCCACGTCGCCGAAGCCTTCGAGTCCGACCGGGTGATGGCCGAACTGGCGGGCTATACCGCCATCGGCCACGTCCGCTATGCCACCTTCGGCGCCACCATCCTGCGCAATGTCCAGCCGCTGTTCGCGGACATGTCCTTCGGCGGCTTTGCCGTGGCCCACAACGGCAACCTGACCAATGCCATGGCGCTGCGCCGGCGCCTGGTCAAGGCCGGCTGCATCTTCCAGTCGACCTCGGACACCGAGGTCATCCTGCACCTGGTCTCGACCTCGCAGCAGAACGGCGTGATCGACCGCTTCATCGATGCCCTGAAGCAGATCCAGGGCGCCTACAGCCTGGTCGCCCTGACCGACAACATGATGATCGGCGTGCGCGATCCCCTGGGCGTGCGGCCGCTGGTGCTGGGCAAGTTCGAGGACGGCACCATGGTCTTCGCGTCGGAGACCTGCGCCCTCGACATCATCGGCGCCGATTTCGTACGCGATGTCGAAGCCGGCGAGATCGTCATCGTCTCGGACGAGGGCATCCGCAGCCTGAAGCCCTTCGGCAGCCCCAAGTCGCGCTTCTGCATCTTCGAGCACATCTATTTCGCCAGGCCGGATTCGATCGTCGACGGCCGCAGCGTCTATGACGTGCGCAAGCACATCGGCGCCGAGCTGGCGCGCGAAAGCGGCGTCCCCGCCGATGTGATCATCCCGGTTCCCGATTCCGGCGTGCCGGCGGCGATCGGCTATGCCGCCGAGGCGGGCGTGCCGTTCGAGCTGGGCATCATCCGCAATCACTATGTCGGCCGCACCTTCATCGAGCCGACCCAGCAGATCCGCAACCTGGGCGTCAAGCTGAAGCACAATGCCAACCGCCCGCAGATCGAGGGCAAGCGCGTCATCCTGGTCGACGATTCGATCGTGCGCGGCACCACCTCGCTCAAAATCGTGCAGATGGTGCGCGATGCCGGTGCGACCGAGGTGCACATGCGCATCGCCAGCCCGCCGACCACCCATTCCTGCTTCTATGGCGTCGACACCCCGGAACGCAGCCAGTTGCTGGCCGCGACCCACGACATCGAAGGCATGCGCAAGTTCATCCAGGCCGACAGCCTGGCCTTCATCTCGATGGACGGCCTCTACCGCGCCATGGGCGAACCCCGCCGCAACACGGATGCGCCGCAGTACTGCGACGCCTGCTTCACCGGCGACTACCCGATCCCGCTGACCGACCATTGGGGCAGCGAAGAGGACGGCCCGCGGCTTCCCCTGTTTTCCAAAGCGATCTGAATTTTGAGCATTGACCGGCCTCTCGAAGGGCGCCTTGCCCTGATCACCGGCGCGTCCCGTGGCCTGGGCTGGGCCGCCGCCAAGGCCTATGCCAAGGCCGGCGCCGACCTGATCCTGCTGGCCCGTACCGTGGGCGCCCTGGAAGAGCTGGACGACGCCATCGTGGCCGAGGGTGGCAAGTCCTCGACCCTGGTGCCGCTGGACCTCAAGGACGGCGACGGCATCGACCGCCTGGGCGGCGCCATCGCCGAGCGCTGGGGCCGCCTCGACATCCTGGTCAGCAATGCCGGCGTGCTGGGGACGCTGTCGCCGGTCGGCCACATCAAGCCCAAGAGCTGGGACGAGCTGATGGCGGTGAACGTCACGGCCAACTTCCGCCTGATCCGCTCGATGGATGCCCTGCTGCGCGTCTCAAGCGCCGGCCGGGCGATCTTCGTCACCTCGGGCGCCGCCGCCAAGGGCGAGGCCTTCTGGGGCGGCTACGCCAGCTCCAAGGCGGCGCTGGAGGCCCTGGTCCGGGCCTATGCCGCCGAGGTCGGCGACATTACCCGGATGCGCGTCAACCTGCTCTCGCCCGGCCCGGTCGACACCGGCATGCGCGCCAAGGCCTTCCCCGGCGAGGATCGCAGCACCCTGCCCCGCCCGGCCGACCTGGCCCCCCTGTTCGTCGAACTGGCCCGCGCGGAAGAGACCCGCAACGGCCAGGTCATCCGCTTCACGCGCGACTGACCTTTACCACCAGCCGCGCCGTTGCGGGCTGGGTTTTTCCAGGAAGAAACGCAGCATTTCGCGCGTGGCGTCGGGCCCGCGCGGATCGGTGTAGGTGCCGGCCAGGCTGCCGCCGGACCAGGCATGGCCGGCGCCGTGAATCACCCATTGTTCCAGCACCGTGGTGCCGTCGGCCGCCGTGTGCAGGCTGCGGCGGAAATGGTGGCCGTCGGGGACGCGGCCTTCCTCGACATGCACCGCCAGCGCGCTGCCGTTCGTCCACTGCGCGACCACGGCATCGCCGTTGGTGGGATGCACGGTGGTGTCGCGGTCGCCGTGAAAGATGATCGCCCGCGGCGCCTTGCCGGCATGCCCCTCGGGCCGCCGCCCCTCGCTGCCGCGCCGCATTGCCGACAGGGCGGTGGGCAGGTCGCGGGCGGCACCGCAGGCCAGGCCCGAATGAACGCCGATCGCGGCATAGAGCTCGGGATAGGTCGCCCCCATGATCGCCGCGGCCGCCCCGCCCGCCGACAGGCCGGCGACGAAGATCCGGCCGGCGTCGACCGCGTAACCGTCCATGACCGCGCGGGTGATGCCGGCGATCAGTGACGGCTCCCCGTTGTCGCGGCGCTGGTCGCCGGGGCTGAACCAGTTCCAGCACTTGCCGGGATTGGCGCCCGCGGTCTGCCCCGGATAGACCACCAGGAAACCGTGCTCCTCCGCCGCCTGGTTCATGCGCGTGCCGGCGGCGAAATCGTCGGGCGACTGGGTACAGCCGTGCAGCATGACCACCAGCGGCACCGGCCGGCCGCGGTAGCTGGCGGGCACGTAGAGCTTGTAGGGCCGGCTCCCGGCGGCATTGGTGAAGCTCGCGGCGAGGAATTGCGCCGGCCCTGCCGCCGGCATCTCCTGTGGCGGCGCCGGACGGGGGGCGTCGGCACCGGGCAGCGCGAATTCGCCGCGGCTGACCCGGTCGTAGAGCCCGCGCAGGGCGCTGGGCAGCAGCGGCTGGCCGGCCTCGCCGGCGAGATCATCCGGCGCCGGTGCCGTACCGGGCTGCCGGCCCGGCTTGAGCAGTCGTCGCAGCAGGGCCGAGGTTTCGCTCAACCGCTCGGCCAGGGTCAGGCGGGTCACCCTCAACAGGCCCCGCGGCGGCAAATCGATGGTCATGACGGACGTCTTTCCAAGCAAAGCATACTCAACGGATACGGTCGCGTAGCGCGCTTCTCACCTCGGCGCTGGCGTGCAGCGCGCCCAGGACGGTCACCGAGGCGATGGCGGCCTGCGCCAGTTCGGGCGTGACGTCGTCACCGATGCGGGCAAGGCCCAGGATATTGATGTGCAGCACCTCGCCCCGGTCCCGCACCGCTTCGAGTTCCGCCCGGCCGAAATAGCGCAGGCCCAGGTCGAGGGTTTTGCGCGCGACCGACTTGCGCACCACCTCGGCATGACGATCGAGCTGGTTGCGGATCGCCGTGCGGATGAAATCCGTGCGATTGGCATAGAAGCCGTCCTGCACCATCAGGTCGATGTGACCAAGGTCCATGAAGCCCAGATTGATCGTGATCTTCTCGCTGTCGGGGCTTTTCGGCCGCAGTTCGTGAACATTCGCCGCCATGGCTTACCATCCGTCTACCATCCAACTGGATGGTATATTGGGTCCTGCGGCGGCCGCTTGCAAGTCCTGAACGCATAGGAGGCTCTCGCCGGCGCGGGTCCATTGGAACTGGCCCGCGGCCCGCCCTCCGGTGTACCGTCTGGTCATGGCTGTCTGCACACCCAAGGATGCGCGGGATGCAACGTAGTTCCAGCAAGCGTGTTGCCGGCTCTCCGGCACTCAAGACCCCGCTGCTTCGCGGCGTGCCCGACATCTGGCAGGCGCTGCGCGAGCATGCCGAGACCATCATCGTGAACGAGCCCTTGCTGGCCGGCCCGGTGCAGCGGCGCATCCTCAATCACGATCGCTTCGAGGATGCCTTGGCCAGCATGCTGTCGGTCAAGGTCGCCTCGGAATCGCTGGGCTCGGCGGCTTTGCGCGGGCTGATCGGCCAGGCCCAGGCCGACGATCCGACGCTTGCCGTCTCCTCGCGCGCCGATCTCTCGGCGGTGGTCGAGCGGGATCCGGCGGTCAAGGGGCCGGCCCACCCGTTCCTGTTCTTCAAGGGCTATCAGGCGCTGCAGCTCCACCGCATCGCCCACCACCTGTGGCTGGACGGGCGGCGCGACCTGGCGCTGTTCCTGCAAAGCCGCGCGTCGGAAGTCTTCGGTGTCGACATCCATCCCGCCGCGCCGATCGGCCGCGGCGTGATGCTGGATCATGCCACCGCCCTGGTGGTGGGTGAGACCGCGGTGATCGGCAACAATGTCTCGATCCTGCAGAAGGTGACGCTGGGCGGCACCGGCAAGGAAAGCGGCGACCGCCATCCCAAGATCAGGGACGGCGTGCTGCTGGCGGCCGGGGCCATCGTGCTGGGCAATATCGTGGTCGGGACCAATGCCAAGGTCGCGGCCGGCAGTGTCGTGCTCGAGGATGTCCCGCCCTGCGCCACGGTGGCCGGGGTGCCGGCGCGCATCGTCGGCTGGTGCAAGGAATCGGTGCCGGCCCTGGCCATGAACCAGGCCCTGCCGCCGGCCAGCTTCCCGCTGCCCGACAACCTGCCCGAGGATCACTCCTGGTCGGTATAGGGGTTGTCGTTGCGGCGCAGGGTCAGGCGCACGGGCACGCCTTCCATGTCGAAGGTCTCGCGCAGGCCGTTCATCAGATAGCGTGAATAGGATTCCGGCAGGTCGCCGGGCCGGTTCATGAACAGCGCGAAGGTCGGCGGCCGGGCCTTGACCTGGGTCATGTAGCGCGGGCGCAGGCGCTTGCCGGCGACCGCGGGGGCCGGATGGCGTTCCGTCGCCTCGCCCAGCCAGCGGTTCAGCCTGGCCGTGGGAATGCGCCGGTTCCACTTGGCATTCACCGACAGCACCGCCGGCATCAGCTTGTCGACGCCCCGGCCGGTGCGGGCCGACAGGGTGACGATGGGCAGGCCCTTGACCTGCGGCAGCGAGATTTCCAGCCGGTCCTTGAGGTCGTTCAAGGTCTTGCTGTGGTCCTCGACCGCGTCCCACTTGTTGAGCGCGATGACCAGGGCCCGGCCCTCGTAGATGGCGCGGTCGGCGATCACCAGGTCCTGGCGGTCCATGCCCTGGATCGCATCGATCAGCAGGATCACCACCTCGGCGAACTTGACCGCGCGGATGGTGTCGCCGGCCGACAGCTTTTCGAGCTTGCCCTCGACCCGCGCCTTCTTGCGCAGGCCGGCGGTGTCGAACAGCTTCACCGTGCGACCGTCCCAGTCCCAGGGGACCGAGATCGAATCGCGGGTCAGGCCGGCCTCGGGCCCGGTGATCAGCCGGTCGTCGCCGATCAGGCGATTGATCAGGCTGGACTTGCCGACGTTGGGCCGCCCCACCACGGCGATGCGCAGCGGCTTGGCCGGATCCTCCACGACCTCGGCATCGGGGTCGAAGGGCTCGCTCTCCTCGTCCTCGGCGAAGTCGTCTTCCGCCTCGTCGTCGGCCGGGTCCAGGCCCTTGGCTTTCAGGCGGTCGATGATGGTCTCGAACAGGTCGAGCATGCCCTCGCCATGTTCGGCCGACAGGGCCACCGGCTCGCCCAGGCCCAGTTCCCAGGCGCCGTGGGCGCCCATGGTGCCTTCGCGGCCCTCGGCCTTGTTGGCGCACAAGACGATGGGGGTGGCGCTCTTGCGCAGCAGGCGCGCGAATTCCATGTCGAGGGGCGTGATGCCGGCGCGGGCGTCGATCAGGAACAGGGCCACGTCGGCCTCCTTGATCGCCCGTTCGGTCTGACGGCGCATCCGGCCTTCGATCGAATCGTCGACCGCGTCCTCGAAGCCTGCCGTGTCGAACACGGTGAAATTGAGATCGCCCAGATGCCCGTCGCCTTCGCGCCGGTCGCGGGTGACGCCGGGCGTATCGTCGACCAGGGCCAGCTTCTTGCCCACCAGGCGATTGAACAGGGTGGACTTGCCCACGTTCGGCCGCCCGACGATGGCAATCCGCAATTTAGCGCGTTCCGCACCCATTCTCTTCATTCCTAAAAAAAGAAGCCCTTTCCGCCCTTAGGGGGGAGAGGGTTTGGGAGAGGCGGGCCGGCGGCATAAAGCGCGCTCGTGACAACCACCACCTCACCCTCCCATTGCCTCCGGCAACGGGTCCCTCCCTCTCCCCCGCAAGCGGCGGAGAGGGCCTATAGATGCCCCGTCAGCGCAGGGCTACGAGCGTACCGTTCGAGGTCAGGACGTAGACCGTGCCATTGGCGACGACGGGTGTGATCACGGTCTTGCCCGGCAGTTCGATCGAGCCCAGCACCTCGCCGGTGTAGGGCGAAACCGCGGTCATGATTCCGGTGTTCGAGGCGAGCAACAGCCGGTCGCCGGCCAGGACCGGACCCGACCAGGTGATATTGTCGGACGAGGTATCCTCGTCCTGGAAGCGCGGCAGCGGGGTGACCCAACGCACCCGGCCCTCGTTGCGGGTCAGGCAGAGCAGTTCGTTGTCGTCGGCCAGCACATAGATGTAGTCGCCGCCGGCCCAGGGCGTCTGGGTCGAGCCGATGGAGCGATCCCACAGCCGGCTGCCGGTGCGCAGCTCGATGCCGACGATGCGGCCGCTGTGGCTGGCCGCGAAGACCGCGCCGCGATCGATCACGACCTGGCCGCGGATATCGTTCAGGGCGTCGATCGGCGTGGTCGAGCCGCCGCGGGTCAGGGTGTCGGACCAGACCACCCGGCCGTTTTCGACGCGCAGGGCGAAGATTTCGCCCGAGGAGAACGGCACCACCACCGCCTCGCCCGCGACGGCGGGGCTGGCAGCACCCAGGAAGCCGGCGCTTTCGGAGATACCGACGTGGTTCCACAAGACTTCGCCGCCCTCGGTCGCCAGGGCAAAGAGCTGGTTGTCCTGGGTGATGGCGAAGACGCGGCCGCCGTTGACCGTCGGGGCCGAGCGGAAGGGAATGCCGATGCCGCGCTTCCAGATCGTGCTGCCGTCGCCGGCGTTGAGGGCAAAGACCTCGCCATAGCCGGTCGAGACATAGACCCGGCCTTCGTCGAAGGCCACGCCGCCGAAGAAGCCGGTCGGCGAATCCTCGTCCTCGGGCCGCAGGCTGACGCTCCAGCGGCGCTTGCCCTGGAGGTCGAAGGCATTCACGTGGGCCTCGGTATCGAGGACGTAGATCGAGTCGGCGCTGACCACGGGCGAGGCAACCAGGCGCGTATCGGAACCGTCGCCGACCCCGGCATTGGCGGTCCACATCACCTTCAGTTCCGGCCCGACCTCGAGATGGTACATGGCATGGGCGGCGTATCCGCCCGGCTGCGGCCATTCGGGATTGAGGTAGGGCTGCGGCAGTTGCACCGGCACGTCGGCCAGGGCCGGATCGACGCTGATGGTCACCTGCTGCGCCAGCACCGAGATGCGTTCGCCTTCGACCTTCTGCGTCGTCCCGCCCCCGCTGAAGGGATTGATGCTGTCGAGCGTCGAGCAGGCGCCCAGGAACGCGGTCAAGGCAACGACGGCCAGCGGTGAAGCGAGTCGGCTCAAACTACGGCTTGCGATCATTGGCGTGGCGCCTCGCTCTGGGTCGGTTGATCGGGCTGCGGGATGGTGGGGGCAGGCGTGGTGGGGGCAGATTCGGGCAGGCGCCCGCCCAAGGCAGCGAGCACTTCGGTCGCGCGTGTCTTCAGCCGCGTCGGGGCGGTAGCGTCGTCGATGACTTCGGCCAAAAGACGGCGGGCCTCGGGGTGTCGCCCTTCTTCAGCCGGACATAGGCGCGCAATTCCTTGACCGCCGGGGCAAAGCCCGAATCGCCGATCGCCTCCAGCCGCTTGTTGAGTTCGTCGACCGAAGCCGTGTCCATCAGGGCCTGCACCGCCAGCACCTGGGCCAGGGCGCGCAGGGTGCTATCGCTGCCCGACGCGGCGACCTGGTCGTAGAGGGCCACGGCGGCGGCCTTGTCGCCGGCATCGTAGGTCGCGGCCGCGGCGTCGAGCCGGGCAAAGGCGCCATAGTTGCCGCCCGCTTCCACGGACAGGGCCTCGAACGCCTTGGCGGCGTCGGCGTGCTTGCCCTCGCTCACCAGCTTGGCGGCAGCGGCCAGGGACTGGGCATGATCGTTCAGCTTGGCCTCGGCATAGTTGCGCCAGCCGATGTAGGCCGCGATCCCCACCAGCAGACCGATGCCAAGCGCGATGATGACGGTGCCGTAGCGACGCCAGAACCCCAACAGACGTTCGCGCCGGAGATCTTCATCGATCTCCTGAAAAATATCGGACACTAGAACCTACCTATGACAGAGGCAGAGAAGGCGGAAAAAGGCGTCGAACCATAGCCAAAGGGCGCCCCCTTGGCAAACCGCTCGCCTTACGATCGCTCGCTGCCGCCTGCCGGCCGATTATCGCCCTTCAGCTTGTACGTATATTCCTCGCTCGGGAACTGGCGGGAACGCACCTCGGCGGCATAGCGCGCCGCCGCCTCGTCGATGGCATGGCCCAGTTCCGCATAGCGTTTCACGAATTTCGGCGTGCGTGCCGACATGCCCAGCATATCGTCGATCACCAGCACCTGGCCGTCGCAATGGGCCGAGGCGCCGATGCCGATGGTGGGAATCGAGATCGAGTCGGTGATGCGCACGGCCAGCGGCTCGCTCACCGCCTCGACCACCACCAGGAAGGCGCCAGCCTTGTCGACCGCCACCGCGTCCTCGACGATCCGGTCCCAGCCCTCGGTGCTGGCCGTCCCCAGGGCGGCATAGCCGCCGCTGACATTGACCGACTGGGGCAGCAGGCCGACATGGGCCATCACCGGAATGCCGCGCCTGGTGAGGTAGGAGATGGTTTCGGCCATCACCTGCCCGCCTTCGAGCTTCACCGCCGCGGCGCCGGTCTCGCGCAGCACGCGGACAGCGTTGCGGAACGCCTGCTCGGGGCTTTCCTCATAGCTGCCGAAAGGCATGTCGATGACCACCAGCGCCTTGTGGGCACCGCGCACCACGGCCGCGCCATGGGCGATCATGATGTCCAGGGTGACGCCGATCGTGCTGGGCAGGCCATAGAGCACCATGCCCAGCGAATCGCCGACCAGCAGCAGGTCCGCGTGGGGGTCCAGCATCTTGGCCATCGGCGTGGTGTAGGCCGTCAGACACACGATCGGCTCCGCGCCCTTGCGGGCGCGGAGCCGAGGTACCGTCACGGTCTTGGTCGTGGTCGATTGGGCCGACATCGGGGCGATCCAGCTCGACCGAGCGTTCTTAGGAGGTGAGACCGGCCAAGGGGCCGATCACGCCACGCCGTCGCGCTGGGCCCGCTTGCGCGCCAGCTTGCGGGCGCGGCGGACAGCTTCGGCCTTTTCGCGGGCACGCTTCTCGGAGGGCTTCTCGTAATGGCCGCGCAGGCGCATTTCGCGGAAAATGCCCTCGCGCTGCATGCGCTTCTTCAATGCGCGCAGCGCCTGGTCGATATTGTTGTCCCGCACCAAAACTTGCATTCGTCTGACCTTCCAAGGCCTCGCCAGGCCCGAATCGCGCCCCCTTCCGGGGCCTACGATCAAAAATAAAAATTCGTTTCGGGGGGTGTTTCTACCCACCGGAGGCGCGCTGTATATCACGCACAAGTCGCCTTGGGAAGCGGTGCGGTGGCGCCGATCAGCCGATAATAACCATGGTTTCCAAGGGCGCCAACTGGCCGAACTCGGCCTGCAGCCAGCGCTTGAAATCGCGGATCACCGGGTTGGCGCCGCCGCGCGGCGGCACCAGGAGATCATAGCCGCGGGAGCGGTTGCGCACGGTCCCCAAGGTCGGCACCAGCAGCCCGCGGTCGATCAGGTCGTCGACCAGCGGCCGCCAGCCCAGCGCCACCCCCTGGCCCGCGATCGCCGCCTGAATCAGCAGCGGATAGTTGTTGAAGGACAAGTCCGCCCCCGCGGGCGCGGGCGCCAGCCCCGCCAGGCTGAAATAGTCGGGCCAGGACAGCCAGCGATCGCGCCCCGGGGTATCGAGGTGCAGCAGCGGCACCCGGGCCGCGCCATCGGCGGCAAACAACCCCTGGCGCGCGGCCAGTTGCGGGCTGACCACCGGCACCACCTCCTCGTCGACGAGACGGGTGATCTCCCAGCCCTTGGGTGCCTGGACGCCGAAGGTGACCGCCACATCGCCGATCGAGAGATCGACCGCCGCACTGGCCTGGCTGGTGACGATGCTGGCATCGCTGCCGCCGCTGATCCGCCGCAACTCGGCCAGGCGCGAGACCAGCCAGAACGAGGCGAAGGCGAAATCGGTGACCACCGTGAACTGGCGCTGGCGCGCGGCGGCGCGCGCCCCTTCGATCCCCGCGCCGATCGCCGCCAGGCCATTTTTCATGCCGTCGAACAGGACGGCGCCCGAGTCGGTCAGGGCGACGCCACGCCAGACCCTGGCGAACAGCCGGAAGCCCAGAACTGCCTCGAGCGTGGCCACGTGATGGCTGACGGCGGACTGGGTCATGCCCAGTTCGCGCCCGGCCGCACTGAAACTGCCGGCGCGCGCCGCGGCGTCGAACACCGAGAGTTCGTGCAAATGCTGGTGCAGGAGGCTGCTTGCCATGAGTACCACTCATATATCCATCTCGACTTGATAGCTTTACCGGATCCCTGACGCTTCTCAAGCTGGCTGTGGTGAAGGCCGCTGGAGAGATAGCTTGGGCACGCGTGGCATGAACATCGTTGTGGTCATGGCCGACCAGATGACGCCGGCCGCCCTGCCCTTCCACGGCCATCGCGCGACCCGTGCGCCCAACCTGGAGGCGCTGGCGCGGGACGGCGTGGTGTTCGAGGCGGCCTATAGCAACAGCCCGCTGTGCTCGCCCGCCCGCGCCGTCTTCATGACCGGGCAATTATCGTCGCGCACCGGCGTCTACGACAACGCGGCCGAGTTCCGCTCGGACATCCCGACCTTTGCCCATTACCTGCGGCGGGCGGGCTATCGCACGCAACTGGCCGGCAAGATGCATTTCTGCGGGCCCGACCAGCTCCACGGTTTCGAGGAACGCCTGACCACCGACATCTACCCGGCCGATTTCGGCTGGACGCCGGACTGGGACCAGCCTCATCAGCGGCCGAGCTGGTATCACAACATGAGTTCGGTCACCGATGCCGGGCTGTGCGTGCGCACCAACCAGATGGATTTCGACGACGAGGTGATCTTCGCCGCCGAACGGGCGATCTATGACCATGTGCGCGGGTCGGACGGGCGGCCGCTGTGCCTGGTCGCCTCCTTCACCCACCCCCACGACCCCTATGCGGTGCCCGCCCGTTATTGGGATCTCTACTGCGACGACGAGATCGATCTGCCCCGGGTGCCGCTCGACCGCGCCGCCATGACCCCGCACGAGCAACGCCTGTGGCAGGTCTGCGACATGGGCAATGCCGAGGTGACGCCGGCCCATGTCCGCGCGGCGCGCCGCGCCTACTTAGGTGCTGTGGCCTATATCGACGACAATGTCGGGCGGATCAGGGCGGCCCTGGCCGCGACCGGCCTCGCCGACGACACCGTGATCCTGGTGACCTCGGACCACGGCGAAATGCTGGGCGAGCGCGGCCTTTGGTACAAAATGAACTATTTCGAGGGCGGCGCACGGGTGCCCCTGGTGGTTCATGCGCCAGGCAGATTCCAGCCAAGGCGGGTCGGCGAGGCCGTGTCGCTGGTCGATATCCTGCCGACGCTGACCGATATCGCCACCGACGGCAAAGGCCTCGCCCCCGTCTCGCCCATCGACGGGCGCAGCCTGCTGCCGCATCTGGGCGGCACCGGCGGCCACGACGAAGTCCTGGGCGACTATCTGGCGGAAGGCGCCGTGGCGCCGATCGTGATGATCCGGCGTGGAACCTTGAAATTCGTCCACAGCCTGGCCGACCCCGACCAGCTCTACGATCTGGCGACCGATCTGGACGAACGCCACAATCTGGCCGCCGACCCCGGCCGGACGACGCTGGTCGCGGAACTGCGCCGTGAAGTGGCGCAGCGCTGGGATCTGCCCGGGCTGGACCAGGCCGTGCGCGACAGCCAGCGGCGGCGCCACATGGTGGTCGACGCCTTGGGCATCGGCACCGCGGCGCCCTGGGATTTCAACCCGCCGCGCGACGCCAGCCGCCAGTACATCCGCAATCACATGGATCTCGACGACCTGGAAGCGCGCGCCCGCTTTCCGCGCGTCCGGGCCTGACTTCGATCGCAACCTGAGGGGTTTCAACATGAATCTCGGACGTGCTCTGCTCCTTGCCGGGGCCATGATTTGTGCGGCAGCGCCGGCTTTCGCCGCGGAAAAGGCGGCCTGCGCCAGCCTGCGCATGTCCGATCCCGGCTGGACCGACATCACCTCGACCAATGCCCTGCTGGGCGTGGTGCTCGAACCGCTCGGCTATGCCCAGAAGGTCGAGCCGCTGGCGGTGCCCGTCACCTACGAGGCGATCAAGAACAGCCAGCTCGATGCCTTCCTGGGCAACTGGATGCCGGCGCAGAAGCGCTTCATCGAGCCCCTGGTGGCGTCGGGCGACCTGGAAGTGATCCGCGCCAACCTGGACGGCATCCGCTTCACCCTGGCGGTGCCCGACTATGTCGCCAAGATGGGGATCAAATCCTTTGCCGACCTGGCGGCCCATGCCGATGCCTTCGATCACAAGATCTACGGCATCGAGCCCGGCGCGCCGGCCAACCAGAACATCCAGAAGATGCTCGACGCCAAGGACTTCGGCCTGACCGGATGGAGCCTGGTCGAATCGAGCGAGCAGGCCATGCTGTCCCAGGTCGAACGGGCGCAGCGCGCCAAGAAGGCGATCGTCTTCCTGGCCTGGGAACCCCACCCGATGAACACCAAGTTCGCCCTGACCTATCTCGCCGGCGGCGACGCCTATTTCGGGGCGAACTTCGGGGCCGCCACGGTCTACACCGTCGCCCGCAAGGGCTTCGCGGCCGATTGCCCCAACCTGGCCCGGCTGCTGGGCCAGCTCACCTTCAGCGTCGACATCGAGAATCAGATCATGGCCGCCATTCTCGACCATGGCGAAGACGCCAGGAAGGCGGCCCTGGCCGCCTTGAAGGCGCATCCGGGCCTGGTCGACGCCTGGCTTGCCGGGGTCACCACCAAGGACGGCGGCGACGGGCGCGCCGCGGTGAAAGCCAGCCTGGGCCTGTGATCCGCCGGCCTCCGTCGCGGCGCGATCGCCGCGACGGAGGTGACGCAAAAGAAAATCCGCCTTCGGTTGGGATTGCCGTCACATTCGACCATCCCGCCACTTTCTTTCCCCATTTGTCATGATAGTGTGCCGCGCCAAAGCGAGCGGAATGCTTCGCACAACCGGTTTTGGGCGGGCCACGTGGACGATTCTGGAAATCTGTTGAACGCTGGACATTCTCGTGGGCGCGCGCCCTCGTTCCTGCTGAAATGGTTGCGTTCGCCCTTCAAGATCGGCGCCATTGCCGCCTCCAGCAAGGGATTGGCCCGGGAAATGGCGGCGCAGGCCGACCTTTCCCTGCCCGGCGCGGTCATCGAACTGGGCGGCGGCACCGGATCCATCACCCGCGCGATTCTCGACCGCGGCGTCGGCTATGACCGGCTCTATTCCGTCGAATTCGACCATGAGCTGGCCGCCACGCTGCGCCATCGCTTTCCCCGGCTGCACGTGGTCGAGGGCGATGCCGGCGAGCTGGTCCCGCTGATGGCGGCGCGCGGCGTCCACCAGGCGGCCTGTGTGATCTCCGGCCTGCCCCTGCTGGGCATGCCGGCCTCGGTCCAGCACCGCATCCTGAAGGCCGCCTTCATGCTGATCGCCCCGGGCGGCCGCTTCATCCAGTTCACCTATGGCCCGACCACGCCGACCAGGCCCGCGATCATGCGCGACCTGAATCTCAAGGCGCGCCGGGCCGGCCACATCATGATGAATGTCCCCCCGCGCGCGTTTGGTGCTACGAACGGGCAGAAACGCGCTAGGCGCTGTTTGAATTCCCTGCCGTCGCCCACGCCGGCATCGGAGGTCTGGAGAAACGATGTTTACTGCACTTAAGCGCCTGGCTCTTGTGACCGGCCTTGGCCTGGCGATCGGCGCCGGTGTCGCCGCTGCCCCCCACCCCGTCCAGGCCGAGGAAGCGGGGCCTGCCACCATCGCCTTCGTCGATGTTCCCCGCATCATGCGCGACAGTGCCGCCGCCAAGAGCATCCGTGCCCAGCTCGAGCGCCAGGAAAAGGCCTATGGCGCCGAGATCAAGGCGCAGACCGACAAGCTGCGCCAGGAAGAAGAGGCGCTGAAGAAGCAGGCCGCCAATACCGACGCCTTCCGCGCCAAGCAGCAGGAATTCCAGGGCAAGGTCGACGCCCTGCGCCAGCAGGTGGAGCGGCGGCGCCAGCAGATGTCTTTCGCCCAGGAAGACGCCATGAAGAAACTGACGCCGGTGTTCAAGGACATCGTCTCGGAAGTCGCCAAGGAAGTGGGCGCCAGCATCGTCCTCGACAGCGCCCAGGTCCTGGTCACCTCGAACAACCTGAACGTGACCGATACCGTGCTGCAGCGGCTCGACGCCAAGCTGCCCTCGGTCGCGGTGAACTTCAACGCCCCGGCAACGCCGGTCGGCGGCGGGTCGGGCGGTGGCGCGGCGTTGCCGCCGCCGCCGGGCAAGCCCGCCAAGTAAGACCCACGGCTGAAAAAAATTTCGGGGCCGGGCGCAGGAGCGTCCGGCCCCGTTCCGTTTCAGGTGGGGCTGTGGCGTCTTCACCCAGGCGCCTTGACGCTTTTCACGGCCGCCACCACAGTCTTCTGCGTATCCAATGACGGTTTGTCATGACCCTGACCGCGAAAAGCCCGGCCATCGTTGCCGCCCTCCTGGCCGCGTTGCTGATCGGCGGCCTGGACCTGACACCGGCCAGCGCGCAGAACGCACCGGCCAAGGGCATACCGGTCGAGGTCGTCAAGGTGGTGCCCAAGGACCTGACCGACCAGCTGGAGGCCGTGGGCACCCTGCGCTCGAACGAGTCGGTGGTGCTGCGGCCCGAGATTGCCGGCCGGGTGACCAGGATCCTGTTCAACGAAGGCCAGCCGGTCGCGGCCGGCGCCCCGCTGATCGACCTCGATGCCTCGACCTATGAAGCCGAACTGGCGGTGGCCCGGTCCGACCTGAAACTGGCCCAGGCCGATGCCGAACGGGCCCGGACCCTGTTCAACCAGCGCGCCGGCACGGCCCGCGCCCAGGACGAGGCGATGGCCAGGCTGTCGTCGACCCAGGCCGCCGTCGCCCTGGCCGAGGCCCAACTGGCCAAGACCCATATCGTGGCCCCCTTCGCCGGCATCCTGGGGCTGCGGCAGGTCAGTGTCGGCGACGTGGTTCAGCCGGGCGAGACCCTGGTCAACCTGGAAGCCATCGACCCGCTGAAACTGGATTTCTCGGTCCCGGAGATGATGCTGTCGCGCCTCGGCGTCGGGCAGCCGGTCACCCTCGCGGTCGACGCGCTGCCCGGGCGCAGCTTTACCGGCCAGGTCTATGCCATCAACCCGCTGGTCGACGAGCGCGGCCGGTCGGTCGCGCTGCGGGCCACGGTGCCCAATCCCGACGGCGTGCTGAAGCCCGGCCTGTTCGCCCGGGTGAAGCTGACGACCGAGATCCGGGGCGGTGCGATCATCGTGCCCGAACAGGCGATCGTGCCGCGCAACGGCGCCCTCTTCGTCTTCAAGGTGACCGGCGACAGCGTCAGCATGGTCGAGGTGACGCTGGGCGAGCGGCTGGTGGGCGAGGTCGAGGTGCTGAGCGGCATCGCCGCCGGCGACACCATCGTCACCGCCGGCCAGCAGCGCCTGCGCGACAAGGCCAGGATCCTGATCGTGGGACCGGACGGCACCCCCGTCGCCTCGGAAAGCTGATCGCCTCAGCCTGTAACGGACAAGGAACACGCACCCATGGGTCTGTCCGAGCTGTGCATCCGCCGCCCGGTCTTCGCGACCGTTCTGGCCCTGATCATCCTGCTGGTCGGCATCGTCGCCTATCAGCGCCTGTCGGTGCGGGAATATCCCAATATCGACGTGCCCGTGGTCAGCGTCCGCACCGATTACACCGGCGCCAGCGCCGCGGTGATCGAAAGCCAGATCACCCAGGTGCTGGAGGATTCGATTTCGGGCCTCGACGGCATCGATACCATCACCTCGACCAGCCGCGACGGCCGCAGCGCCATCAGCATCCGCTTCCTGTTGAGCGTTTCGCCCGACGTCGCCGCCAGTGACGTGCGCGACCGCGTCTCGCGCGTGCGGGGGCGCCTGCCCAACGAGGTCGACGAGCCGATCATCGCCAAGGTCGAGGACGACGCCCAACCGATCATCTTCCTGTCGGCCAATGCCGAGAACATGAACCCGCTGGAAGTCACCGAGATCGCCGACACCTATATCGTCGACCGCCTGCAGACCATTCCCGGCATCTCCTCGGTCGACCTGCGGGGTGCCCGCGAATATGCCATGCGCATCTGGCTGGACCGCGCCCGCATGGCGGCCTATGGCATCACCACCCAGGACATCGAGAACGCCCTCTCGGCCCAGAACGTGACCCTGCCGGCCGGGCGCATCGAATCGTCGTCGCGGGAATTCACCGTCGAATCCCGCACCGACCTGCGGGAACCCGCGGAATTCACCAAGATCATCCTGCGCCAGGATGGCACCTACCTGGTCCGTCTGGGCGATGTCGCCCGGGTCGAGCTGGGTGCCAACGACGAACGGACGATCGCCCGCTTCAACGGCCGGCCATCGGTGACCGTGGCGATCACCAAACAGGCGACCGCCAACCCCCTGGACATTTCGCGGGAACTGCGCGCCCGCCTGCCTGAAATCCAGGCCGCCCTGCCGCCCGGCTTCCAGCTCGAACTGGGCTACGACAGTTCCGTGTTCATCGACCGCTCGATCGAGGCGGTCTACCACACCATCGCCGAGGCGGTGCTGCTGGTCGTCGTGGTGATCTTCTTCTTCCTGCGCAGCGCGCCGGCCACCCTGATCCCGATCGTGACCATCCCGGTGTCGCTGATCGGGGCGTGCATGATCATGTACGCCTTCGGCTTCACCTTGAACACCATGACCCTGCTGGCCTTCGTGCTGGCGATCGGCCTGGTGGTCGACGATGCCATCGTGGTGCTGGAAAACATCTTCCGCCACGTCGAGGACGGCATGAAGCCGATGCGGGCGGCGATCCAGGGCGCGCGCGAGATCGGCTTCGCCGTGGTCGCCATGACCCTGACCCTGGTCGCGGTCTATGCCCCCGTCGCCTTCGCGGAAGGCCGGGTGGGCCGGCTGTTCGCCGAATTCGCCCTCACCCTGGCCGGCGCCGTGCTGATCTCGGGCTTCATCGCCCTGACCCTGACGCCGATGATGTGCTCGCGCCTGCTCAAGCATTCGCCCCGGCACGGCCTGCTGTACCGCACGATCGAGCGCTGGCTGGACGGTCTCGACCGCGGCTATGGCCGGGCGCTGACCTTCGCCCTGCGGCGCTGGCCGGTCGTGGTCGCCGCCGGGCTGCTGGTGGCCACGGCCAACTGGTTCCTGTTCACCAGCCTGAAATCGGAACTAGCCCCGCTGGAGGACCGCGGCACGATCTATGTCCGCGGGACCGCCCCCGAGGGCTCCACCCTCGACTTTACCTCGCTCTACGGCAGCGTGGTCGAGAAGATGGTGGCGAATATCCCGGAGGTGGAATCGGTCCTGTTCATCGTCGGCAATCCCGACGTGACCTCGCTGACCGCCATCGTGCGCCTGAAACTGTGGGAGGAGCGCGAGCGCACCCAGCAGCAGGTCGCCGCCAGCATGGCGCCGATCCTGTCGCGGGTGCCAGGCGTTACCCAGTTTCCCAGCAACCCGCCGTCGCTGGGCCAGAATGCCCGCGACAAGCCGGTGCAGTTCGTCATCCAGACCAGCGGCAGCTTCGGCGAACTCGACGAGGTGGCCCAGCGGCTGATCCAGAAGATCGAAACCAACCCGGGCCTGGTGAACATCGAATCCGACCTGACCCTGAACAAGCCGCAGATCGACGTCGTCATCGACCGCGACAAGGCCGCCAGCTTAGGGATAGACGTCGGCGTGATCGGCCGCACGCTGGAGACCTTCTTCGGCGGCCGCCAGGTCACCCGCTTCGAGCGCAACGACAAACAATATGACGTGATCGTCGAGGTGACGGACGCCGACAGCCGCCAGCCGTCGGACCTGACCTCGCTCTATGTCCGGGCCGCCTCGGGCGAGATGGTGCAACTGTCGAACCTCGCCACCATCGACGAGCAGGTCGGCCCCAAGGAATTGCTGCGCTTCAACAAGTCGCGCTCGGCCACCATCTCGGCCAATCTCGCCGCGGGCTATGGCCTGGGCGAGGCCCTGGCCTTCGTCGAGGCCGCCGCGCAGGAGGTGCTGCCCCAGGGCTATCGCTACGATTACTCAGGCCAGAGCCGCGAGTTCCGTGATGCCTCGGGCACGCTCTATGTCACCTTCCTGCTGGCCATTGCCTTCATCTTCCTGGTGCTCTCGGCCCAGTTCGAGAGCTTTGCCGCGCCGCTGGTCATCCTGCTGTCGGTTCCCCTGTCGATCGCCGGTGCGCTGACCGCCCTGCTGCTGTCGGGCGGCACGCTGAACGTCTACAGCCAGATCGGCCTGATCACGCTGATCGGCCTGATCTCCAAGCACGGCATCCTGATCGTCGAATTCGCCAACCAGCTCCAGGAAGCCGGGCGTTCCAAGATCGAGGCGGTGATCGAGGCGGCGCGCCTGCGCCTGCGCCCGATCCTGATGACCACCGGCGCCATGGTGCTGGGCGCCGTGCCGCTGGCCTTCGCCACCGGCCCGGGTGCCGAAAGCCGGCAGGATATCGGCTGGGTCATCGTCGGGGGCTTGAGCTTCGGCACGGTGCTGACCCTGTTCGTGGTGCCGATCGCCTATCTCCTGATCGGCCGCAGCCACAAGGCCGGGGCGGAAGCGGATGCGGACGAGGCAGTTTCTGCTAATGTCCCGCAACGATGACCGATGCCCCGATTCAGACGATCCAATTGCTTGCCGGCCATGACCGGCGCATTGCCGGCGGCCACCCCTGGGCCTATTCCAACGAGTTGAAGCTGGACGCCGCGGCCAAGGCGATCGCGCCGGGCGCCCTGGTCCACCTGACGCGGATCGACGGCAAGCCGATGGGCCTTGCCACCTTCAACAAGAACACGCTGATCGCCGCGCGCCTGATGTCGCGCGATCCGGCGGTGACGACCATCGACCAGGGCTTTCTGCACCGGCGCCTCGCCGCGGCCCTGGCCCTGCGCCAGCGCCTGTTTGCCGAACCCTATTACCGCCTGGTGCATTCCGAGGGCGACGGCCTGCCCGGCTTCATCATCGACCGCTTCGGCGATGTCGTGGTGGTCCAGGCCAATACCGCCGGCGCCGAGCATCTGACCGAAGCCATGCTCGACGCGCTCGAGGCCATGGTGCAGCCCCGGGCGATCGTGCTGCGCAACGACAGCAGCTACCGCGACCTGGAAGGCCTGAGCCGCAGCATCCGCCTGGCGCGCGGGGTGCTGCCGGCCCAGATCGAGGTCAAGGAGCACGGTGTCCGCCATCTGGTGGAACCCCTGGACGGCCAGAAAACCGGCTGGTTCTTCGACCTTCACGACGCCCGCGGCCTGATGGCGCGGCTGGCCGCCGGCGGCCGGATGCTGGACCTGTGCTGCAACACCGGCGCCTTTTCGCTGGCCGCCCTGGCCGCCGGTGCCGAGCAGGCGCTGCTGGTCGACCGCTCGGATTCCTCGCTGGCCCAGGCCAGCGCCAGCGCCGCCCTGAACGGCCTGGCCGCCCGCACCGAGATCCGCCGCGGCGATCTGTTCGACGAGGCCGACCGGCTGTCCCATGCCGGGCGCCAGTTCGACACCGTCATCGCCGACCCGCCCAGCTTCGCCAAGTCGCGGCGCGACGTGCCCCAGGCGCTGAAAGCCTATCGCAAGCTGGCGCGCCAGGCGGCCCTGCTGACCGCCCCCGGCGGCTTCCTGTTCATCGCCTCGTGCAGCCACAATATCGAGACCGAGGCCTTCGGGACCGAGGTCGCCCGCGGTATCGCCGGGGCGGCGCGCGAAGGCCGCATCATCGCCGCCGGCGGCGCCGGCGCCGACCATCCCGTCCACCCCTTGCTGCCCGAGACCGGCTATCTCAAATGGCAGGTCCTGGCGCTCGATTGATCGGGCGCCTCGCCCTTCTCGTGGCACTCTGCCTGCCCGCCGCGGGGCGGGCCGCATCGGTCGACGTCGCGCTGGTGCTGGCGCTCGACTCGTCGTCCTCGGTGAACCGGGACGAATTCTTCCTGCAGACCCAGGGCATCGCCGCCGCCTTTGCCGACCCCGAGGTGCAGGCCGCGATCGACGCCGGCCCCAAGGGCACCATCGCCGTGGCGATCATGGAATGGTCGCATCCCACGCGGCAGAACCTGAGCCTGGACTGGCAACTGGTGACCGCGGGCAATGCCGCCGCCTATGCCGAAAGCGTCAGCAATATGCCGCGTTACATCGAAGGTGGCGGCACGGCGGTGGGCGCCGCCCTGCTGCGGGCGGGCGCCGTCGTCGACGCGGTGCCGCACCAGGCGGCGCGCAAGGTCATCGACCTGTCGGGTGACGGCAAGACCAGCGCCGGCCCGCCAGCGGCCCCCATCCGCGACAGCCTGGTGGTCCGCGGCATCACCATCAATGCGCTGGCGGTGGTCAACGAGGAGCCGGACGTCGACAGTTTCTTTGCCCGCGACGTCATCGGCGGCCCGGGCGCCTTCGTCGAGGTCGCCAGGGATTACGACGACTTCGTCAATGCGATCAAGCGCAAGCTGCTGCGCGAACTCAAACCCGAGCCGCTGGTCGCGGCAATCATATCGCCTCGACAGTGAGGCGGGGACCGTCGGCGGCGATCACGCGCACGCGGGTACCGACGGGCAAATCCGTTGCCGCGGTTACGGCCCAACTGCCGTCACCCAGGCGTACCCGGCCGGTGCCGTTCACGACCGGCTCGATCAGGACCGCCTCGGCACCGATCAGCGATACGCCGCGCTGGTTGAGCCCCTTCGCCGCCGCCTCCTGCCCGGTGCTGCGCAGCAGATTATGGCCGAACAGCAAGGCCAGTGCGCTGGCCACGGCGAAGATGGCGGCCTGGAAGTACCAGATCAAATCGGGCACCGCGAGCAGCACGGTGCCGGCGGCAACGGCGCCGATCGCCAGCCACAGAAAGACGATCCCCGGGGCCAGGATCTCCAGAATGATCAGGACGCCGGCCAGGGCGTACCAGTACCAGTAGACCAGGACGATCGGCTCTGCCATGCCCCCTCCATCACGTGTGACCGCTGCCGGAATGCTTGGTCAGGTCGGCGATGCCAGAGATCGCGCCCATGATGCCGGTCGCCTCCAGCGGCAGGAAGGTGACCTTGTTGTTGGGTGCAACGCCGATAGCGGTTAAGGCCTCGATATATTTCTGGCCCAGGAAGTAGTTGATCGCCTGGGTGCCGCCCGAGGCAATGGCGTCAGAGACCATGGCGGTGGCGCGGGCTTCGGCCTGGGCCGAGCGCTCGCGCGCCTCGGCATCGCGGAAGGCGGCCTCCCGGCGACCTTCGGCTTCCAGGATCGCCGCCTGCTTTTCGCCCTCGGCCCGCTTGATGCTGGCCTCGCGGACACCTTCGGCCTCCAGGATCACCGCGCGCTTCTCGCGTTCGGCCTTCATCTGCCGGCCCATGGCGATGACCATGTCTTCGGGCGGCGCGATGTCCTTGAGCTCAATACGGGTGACCTTGACGCCCCAGGGCTGAGTCGCCTGGTCCATGATCACCAGCAACTGGTCGTTGATTTCGTTGCGCTTGGACAGCACGTCATCGAGATTCATGCTGCCCATTTTCGAGCGGATGTTGGTGATCACCAGGTTGATGATGGCGCTGGTGAGATTCTGGACTTCATAGGCAGCCTGGGCCGCATTGATGACCTGATAGAAGGCGACGGCATCGGCGGTGACGATGGCGTTGTCCAGGGTGATGATCTTCTGGGAGGGGATGTCGAGCACCACCTCCTGGGTATTCATCTTCCGCCCGATCTGGTCGATCACGGGGAACAGGAAGTTGAGGCCGGGGCTCAATGTGCGGGTGTATCGGCCGAAGCGCTCGAGCGTGTAGGCCTGCCCCTGGGGCACCGTGCGCACCCCCAGCACGACGAGGATGACGACCAGGATGACCAGTACCAGGATGAATACCGCAATTCCTTCCATCGTCCCCTCCAAAATGCTGTTGCCCACAGTGTATAACAGGTCCTCCCGTCGGCCATCCGTGAACAACGTCACAAATGAACATCCTTTGTATCCAGAATGATTTGCGTACCCCGCCGGGGCTGGCCGGCCTTGCCCTGATCGAGGCGGGCTGCCGGCTCGACGTCATCGCCCCCCATGACGGCTGGTCCAGCCGCCAGCCGGCCGCCGACACGGCGCCGCTGCCGGCGGATGATGCGGGTTATGACGGCCTCATGGTGCTGGGCGGGCCGATGCACGCGGGCAATGACCGCGACTACCCCGCCCTGGCCCAGGTTGCTGGGCTGATTCGCCGCTTCACCGCCGCCGACAAGCCGGTCCTGGGGATCTGCCTGGGCGCCCAGTTGATCGCCCGGGCCTTCGGCGCCCGGGTCTATCCCCACGCCATCACCGAGATCGGCTTCCTGCCCCTGGACCTGCTGGACGCGGCGGCGGGCGATCCGGTGCTGGGCGGGCTGGCCGCACGCCAGCACGTGATGCAGTGGCACGAAGATACTTTCGACCTGCCCGAGGGGGCCACCCTGCTGATGACCGGCGAAACCTGCCGCCACCAGGCCTTTCGCATCGCCCGCGCCACCTATGCCTTCCAATGCCATTTCGAGGTAACGGCGGACATCGCCCGCGAGTGGATGCGTGGCCGGGCCCAATGGGTTGCCGAGGAACGCCCCGAGGTCCTCCTCGATTTCGAGGACGGCCTGCATCGCCACCTGCCCCAAGCCGCCCGATTCGCGGTCGATGTCACCCGCCGCTGGCTGGAGCTCATGCCGTGACCTTTTATCGTGATCGGGCGGCCCTTGCGGCTGCCCGGCGGCCGTCCCGTCGGCATTTCCTGGCGCTTGGCGCCGCCGCGGCACTGGGCGCGGGCCTGGGTTTGCCGGCGCGCGCCGCCGCATCGAGCCTGCGCCTGCTGGCGCCCGAGGCCTACGGCGACAAGGCCCTGCTCGCGGCCCTGGGCGGCGACGGGCCGCCGCTGGTCCATGTCCCGCTGGCCGACGACGACCAGGCCCTGTCGCCCTTGCGGCCGCTGGGCCCGACCGCCAGTGCCGCCGAGAAGGCCGCCCGCCCCGCCCTGGTGGTGACGGCCCATCCCTTCCCCCGCGGCATCCTGTGGCCCGAGGGCGTGATCGACCCGCTGGGCAAGGATGATCCCGCCAACGCCAGCCCGACCAATATCCTGCCCGGCTTGACACCGACCACGGCAACCCTCGAGTCCGGCTTCGAAGGCCGCTACCGGGTCGGTATCGCAACCCGGTTCGACCTGGCCGCCGTCGCCATCGATCGCCGGCGCGTATCGGCCGCGGCGGTCGGCGACCTAGGCCTTGCCGTGCTCGACGACCCGGCCTTGAACGGCCGCTACGGCCTGCTGGCCGACCCGCGCTGCCTGCTGGCCAGTGCCATGCTCTATGCCGGGCTCGACCCGTTCCGCCTGCAACTGCCCAGCGAACTGCGCCGCTTCGAGGCGGCGCTGGACCGCTTCGTGGGACAGGCCGCGCTGGTCACGCCCTCGGCCGACGAACTGGTGGCGGCGCTGGTCGACGGCCGGATCGATGCCGCCCTGCCTTGCGGCCTGCGCCATATCGCCCGGGCGCGCCTGGACGGCAAGGGCGACCTTGCCCTGGCGATACCGCGGCGCGGCCCCCTGGCCGGGCGGGCGGCGTTCTACTGGCTGGAGATGATCTCCCTGGCTGCCCAGCCCAAGCCGATCGGCCAGGCCCTGGAGATCATGGGCCGCGTCCGCGGTGCGGCGGTGGCGGCAGCGCTGGCCCGGGCGGGCGGCGGCCTTGCCCCCGCCGTCGGCCTGCTGGATCCGGCCAATGCCGGCGCGCTCGAGGCGGCCGAGCGCCGGGCGCTGGGCCTCGACGACCTGGCCGGCCTGATGCCGCTGGCGGTCCCCATGGCCCTGGTTCCTGAACGGCACCGATTGCAGCCGTTGCTGGACAAGGCGCTGAAGCCCAAATGACAAAGGGCGCGAGTGATCGCGCCCTTTGCCTTGGTCCGGGCCTGGTCGGCCTAGTGCATGCTGCGCATCAGCGCATTGCGCTCTTCTTCCGACAGCGGCGGATACTTCTTGGGCAGCAGCTGGTCGATGATCGAGATCATCGCTGGCAGCAGCGTAACCGCACCGATCATGTTCACCATGAACATGAAGGTCAGCAGCATGCCCATGTCGGCCTGGAACTTCAGGGCCGAGAAGCTCCAGGTGGAGACGCCGACCGCCAGGGTGAAGCCGGTGAACATGGTCGCCGAACCGACGTCCTTCAGGGCCTGCTCATAGGCTTCGAAGGGCGACTTGCCCAGGCGCATGTAGCGCTGGATGCGGTTGTACTCGTAGATGCCGTAGTCGACGCCGATGCCCACCGCGATCGCCAGCACCGGCAGGGTGGAGATCTTCAGGCCGATCTGCGCCAGCGTCAGGAACATGTTGCCGATGATGGTGGACAACACCAGCGGCACCACGCAGCACAACGACCCGCGCCATTCGCGATAGGTCAGCAGCACCAGGCCGATGACCACCGCGTAGACCCACAGCAGCATCGGGATTTCCTGCTCCTCGACCACTTCGTTGGTCGCGGCGGTGACACCGATCGAACCCGCCGCGAGGCGGATGTTCATGCCCTCGAGCTGGTTCTCCGGCTTGGCGCGGAACTCCTTCACCGCGTTGACCACGCCCTTGATGGTGATCGCCTTGCTGTCCTTGGTGAAGATCAGCAGCGGCAGCACGGTGCAGGTGGTGTTCAGCGTCATGGTCGAGGTCGGGATCGGGCCCACGGCCTGCGCCAGCACGCTGGTGTTACGCGGCAGGAAGTACCATTTCAGGTTACCCTCGCGCCACATCGAGCCGACCATCTTGGCAAGCAGCGGCAGGCCGATAGTGGACTGCACGCCCGGCACGTTGGCCATCTCCCACTGGAAGCGGTCGAGCAGGCTCATGTACTTGTGGTCGACGCAGGCGCCTTCCGGCGTCTCGACGATCACGGTCAGGATGTTCACGCCGATATCGAAGTTGCCGACGACAAAGCGGGTGTCCTGGTTGTAGCGGCTGTCGGGGCGAAGCTCCGCCGCGCCGGCATGCACGTCGCCGATCTGCAGCCCCTTGGAGACATAGACGCCGACGGCCCCCAGGATGAGACAGCCGATGACCATGATCCACGCATTGCGCGGCTTGGCGATACGGGCGACGTAGGGCCAGACCTTCTCGCGCTTCTCCATCTGCTTCTTGACCTGGCGGGCATATTCGCCGGTGGGGGCGATATACGAGGCCAGCAAGGGCAGCATGACCAGGTTGGAGACGATCTTGAGCGCAATGCCGATCGAGGCGGTGATCGACAGTTCGCGGATCATGCCGATGGGGATCAGGTAGAGCGTGCCAAAGCCGGCGAGGCAGGTGCATAGCGCCACGGACCCGGGGACCAGCAGGAAGTGGAAGGTATCCCGCGCGGCCGTCATCTTGTCCTTGCCGTTGGCGATCTCGGCACTGACCATGTTGATCTGCTGCACGCCGTGGGACACCCCGATGGCGAACACCAGGAACGGCACCAGCACGGCCAGCGGATCGAGACCGAAGCCCATCAGGTTGAGGATGCCGAATTGCCAGACCAGCGAGCATAGGGACGCCGACAGGGTGACGAAGGTCAGGCGCCACGACCGGCAATAGAGCCACAGCATCATGACGGTCAGCAGGAAGGCGGCGCCCATGAAGAAGACGACGCTTTCGGCCCCGTCCTTGATGTCGCCGACGACCTTGGCAAAGCCGACGATCTTCACCGAGATGCCGTCTTTTTCGTACTTGTCGCGGAAGGCCTCGAGCGCGTCGGCCACCTTGAAGTAATCGAGGCGGTCGCGGGTCTCGGGATCGATGTCCTGCAGCTCGGCCGAGATCATCGAGGCTTCGTAGTTGTTCGAGACCATGCGGCCGACGATGCCGGCCTTCTGCACGTTGGCGCGGACCAGCGCCATCGAGGCGGCATCCGCCTGGAATTCGGCGGGGATGACGTCGCCGGCGTTGATGCCCTCCTCGGTGATTTCGAGGAAGCGGGTATTGGGGGTCCACAGGGAGGCGAGCGTCGGGCGCGAGACGCCGGAGATGTAGAACACGTCGTCGGTGGCGGCCTTCAGGACCTTCAGGTATTCCGGCGTGAAGATCGTCCGCTTGCCCTGGGCGTCGGGGGCGGCCTCCAGCACGATGATGATGCGGTTGCCGCCGGCAAAATCGTCCCGGTACTTCTGGAAGGTGTCGATGTACTCATGGCCGATCGGCAGCATCTTCTCGAAGCCGGCGTCCATCCGCAGGCCGCTGGCGAAATACGCCATGAAGACGGTCACGATGGCGAGCGTGATCAGGATATAGGCCCTGAATCTGAATAAAAAATTCTCGATGATCTGCAGCATCAAGGCTCCCCTTCCCCGCCGGTCGTTGCCGGTTATCTTTAACGCCGACCGCGATGCGGTTCGGTCCCAAGTGTCACATTCGTTATTGGAGCGCAACTAACCCCGTAATCCCAACGCTCTTAGGCCGCACCGCTTGCCGCGTCAACGATGATCACCGCAGCTTTGGCGCGGAAATCCGACGTTTTCACGAATTCGCCTGCTTGACGCTGCGACACCGGCGTCATTCTGGCAGCAGGGCCAGGAAGACCTGCGTCATGGCGGCCTGCGCCGGGGAAACCTCGAGGTCTTCGGCCCGACGCAGGGCATACCAGGCGTGGAAGCCGGTGACGGCCGCGATCTGCCGGATCACGATCTTGCGCCGCGGCGGGCGCAGCGAGGCCAGTTCGGCCTTGAAGGTGACCTCGATCTGCACCCGGAAGATATGTTCCAGATGCCGATAGGTGGTTTGCAGCGTGGTCGAAATCGGTTCTTCCAGCAAGCCGGCGCGCCAGATGTTGCCGGCCCGCTCGAACAGGTCGAAGCGCTGCTTGATCAGGGCGTTCTGGCGCACCGCCAGCGTGGCATCGGGCCGGATCGGCTGGACCAGCGGCGCGAAGCGGTTCACCTCGCGCTGGACCGCCGCCGAAAACAGGGTCTCGAGATCGGGAAAATGCTGAAAGATCGAGCGGGTGGACACGCCCGAGCGCTCGGCGATGACCTTGGCGGGCGGCTTGAAATGGCCCTCCTCGAGCAGGGCGATCAGGGCGTCGAGCACCGCCGCGCGGGTACGGTGCGACCGCGCCACCCGCCCGTCGACCCGCGGCCCTGCCGGAACCTTGGCCTGGACCGCCTCGTCAACCTTCCAAGCCCCGGGATTGCCCCACGGCTGGGTCTCGGGCTTATCTGCAGCTTTCTTTCGGCGAACACCCGATTGTTCTTTGGAAGCCACGCCTTACCCCCGGAATCCGACAAAGACATCAACAGCTTGTCGCACCCCGGCGCGCGCTCGTCCAGTCGCACGACAACAGTCTGACACCGGCGGGGCTAGAAGCCGGCGCAGGGCCGTCCCATGGCATCCACCGCCACGCCGTCCAGGAAATACTGCCCGCCGCAGTTCGCGGGGCCCAGCCGAAGCACGGGCGCAGGCCCCTGGCCCTTTTTGCGCGGCGGCACGGCCGCGGCCGGTGCCGGCCTGGCCGGCCTTATCGGGGCGGCGACCACCGGTGCGGCGGGCGCCGCGGGCATCGGCGTGACACGCACCGGCGGCGGCAGAACGGCGGCGGACCGCGATGGTGCCGGCCGTGCCGCCGACGGCGGCTTGCCCGGGGCGTCGGGCTGAGTGGGGTCGGCCCAGCGCCGGTGCAGCGTTTCGCCGGGCAACAACAGGTCTTGGGGCGATTTGGGCGACGGCCGGGTGGCGATCTCGCGGCTTTCCAAGGGCGGCAGCGGCGACGGCGCGGGCCCTTGCGCCGGCACGGCGGCCGGTGTGTCGGCGAAGGCCGTCCCCGGCGCCCCCGCGACCAGCCCGAAGGCCGCCGCCAAGCCTATCGTCGCCCACACTTTCGGCATCGCCTCGATCCTGCGTGTCGGCGGCGATACTAGCAGATCAGTGCCGCCCGAACACAAAGGACAACAGCCGATCGGCCGACAAGGTCCCGCCCCCCTGGACCAGCAGCACCAGCAGGGCACCGCCCCACAGGCAGAACTCGACGGCATTGAAGGCGATGCCGTCGCCGGTGAACGGCACCACGAGCTGGATCATCATGGTGACGCCCAGCAGGATGACGGCGCCAAAGCGCGTGAACAGGCCCAGGAACAGCAGCCAGGCCCCCGTCGCCTCGGCCGCCGTGCCGAGATAGGCCGCGATTTCAGGCGGCAGCAGCGGCACCTTGTAAATTTCGGCAAACAGGCTGATGGCGCTGTCGCTCAAGCCGAAACCATCGAACCGGGTGCTGGCCGATTTCCAGAACACCAGGCCCACCCCCAACCGCAATGCCAGCAGCCCCAGGGGCAGCAGAACCACCCCGGCGGTGGCGGCCGCCTCGCGCAGGCCGCCGCCGGCCCGCACGCCGCCCGTATCGCTCATCGTCATGATCTCGTCCCCTCCCCGGATTTCAGGTTTCGGCCCGGCACAACAGGCCGCGCCCCAGGGCGGCGGCCAGAATCTCGCCAAGTTCGGCTTCCGCCCCGGCCCGCACGACCGCCGCCGCCGCATCGCCGAGGCGCGCGCCCTTGGCCACGGCGTCCAGAAACGCCCAGTCGCCCTCGCCCAACCGCGCAACCCGAATCATGTCCCCGCCGTCGCGCCAGACCGCGAGCCGGCGGGCCTCGTCGATCAGCCCGTCGGGCGTGCCGTCGCAGCCTTCCTGATTGGCCAGCCACAGCCGATCGACCGCCCAGCGGGACTGGATCAGCGCGGCCGAGGGTGGCAAGGCCAGGCTCAGGGTGTCGAGGTCGGCCGGGGCGATGCCGGCCAGGCCAAGGGCACTGAACACGGCCCTGGACGGCGCAAGTGCCGCGCCATGGCGCGCCCATTCCAGGTGTGCCACCGCCGCCACGTAGGGCAGGCCGGATAGGGCCTCTTCCCGGGCCAGGAAATCCGGCAGCAACGCGCCGAAGCGGCTCAACACCGGATCGGTCGGCGGATGGGCCGCGATGAAGCGGTTGGCGATCGCCGCGAAGGCCTCATTGCCGACCAGCCTGGCGACGACGGGGAAATGCAGCGCCAGAGCGGCGCTCAAGGTGATGCGCACATGATTGCGATGAATCGCCAGGCGCCTAGCGGGCGCCATGCCGGAGGCGCCGACCTGGGCCACCAGGGCCGGCGGCATCTCGCCCGTTCGCAAGCCCTGGGCGAATGTCCCCTGAAGCTCAGCCAAGCGCATGGCGCGCCTCCGGAACCGGCGGCCGGTCAGCCTTGGCGGCTTGCGCCAACAATCGCTCGACCGGGGCAAGGCACTGTCCCATTCGACCAGGGCCGGCACCGGCCCCAGACGGCGACGGGTGAGCGCGAACAGATCCCAGACGGCATCGGCCACGGCGCTGCCGTGATCGTCGATCCGGATCTGCGCATCACCCAGGTCGACCAGGGTGTGCCCGGCCAAATGAATCTCGCCCACACAGCCCAGCGGCATCGCCTCCAGGTCGGCCAGCGGATCGCGGCCCAGGTTGCAGGCGCTGAGATAGAGATTGTTGAGATCGAGCAGGACGCCGCAGCCGGTCCGCCGGGCCAGATGCCCGAGGAATTCCCCCTCGCCCATCTCGCTCGCCTCGAAGGACAGATAGCTGGAGGGGTTCTCGACCAGGATCGGGCGCTTGAGCGCGTCCTGGACCAGGGCGACATTGGCCGCCATGACGTCGAGCGCCTCGGCGGTCAACGGCAGGGGCAGCAGGTCGTTCCAATAGTGGCCGCCGGCGACCGACCAGGCCAGGTGCTCGGAGACCAGGACCGGCTCGACCCGCTCGACCAGGCGCACCAGCCGCGACAAATGATCCCGGTCGATCCCGCCGGCCGAGCCCAGCGAGAGACCGACGCCGTGAATCGAGACCGGCCGATCGCGCCGCACCGCTGCCAGGCGATCGCCGCCGGGACCGTCCAGCATGTGGTTTTCGGCATGGATCTCGACCCAGGCGGGATCGGCTTGCCCGCCGGCGACCGCATCGAGATGGGGCGCGCGCAGGCCGATCCCGCACCGGTCCATCCGGTCCGGCAAGGCCGTCATGGCGCGCGCCGACATCGGATCAGCCCGGCTCGAGCGTGCCGCCGGCCTGGGCGCAGGTGCCCTTGGGCACGTATTTCCAGGCATCCTTCTGGTGGTCGATGGTCGAGGTGCCGGCACACGACGACTTGGCCGTCTGACAGTCGTTCTGGCCGGCCTTGGCAATGCCGAAGCACTTTTCATTGTCGGCCGCGTAGGCACCGGTCGAAGCCAGGCCGACGGCGGCGGTTACGGCCGTGGCGAGCAGCGACGCCGTGGCGATCTTGGACGCGAGTGACATTTTTCTTCCCCTGATTTCAATGGCTTGCAGAAGCGGCGAGGCGCCGGCGGCCGAATGGCCAACAACAACCGGCCTCGTCAACTGGTTCGCCGGTAAAGCGCAGAGGTTACACCGGCTCTCGAATTGCCATGCTTTGGCGCTATTGTGTCCAGCGAGTCGCGACGGCGACGGGGGATTTCCAGCGGATGAGCGATCCGGCGGATGACGGTGCAGTCCTGGCCGAGCTGATGGCCGCGGCCCAGAACGGCGACCAGCGGGCCTATGCATCGCTGCTGCGCACCGTCACGCCCTATCTGCGGCGCCAGGTCCGGCGCTATCTGCGCGACGCCGGCGAAGTCGAAGACGTGGTGCAGGAAATCCTCCTGACCATTCACCGGGTGCGCCACACCTACGATCCCGCGAGGCCGTTTCGCCCCTGGCTGGTCGCCATTGCCAGGCGCCGGATCATCGATCGCCTGCGCGGCCTGATCCGGCGCGACGGCCGCGAGGTCGTGGTCGCGCCGGATGACGAAACCTTTACGACCGCCGCGGCGAACCAACCTGCGGAGGAGCCCGACCACGCCGCCCTGCATGCGGCGGTGGCGGCCCTTCCCGAAGGGCAGCGGCGTGCAGTAGAGCTGTTGAAGTTTCAGGACCTGTCGCTGAAGGAGGCTTCGGCCGTCAGCGGCATGTCGGTGGGGGCCCTGAAGGTTGCCGGGCACCGGGCGTACAAGGCGTTGCGCGCCGCCCTGTCGGGCGGGCGGGCGGTTGACGAGTAAGGCTAGGAACCATTGACGTGACGGTGGAGACCGACCGACTGATCGAGGAACTGACGCGGCAGGCAAAGCCCGTGCGACGCCTGTCGCCGCCTTTGCGCCGTGCCTGCCTCTGGCTGCTCGGCGCCGTCGTCGTCATCGCCGCGACCGCCGCGTTCCACGGCCTGAACGAAGCGCACGGCTTCCACCACATGTGGGCCAAGCTGGTCGAGACGAAACTCGCCCTGCAAATCCTGGCGAGCCTGGCGAGCGGCGTGACGGCGATCGTCGCGGCCTTCATGATCAGCCTGCCCGACCGGTCGCCGAACTGGTCCCTGCTGCCCCTGCCCGCCCTGGCGCTGTGGGCCCTCTCGATCGGCTACGGCTGCCTGACCGATTGGATCGAGCGCGGCCCGGACGGCTTCAAGCTGGGCACCAGCTTCGGCTGCTTCCTGACCATCGTGGGGACCAGCGTGCCCCTGGGCCTGCTGCTGGGCTGGGCGCTGCGCTACGCCACGGCCTTCCGGCCGCTGGAGACCATGACCATGGGCGCCCTGGGTGTCGCCGCCCTGTCGGCGACCGGCCTCAGCTTCTATCACGAGCTCGACGCGACGATCATGATCCTGCTGTGGCACGGCGGGTCGACCCTGATCGTGATCCTGATGACCCGCCTCATCGGCGCGCGCCTGTTGCAGCGCACCGCCCGGCCTGTCCGCGGCCAGGCTTGAAGCCCTACGCCGAGATTGCGCCGGGCGGGGCAGCCGGGGCATGCTGCCGCCACGAATTTCGGGGGTGGCAAACGATGATCTACCGGTTGGGCACGCGTGAGGTGGTCTGCGAGGAGGGCGTCTGGATTGCGCCCAGCGCGATCGTGATCGGCTCGATCATTCTCAAGCGCAATGCCAGCATCTGGTTCAACGCCGTGCTGCGCGGCGACAACGACCCCATCGTCATCGGCGAGAACACCAACATCCAGGACGGCTCGGTCCTGCACACCGACGACGGCGTGCCCTTGACCGTGGGCAGCCATGTCACCGTCGGCCACAAGGTCATGCTGCATGGCTGCACGATCGGCGACAACACGCTGATCGGCATCAATTCGGTGATCCTCAACAATGCCAGGATCGGCCGCAACTGCATCATCGGCGCCAACAGCCTGATCGGCGAGGGCAAGGAAATCCCCGACGGCTCGCTGGTCATGGGCAGTCCCGGCCGGATCATCCGCCAGGTTTCCGAGGCGCAGACACAGATTCTGACCATGCAGGCCCTGCATTACGTCGAAAATGCCCACCGCTTTGCCCGCGATCTTGCCCCCGTTTCGACGTAACCCCTTTTTCGGCCCTCGACCTTCCCCATCTATTGCGGGTTGAGGGAGGAGCGCTGCATGTCCGATCGGCCCCAGATCTTCGGGATACCCACCAGCACCTACTGCTGGACCATTCGCATGGTCTGCGCGGAAAAGGGCCAGGATCACGACTTCTTCGAAATGATTCCCGGCGGCGTGCTGGACGGCGTGCGCCATCCTTTCGCCCGGGTCCCGGTGATGCGCTACCGCGGCGTGGTGATTTACGAATCACTCGCCATCGCCCGCTACCTCGACCGCGAACTGCCGGGGCCGTCGCTGCAACCCGCCGACAGTTTCGAAACGGCGCGCATGGATCAATGGATCAGCGCCACCTCGGACTATCTCTACGACAGCATGATCACGGGCCTGGTGACCCAGCGGCTGGTCGCCCCCCTGGACGGGCAACTGCCGAACGAGGACGTCATCAGCGAACACAGCGCCATCATGCGCGAGCAACTGGGCGTAATCGACGAGATCCTGTGCCGCAGCCGCTACCTCGCCGGCGGGACCATGACCCTGGCCGACCTGTTCCTGGCCCCGCTCATCTACTGGATCGAGAAGACGCCCGAAGGCGAGGAAGCCCTCGACATGTATCCCACGCTCAAGCGCTGGTTCCACGGCATTGCCGGGCGCGAGAGCTTCAAGGCGACGACGCCCGCGATCCGGGTCTGAGCGGCGGCCGTTTTTTGTCGCCTGACGGCGAAGGAACGACAATCCTGGTGCGTTCTTCCGAGGCAACCCCAGACGGAGCCTCGACGATGACCATTTCCAGCGACCAGGATTCAGCCGGCAACTAGCCCCGGCGACCACCTGCATCACCAAAAGACATGGGTTTCGTCGTGGCGAGCGGCGGGCCGATGCCCCTGCTCGCCCACAACGGTCTTGGAATATTCAGCGACATGGACCTTGCAGCAATTCCCGAATACATCAGCGGAAAATTTCGGGCCCGACGCATCGAACGCGCCTACTGGCGGCAATTCGTTGCCGACCGGAATGCAGCCGACACTTTTCTCATTTCCTTTCCAAAATCGGGCAGGACATGGCACCGCGTCCTCCTCGGCCATTACTTGTGTCAGCTTTGCGGGGTTCCCGAACAACAGGCCTTTCAACTCGATGAGTTGAGCCGGATGGCTGGCACGGCCGGTCTGGTCTATTCGCACAACGGGGCAAATTTCACCGACGGCATCGCCCCTTCGCGCAAGGTCGTCGCGGCGCCGGCCTCGTGGCAGGGACGCAGGGTCATCCTGCTGGTGCGCGAACCGCGCGACACGCTGGTTTCCGCCTATCACCACGCCCGCCACCGGGACAAGACCTTCGACGGCAGCCTGCACGACTTCATCCGCGATCCGTGCACGGGCATCGACAAACTCATGACGGCCAGATGCCGCTGGTACGATAACAGGGCCCTGGCCGCGGAATTTCATGTGCTTTCCTATGAAGAGATGCATGCAGATCCCGCCGGTGCACTGCGTTCTACGCTGCAGTGGATGGGGGTCACCGAGATAATCGACGAGTACATCCTGAAATCAGTCGATTTCTGTTCGTTCGAAAAGATGAAAATCTATGAAATAACCAACTATTTCGATAACTGGCGCCTCAAGCGCGCTTCCGGCGACCCCAGCGGCGGCAAGGTGCGCGAGGGCAAGATCGGCTCCTCGCGGCGCCACTTCTCCGATGACGACGAGGCTTTCGTGAAGGAGCGGGTCCTGGCCTATGGCGGCGATCCCTTCGCCGCCTACCATCTGCCGCCCTCAGCAACGATACCGGCTTAGACTATCGTCGCTGGCAAAAGCGGTCGCCAAGGGCGACCCACCTCGTTATCCTCCCTAAGCGAAACCAGACGGTTACAAGCCTGGTCGACAAGGGAGGACATAATGAAGAAGTGGCTCGTCGCCGCCAGTGCCGCCATGGTCTTTGCCGCAGCCGGGTTGGGCGCGGCGCAGGCCGAAACCTATCCCTCGCGGGCGATCACCATCGTGGTCCCGTTCTCGGCCGGCGGCCCGACCGACACCGTGACCAGGCTGGTCGCGGAATCCATGACCAAGACGCTGGGCCAGCAGGTGATCGTCGAGAATGTCGGCGGCGCCGGCGGCACCCTGGGCGCGGCCCGCGTGGCCAAGGCCGACCCCGACGGCTACACCCTGCTGCTGCATCACATCGGCATGGCGACCAGCGCCACCCTCTACCGCAAGCTCGCCTACAAGCCGCTGGAAGATTTCGACTATGTCGGCCTGGTGACTGAAGTGCCGATGGTCATGATCGCCAAGAAGGACATGCCGGCGACCGACCTCAAGGGCCTGATCGAGTATGTCAAAGCGCACAAGGATACGGTGACCTATGCCAATGCCGGCATCGGCGCCGCCTCGCATCTGTGCGGCATGCTGTTCATGCAGGCGATCGAGACGCCGCTGACCACGGTTCCCTACAAGGGCACCGGCCCGGCCATGACCGACCTCCTGGGCGGCCAGGTCGACTTCATGTGCGACCAGACCACCAACACCACCGGCCAGATCAAGGCGGGCACGGTCAAGGCCTATGCCGTGACCACCAAGGCCCGGGTACCTAGCCTGCCCGACCTGCCGACCATGGCCGAAGCCGGCCTGCCCGGCCTCGAATTCGGCATCTGGCACGGCATCTACACGCCCAAGGGCACCGCGCCCGAGATCATCGCCAAGCTCGAAGACGCCTTGCAGAAGGCCCTGGTCGACGAAACGGTGATCGCCCGCTTTGCCGAACTCGGCACCGCCCCGGTTTCAGCGGCGGATGCCACGCCGGCAGCGCTGGAAGCCAAGCTGAAGGCCGAGATCGCCCGTTGGGCACCGGTCATCCAGTCGGCCGGCGTCTACGCCGACTGAAGGCCGGGATCGGCCTGGTTGCGTGGTTCGACAGGCTCACCATGAGGGAAATCTTTCTGCCATGAAGATTCCCCTCATCCTGAGCCTGTCGAAGGACGCACAGTGGCAGTGCAACGGGGGAAGCGGGGCGCAGCATGACGATCAATCGCAAGGACTTGGGCGCCGGTCTCGTCTTCATCGTGATCGGTGCCTTCTTCGGCCTGCAGGCAAACGGGCTCGACCTGGGCACCCGCCTCAAGATGGGGCCCGGGATGTTCCCGCTGATCCTGTCCTGCCTGCTGGTCGCGCTGGGGGCGATCATCATCCTGCGCGGCATCGGTACGGCGACGCCGGCCTCGACCCCGGTGCCGTGGCGGGGCCTGGCGCTGGTCCTGCTGGCACCGGTGGTGTTCGGCCTGACCGCGCGTGGCCTGGGCTTCGTGCTCGCCATTGCCCTCGTGGCCCTGATCACGGCCTATGCCTCGCAGCGGATGCATGCCGTTCTCGCCGTCTGTCTCGCCGTTGGCCTGACGGCCTTTTGCGTCGCCGTTTTCTATTTCGGCCTGGGCCTGCCGCTCGTCTTGTTCGGGCGCTGGCTGACTTTCTGACGGGGGCGTCGCATGGAGTTACTCGACAACCTGGCACTGGGCTTCGACACGGCCTTCACCACCGGCAACCTGCTCTACTGCTTCATCGGCGTCTTCCTGGGGACCCTGGTCGGCGTGCTGCCGGGCGTCGGCCCCACGGCGACCATCGCCATGCTGCTGCCGATCACCTTCGCGTTGGCGCCGGTCGCGGCCCTGATCATGCTGGCCGGGATCTACTACGGCGCCCAGTACGGCGGCTCGACCACCGCCATCCTGATCAACATGCCGGGTGAATCATCGTCCGCCGTCACCGCCATCGACGGCTATCAGATGGCACGCCAGGGACGCGCCGGCCCGGCCCTGGCGACGGCGGCGATCGGCTCCTTCGTCGCCGGCACCTTCGCCACCTTCGTGCTGGTCCTGTTCGCCCCGCCGCTGACCAAGCTGGCCCTGGAATTCGGCCCGGCCGAGAATTTCTCGCTGCTGATCCTGGGCCTCGTCTTCTCGATCGCCCTGGCCCACGGCTCGGTGCTCAAGGCGCTGGCCATGGTGGTGACGGGATTGCTGCTGGGGCTGATCGGGACCGACGTGTTCACCGGCACCCCGCGCTTCACCTTCGACGTGACGCAACTGGCCGATGGTCTGAATTTCGTCGCGGTGGCGGTGGGCATCTTCGGCATCGCCGAGATCGTGCGCAACCTTGAGAACGAGCACGACCGCGAGGTGGCGGTGAAGCACGTAACCGGATTGATGCCGACCCGCGCCGACCTGAAGCAGATGGCGGCGCCGATCGTGCGCGGCACCCTGCTGGGCTCGGTCCTGGGCGTGTTGCCCGGCGGCGGCGCGATCCTGTCGTCCTTCGCCGCCTATACGCTCGAGAAGAAACTGTCGAAGACGCCCGAGCGCTTCGGCAAGGGTGCGATCGAGGGCGTGGCAGCACCGGAATCGGCCAACAATGCCGGCGCCCAGACCTCGTTCATCCCGATGCTGACCTTAGGCATTCCCGCCAACCCGGTGATGGCCATGATGATCGGCGCCCTGATCATCCAGGGCATCACGCCGGGGCCCAATGTGGCGACCGACGAGCCGGCGCTGTTCTGGGGCATCATCGTCTCCATGTGGATCGGCAACCTGATGCTGATCATGCTCAACCTGCCGCTGGTCGGGCTGTGGGTGAAGATGCTGACCATCCCCTATTATTCGATGTTCCCGGCGATCTTGGCCTTCTGCTGCGTCGGCGTGCTCAGCGTCAACAACAACGCCTTCGACCTCTATACCGTCTCGGTCTTCGGCTTCCTGGGCTACGTCCTGGTCAAGCTGGATTGCGAGCCGGCGCCCCTGCTGCTGGGCTTCGTGCTGGGGCCGATGCTGGAGGAGCATCTGCGCCGCGCCATGATCATCTCTCACGGCAATCCGGCGGTGTTCGTCGAGCGCCCGCTCAGCGCCGGGCTGCTGGCGGTGGCGGCCATCGCCCTGATCGTCGTGTTCCTGCCGGGCGTGGCGCGCCGGCGCGAGGTTGTTTTCGTCGAGGATTGACGGCGCTCACGCAACCGGCGCAGGAGAGGCCGCGTTACTCCGTTCAAGAATCGCAAGCACAGTGCTTCCGGTACGGAGTTCGATCATGTCAATCATCAAGCCGGGTCACGTTGCCGGCCTGGCGCTGCTGGGCATCGCCTGGGCGGCCCTGAGCACCGCCGCCCCGGCCGACGCCCCCGCCGCTGTGCGCTCGGAAATGAAGTCGGCGCTGTTCCGGATGATGGATGTCGACAGTGACGGCATCGTCACCAAGGCCGAATTCGATGCCAGGAGCACCGGCCTGGTCAAGGAACTGGCCGGCCGCGATCCCGACCTGGCCGAGCGCTTCCTGCTGCTGACGCCCGACGAGCAGAAGCTGCGCTTCGACCAGCGCTTTGCCTCGATCGATGCCAATCGCGACGGCAGGATCGACGACCGGGAATGGGCATCGGCCCGGCCCAGCCCGCTGCTGCCCGGCTGATCGCCGCAGGAGATCGCCCCGTCCGGCCGTTCAACCCGGCAGGCGACGATCGTCGCCCTTACGATAAGGAGTCCTGGCTGATGACCGCTGTTGCCCACCGCTTTGTCGCCGGCCTCGCCGCCCTGCTGATCGCCGGCGCAGCCACCGTCTCGCCCGCCCTGGCCGACCAGGCGCCGACCGCCGCTGCACCGGCCGCCAGTGCACCGCCGGCCGGTGCACCAACGGCAGACCGGCACGCCGCCGCCAAGCAGGCACGCTTCAAGAAACTCGATGCCGATCGTGACGGTGTCGTCACCAGGGCCGAATTCGAGGCCGGCAGCCAGATGATGATCAAGCGCATCGCCGACACGAAGCCCGACCGCGTGAAGGCCTTCCTGGCCCTGCCGCCGGCCGAGCAGACCGCGCGCATCGACGGCAGCTTTGCCAGGATCGATGCCAATCACGACGGCAGGATCGACGCCGGCGAATGGCAGAGCGGCCGCGCCGGCTCCATCATCCCGCGCGGCTGATCCGGAAGGCGGGGCCAGGGCCCCGCCTTCGCGAGCGTTGCGGCGTTCAGTTTGCCTGGGACTTCAGGGCGTCGCGGATTTCGGTCAACAGGGTTTCCGTCGGCGTGGGCGCCGGCGGCGCGGCGGGTGCTGCCTCGGGCTTGCGGACCAACCGGTTGACCAGCTTCACCAGGAGGAAGATCGCGAAAGCGACGATCAGGAACTGGATCAGCACATTGATGAAGGCGCCGTAGGCAATGACCGCCGCCTTGGCCTGGCGCGCCGCCGCCAGCGAGTCGTAGGCGACACCCGACAGGTTGATGTAGAGGCCCGAGAAATCGATGCCGCCCAGGACCAGGCCGATCGGCGGCATGATGATGTCGTCGACCAGCGAGGTCACAATCTTGCCGAAGGCCGCGCCGATGATCACGCCGATGGCGAGATCAAGGACGTTGCCGCGCATGATGAATTCCCTGAATTCCTTGAACATGTGGTTCCCCTCAGAGTGATCGAGTTCGCGGCAGCCCTTTGCCCACGTTGTTACCCGACAAGGAAACGGCTTGGGAACCCCAAATTTGCCGGGCCGCGGGCGGGCCGGCCGCGCCTGCCACGCTTCGCATAAAAACCGCCCCCATCCCGACAACTCGACGTTTAAGTTTTTTAAATGGCTTGAAGCAATACTCGGGAAACTTGCTTCGGGACAAAGTAAGCAGCGCTCAAAAAGGGCCAAGCAATAACCGGCACTGACAAAGGTGCGAGGGAACAAACATGAAAGAACCGGCAATCATCCGCAGGGCGCAATCATGCGCACGCGATGCCCGCGAGGCCGTGCGCGAATTCCACGCCGCGGTGGCCCGGCCTGACACGGCCCTGGTGGTGTTCTTTTGTTCCAGCGACTACGACCTCGAGGCCCTCGCCGAAGAAATGCGGCACCTGTTCGATGGTATCCAGGTGGTGGGCTGCACCACGGCCGGGGAGATCGGACCGGCGGGCTGCCGGGACCACAGCCTCAGCGGGATGAGCTTTCCAGCCGAAAGCTTCGATATCGTCTGCGGCCAACTGGAGCAGCTTCAGCAGTTCGACATCGCCAAGGGCCAGGCCTTCGCCGAAGCCCTGCTGGAGCGCCTGAAAAGCCAGGCACCGCAGGCCGACGCCGACAACAGCTTTGCCCTTCTGCTGATCGACGGCTCGTCCGTGCGCGAAGAGCCGGTCACCCGCAGCCTGCAGAGCGCGCTGGGCCATCTGCCGCTGGTCGGCGGATCGGCGGGCGACGGCCTGAACTTCGGGAAGACCTATGTCTATTTCGGCGGCCGGTTTCAGACCGACAACGCCGCCCTGGTCCTGATCACCACCCCCTTGCCGTTCAAGCTGTTCAAGACCCAGCACTTCGTCGCCATGGACGACCGGCTGGTCGTCACCCAGGCCGACAGCCGGCTGCGCGTGGTCAACGAAATCAATGGGCTGCCGGCGGCGGAAGAATACGCGCACCTGCTGGGCGTCGATGCCCGCGACCTCGACCCCAGCCGCTTTGCCGCCTGGCCGGTGGTGGTCATGATCGACGGCACGAACTATGTCCGCTCGATCCAGAAAGCCAACCCCGACGGCAGCCTGACTTTCTTCTGCGCAATCGAGGAGGGCCTGGTCCTGCGGGTCGCCCGGGGTCAGAACCTGGTGAACAACCTGGAGCAGACGTTTTCGCAGATCCGCGCCGAAATCGGCCAGCCCCAACTGATTTTCGCCAGCGACTGCATTCTCCGCAAACTGGAAATCGCGCAAAACGGCCTGGAAGACCGGGTGGGCCAGTTGTTCGCGCAGAACAATGCGGTCGGCTTCAACACCTATGGCGAGCAGTACCACGGCGTGCATGTGAACCAGACGCTGATCGGCGTTGCCATCGGGGCCGCCCCGGCCGGAGGCCACGATGCCTGATCTGTCGTTGCCGGGACCTGACCCGGGTATGCTGGCACTGGAGAAGGAGGTCGCCCGGCTGAACAAGATGGTGCGGGCGCTGATGGATCGCGCGGAGCGCAGCACCAGCGTGCAGGCTTCCGATTTCAGCCTGTTCCAGACCGCCATCCTGCTGGAGGAGCAGGTTCGCAAGCGTACCGCTGAAGTGGAGGCGGCGCTGCGCGAGAACGAAAAGATCACGCGGGCCCTGCGCGAGTCGGAAGCGAAATTCCGCGGCCTGGTGACTCAGTCCATGGTCGGCATCGTCACGATCGAGGACGGCAAGTTCACCTATGCCAATGCCAAGTTCGAAGCGATTTTCGGCTATAGCGCGGAGGAGCTGCGCGGGATGGGTGCCATCGACCTGACGGTCGAAGAAGATCGCCCCCTGGTGGCGGAGAATCTGCGCAAGCGTCTCAGCGGCGAGGTCGACCAGGCCCACTACGTTTTCCATGGGCGGCGCAAGGACGGCATCGTCCTCGACATCGAAATTCAGGGCGGCGTGATGGAACTCGCCGGCAAGCGCGTCCTGCTCAGCCTGGTCATGGATGTAACCGAACGCGCCCGCGCCGAGCGCGAGGTGCAGGCGCTTCAGGAAAGGCTGCGCGAGCAATCGACCCATGACGCGCTGACCGGCCTCTACAACCGCCGCTATCTCGACGACACCCTGGCCCGGGAACTGACCCTGGCCCAGCGCCATGGCCACGAGGTCAGCGTGATCCTGGGTGATCTCGACCATTTCAAGTCGGTGAACGACCGCTTCGGGCACCTTGCCGGTGACGAGGTGCTGCGCGCCTTCGGCGAGTTGATGAAAGGCCATGCCCGCAGCAGCGACATCTACTGCCGCTATGGCGGCGAGGAATTCCTACTGGTGTTGCCACGGGTGACAACGGCGATCGCGATCGAACGCACCGAGCAGTTGCGCCGCTCGCTGGCCGCCACGCCGATCCCTTTCGACAAGGTGCTGATCCCGGTGACCGCCTCCTTCGGGATCGCGACCTTTCCGCGCGATGGCCAGACCGCCGACGCGCTGATCGCCGCCGCCGACAAGGCCCTGTACGGCGCCAAGGCCGCGGGCCGCAACCGGGTCCATGCCAGCTCGACCGATGCCAGGCCGCCGCACGGCACCGGCCTTCGCGCCGCCGCCCCGGTTTGCTGATCAGGAAAAGCGGGCTTCAGTCGAAGATGTCGGCATAGACCTCGGGCTTGAAGCCCACGGTCAGCCGGCCGCCGACATCCAGCACCGGGCGCTTGATCATCGACGGCTGGTCCAGCATCAGGGCGATGGCCTTGGGCTCGGTCAGGTCCGCCCGGGCTGCATCGGGCAGCTTGCGGAACGTGGTGCCGGCGCGGTTGAGCAGCACTTCCCACCCGACCTTGCGCGCCCAGCCTTCGAGCACCTCGCGCCCGATGCCCGACACCTTGTAATCATGGAAGTCATAGGCGACGCCCCGGCCCTCGAGCCAGGTGCGCGCCTTCTTCATCGTATCGCAGTTCTTGATGCCGTAGATCGCGACCGCCGGTGCCTTTGCCATGCTTGTCACCTCAGCGCGCGCCGGTGACCGTGTCGCCGAACAGGGCCTTGTGCGCATGCGGGGGCGAGCGCCAGAACTGCGGCGCGGCCTCGACGGTGGCGCCCAGTTCGGCCGCCGCATGCCAGGGCCAGCGCGGGTCGTAGAGGATGCCGCGGGCCAGCGCCACGAAATCCGCCTGGCCGCTGGCGACGATTTCCTCGGCCTGTTTTGCCTCGGTGATCAGGCCCACGGCCATGGTGTTGACGCCCGTGGCCGCCTTCACCGCCTGGGCGAAGGGCACCTGATAACCCGGGCCCAGGGCGATGCGCTGCTGTGGCGATACGCCGCCCGAGGAGACATCGATCCAGTCGACGCCGCGGGCCTTCAGGGCATGGGCGAAAACCACGGTCTGTTCCAGGTCCCAGCCGCCGGCGACCCAGTCCGAGGCCGAGACCCGGATGCCGACCGGCTTGTCCGCCGGGAAGGCCGCGCGCACCGCATCGAAAACCTCGAGCGGGAAGCGCAACCGGTTCTCCAGCGAGCCGCCGTATTCATCGGTCCGTCGATTGGCGAGGGGGGACAGGAATTGATGCAACAGGTAGCCATGGGCCGCGTGGATTTCGATCGCGTCGATGCCCAGCCGGTCTGCCCGGCGGGCCGCCGCCGCGAAAGCCTCGCGTACCCGCGCCAGGCCGGCGGCATCGAGCGCCAGGGGTGCTGCCTCGCCGTCCTTCTGCGGCACGGCCGACGGGGCATAGGGTCGCCAGCCGCCCTGGTCGGCCGGGATCAATTGTCCGCCCTCCCACGGCACATGGCTGGAGGCCTTGCGCCCCGCATGGGCAAGCTGCACGGCGACGGCGACCTTGGAATGCCGGCGGATGGCAGCCAGCACCGGCACCAGCGCCGCCTCGGTCTCGTCATCCCACAGGCCGAGATCGGCGGGGGAGATGCGGCCCTCGGGCTCGACCGCCGTCGCCTCGGTGATCAGCATGCCGGCGCCCGACAGGGCGAGATTGCCCAGGTGGATCATGTGCCAGGCCATGGCTTTGCCACCCTGCGCCGAATACTGGCACATGGGCGATATCACGATGCGGTTGGACAGGGTCAGGCCACGCAAGGTGGCGGGGGAGAACAGAACGCTCATGTCGACTTTCCAGGAAGGTTCAGGTCGCGGGCCGTTCCTCGATCGTCACGCGATCGGGGTAGAAGGCCAGGTGATCCTTGATCGGCGCCACTGCGGCATAGGGTGCCTCGTAGGTCCACACGGCGTTGGCCCCGCGCGGCGCATCGGTGATGGTGTAATAGGCGCAATCGCCCTTGTAGGGGCAGTAGGTGACGTGGTCGGTCCGCACCAGCAGGGTCATGTCGACATCCCGGCGCGGGATGTACTGGACCGCCGGATAATCCGCCTCGCGCAGGGCCAGCGCCGCCGTGGTATCGGCGATGATCCGCCCGGCCACGGAAACGACGACGCGGGCGGGGTTGCGCGCGATGGTGATCGGATGATCGGCACCGGGGAGCTTGATGGCCTTGGCGGTCATGGCATCGAATTCCTTCGTCTGCGGCGGGGCGAGCTTAGACCCGATCATGGCCATGGGCGACCGTCCGCGAAGGCCGGTCGCCCATGCGGATTACGCCGCCAGCCTGCCGCCGTCGACGGCAACGGACTGGCCGGTGAGGAACGGCGCCTTGGCCGAGGCCAGGAAGACGATGGTCTGGGCAATCTCGTCGGCGGTACCGGCACGGCCGGCGGGGATGCCGGCCAATAGCCCGGCCTTGTTCTCCTCGTTGCCGACGAAGCGGTTCAGCATGCCCGTCTCGATCGGGCCGGGTGCGACGGCGTTGATGCGCACGCCGGTCCCGGCGACTTCCAATGCCGCCGACTTGGTCAGGCCTTCGACGGCGTGCTTGCTGGCGGTATAGACCGAAGCGCCTGGCGCGCCGATGCGGCCCAGCACGGACGAGACATTGACGATGCTGCCGTGGCCCTGGGCCAGCATTACGCGCAGCGCGTGCTTCATGCCCAGCAGCGTGCCCAGAACATTGGTATCGAAGGTGGCGGCATAGCTCTCCGCCGTCTGCTCGACGACCGGGCCGGGTTGGCCCTCGGTGCCGGCATTGTTGACCGCGGCATCGAGGCGGCCGAAGCGGGCCACGGTGCGGTCGACCAGGTCGCGCACCTCGTCTTCGTTGCGCACGTCGGCGCGGATGAACTCAGCCTCCGCCCCCAGCCCGCGCAGTTCCGCGGCCAGGGCCTCGCCCGCATCGTCGCGGCGGCCAGAGACGACAAGGCGGGCACCTTCACGGGCGAAGGCCAGGGCGGTGGCGCGGCCGATGCCGGTCAAGGCGCCAGTGATCAGGACAACGGGGGAGGTCATGGGGGAATTTCCTAACGAACCGGCCGGCGCCTCATGCATCCGGCAAGGGCTAATATGGACGTCCATCTCGCCAGGTCAAGGCGATAATACGGCCGTCCATACTTTATATCTTCTCCACGCTATGCCGACCTGCCCACCACCCGCCGCCGTCATGCCCGGCCTTGTGCCACGGCTACCCGATTAAGGAAATCGGGTTGTTTCACGGCATATGCGTACCACCCTCAATCGTCATGACCGGGCTTGTCCCGGTCATCCACGTCGGGACGAGCCACATCCGTTGACGGCATAGGCAGCTTGCCGACGTGGATGGCCGGGACAAGCCCGGTCATGACGATTTAAGGTAGTGATGATGAAAGGAAACCATCCTAAGGAAGTGTCCTCCTACGCCCCTTTTTCCTTAACCGGACAGCCGTGGGACTTCGCCCGGCCATGACGAAGAGAAGGTATCCACGCCGGGGTGCCGCTGAAGGTTGTTCAGCGCAGGATCGTCTCGAACAGGATCTTCCGGAACCGCTCGACCGGGAGCGGGCTGCGGTGGGCTTTGGACAACAGGTTGGCGCCCTGCAGGGACGAGATGATGAAGCCGGCGGTCTCGTCGCAATCGAAACCCGCCGGCAGGTCGCCCGCCTTGACCGCCGCCGCCAGGCAACAGGCGACCGACTGCTCGACCTCGGCGAAGACCTCGACCAGCTTGTGACGGATGACCTCGCTCTCGGCACTCGCCTCGGCGGTGAAGTTGCCGAACAGGCAGCCGTGGCGCATCTCGCTCTGGTTCAGGCGGTGCTTGTTGGCGTCGATATAGGCGCCCAGCCGTTCCAGCGGCGGCAGCGCCTCGTTCAGCAAGGTCTCGCGCATCACGGTACGGGCGTTGGCGAGGTAGAGGTCGATGACCTCGAGGCCGAACGCCTCCTTGGAGCCGAAATGGTTGGTGAACGAGCCTTGCGGCACGCCGGCGGCCTGGACGATGTCGCGCACGCTGGCGCCGCCAAAGCCGCGCTCGTGCACGACACGCATGCCCTCTTGAAGAATCTTGTCGCGATTGGATAGCTTGGCCATGGGTTTAATATGGCCGTCCATATTATCCTGTCAAGGCTAATGGAACGGCGCCATATGGTCGCTCAGGGCACGCTGGAAAGCCGGGCGCGCCTCGCAGCGCTTCACATAGGCGGCCAGCGCCGGCTCGGCCGCCAGCAGGTCGGTATGGCGCAGGATGCGCAGCACGGCGGTCATCATGAGGTCGCCCAGGGTGAACTGCCCGGTCAGGTAGGCGCGATCGCCCAGCGCCACCGCGAGTTCGCGCAGGCGCAGTTTGACCCGCTGCTCAACCTGGGGCCGGCGGGTCGCCGCCCAGGCTTCGCCGCCATGGAACAGGTCGATCTCGGCCAGTGGCTGGACGGCCACCTCGATCGTGTTGAGTGCCGCCAGCAGCCAGGTAACCGCCTGCGCCCTGCCCGCCGCGTCGGCAGGCAACAATGCCTCGCTGCGGGCGCCGATGTGCAGGACGATGGCGCCGGATTCGAACAGGGAAATCCCGGCCTCCTCGAAGGCCGGCACTTGGCCGAAGGGCTGCCAATGGCGATAGTCGTCGGAGGCCTGAACCGCCGGATCGATCAATGTCGCCTGGTAGTCGAGGCCCGCCTCTTCCAGTGCCCAGCGCACGCGAAGATCGCGGACGAGGCCCTGGGCAAAGGGCGGCACCCATTTGAAGGCACTGATGGTAATCATGGGCGTATCTCCCGGGCCAGGGTTTCGACGTAGGTGCGCTCGCGCTCGAAGCACTGGCTCCAGCCGCCGATATGGCTGTCGCGCGCCTCGACGCTGATGAACGGCGTCTGGTGAAAGGTCTGCACCGTCTTGCCGTCCTGCTCGGCGAAGGTGACGGTGATCAGGGTCTCGATCCCCGGCTGAGCGTGGCCGTCGTCCCAGGCGAAGCTGTAGACGATGCGCCGGTTCTTCTCGATTTCGCGGTATTGCCCGCCCATCCAGCTCTCGCCGTAGGCCTGCGAGATGATGCAGGCGCGCCAGGCCCCGCCGGGGCGGAAGTCGAGCTCGCAATGGGTGCAGGTGAATTCGGTCGGCCCCAGCCAGCGGCTCATGTGTTCCGCCTGTGACCAGATGCGAAACACCAGGGCCACCGGGGCATCGAAGGTCCGGACGATCAGCAATTCGTCGTCGGCCAATTGCCGGGCTTCAGCTTTTGCGCTCATTGCCATCTCCTTTGGTCAACTGGGCCAGATAGGCCTCCATCTTGTCGAAGCTGCCTTCCCACAGGCGGCGGTAGCGCTCCAGCCAGCCGTCGACCGCCTTCAGCGGCGCCGCCTCCAGCCGGCAGGGCCGCCATTGGGCATCCCGCCCCCGCGAGATCAGCCCGGCCGCCTCCAGCACCTTCAGGTGCCGCGAGACCGCCGGCAGGCTGATCTGGAACGGTGCCGCCAATTCGTTGACCGAGGCCTCGCCCTGGCACAGGCGGCCGAGGATGGCCCGGCGCGTCGGGTCGGCCAGGGCGGCGAAGGTGGCACTCAAGGGATCGGCCGGCTCCATATTTAGCAACCTTGTTAATTAACATTTCGGTTAAATACGGAATTTTGGGCCGCCTGTCAACCGGCCTGTCTGAATCCCTGCCGCCTGGGCGTCATTATCCAGACGACACCCCGCGACGGAGATCCCGGATGCAGTATCTGCTCATGCTCTATTCCGACGAAGCCGGCTGGCACCGCCTGACGGCGCCTGAACAAAAGCAATGGATGGCGGCCTACCAGGCCTATACCGGCGCCCTGGCGTCGGCCGGCGCGCTCAGGGGCGGCAGCCACCTGGCCTCGCCCAGGACGGCGGTGACCGTGCGCGTGGCCGGCGGCAGGACCCAGGTCCTGGACGGCCCCTTCATCGAAACCAAGGAGCAACTGGCCGGCTATTTCATCATCGAGGCCCCGGACCTCGACGATGCCCTCGCCTGGGCCGCCCGCTGCCCGGCCGCCAGCCACGGCGTGATCGAAGTGCGGGCGATCGGCACGCCGCCCAGCCCGTAGATACCTAGGTATTGACCTAAGTATCAAGTTGCCTTACCGTGCGGGGCAGTGGGCGGACACGACGAGGGCGACCATGGACACGACGGCCATCACGCCCCGTCCGATCGACGGCATCTTTCGCGCCCTGGCCGATCCCACGCGGCGCGACGTGCTGGCACGGCTCAGCCACAGCCCCGCCTCGGTCAGCGAACTGGCCCGGCCGTTCGAGATGGCCCTGCCCTCGTTCCTGGAACATCTGAAGATCCTGGAAGGCAGCGGTCTGGTCAGCTCGCGCAAGGCCGGCCGGGTGCGTACCTATCAGCTCGTCCCCGGCAATTGAAGCTGGCGGAGGACTGGCTGGCCGACCAGCGCAGCCTGTGGGAAGGCCGCCTGGACCGGCTCGACCGCTATCTCATCACCCTCAAGGAGCAAGGCCAATGACCACGTCGCCGGTATGGCAACCCGACCCCAAGCTGGACCTGGTGATCGAGCGCACCATCGACGTGCCGCCGGAACTGGTCTGGACCGCCTGGACCAGGCCCGAACACATCAGCAAATGGTTCACGCCGGCCCCCTGGACGGTGACGGAATGCGAGATCGACCTGCGCCCGGGCGGCATCTTCCGCACCGTCATGCGCTCGCCCGAGGGTGAGGAAGCCGTGAACCTGGGCTGCTACCTCGAAATCGTGCCCAACCAGCGCCTGGTGTGGTCCGACGCCCTGCTGGCCGGCTTCCGCCCCTCGCCCCATCCGTTCATGACCGCGATCATGACCTTCGAGCGCGCGGGGAATGCCACGCGGTACACCGCCATGGCCGTGCACCGCGACCAGGCGACACGGGACAGGCACGAGGAGATGGGCTTCTATGACGGCTGGGGTACCGTCACCGACCAGCTCGCGGCGCTGGTCAAGACGCTGTGACCGCGTGCCTGTTGCCGGTCTGTGAGCTTGCTGATCTCACCCCGGCGTCATCCCGGCGAAGGCCGGGATCCATTCTGGGGCAGCGCGCGGTGTCGCAATGGATCCCGGCCTTCGCCGGGATGACGCGATAACTCGGACGCCTCCACGGGAATCAGGCGTTAGATTCAATCCGCTAGGACGGTGGTCCCATCGTCACCCGCAGGGCCTCGGCCTCCTCGAGGTGCGCTTGTGCCATGGCCGCGGCCCGGCCGGCAAAGCCGCGCAGGGCCTGGTCGGTACCGGCACTGGCATAGCCGCCGTGCAGGCGCCCGGCTTCGAGATTGGACTCGATCTGCTTCTCCAGATACTGGCGGTCGAAGTCATCCGCGATCCTGAGCGCGGCCAGACGCGTGTTGTGGAATGTATTGAGTGTCATGGTCGGCGCCGCCACCGGGCCGCCCTGGTAGGCCAGCACCCGCAATTCGCCGGCACTCGTGTCGTGGTCGCGGATCACGCGCTCGGCAAAGGCCGCGATCGCCCGGTCGCGGGTGCGCTCGATGGCGAGCTTGGCGGCCTCGATCTCGAACATGTCGATGCGGATGGCGGCTTCGACATAGCCGGCCTTGTCCAGCATCACGGTGCCCGGCGGGGGCGGTTCGTCGGTGCCCTCCGGGATGTGCGGCGCGGCCGGCATCAGCGTCTGGGCCCCCAGGGGCGCGCTGACCGACAGCAGCAGCAGGGCAGCAAGCGAGACAAGCCTCATGGCCTCGATCCTTCGCCAAGCCCGGCGCCACGGCATGCCAGCCGCGGCGGCGGGCAATTGCCCTCCGCCCCGCAACATCTCTTCACTCTCGCGAAGGCAACGACCGTCAGGCGGCCATTGTTCCCCAAAGGCGCCCTATGCCTTCCCCGCCGCATCGAGGGCGGCGAGATAGGCCTCGATCTCGTCGATATCGGCGGAGAAGCGATATTCCTTGTCGCCGAAGACGATCTTGGCGGTTTCCTCGTCGCGCAGCATATAGCCGCCGTGACGTTCGATCTGGGCATCGAGTTTCTGCGGCTTGAGCAGGTTCAGGCCGTGGCGGCCGGCGATGCGCCGGAGGCGGCGCTCGACCGCGTTGGGGCTGTCTCGGCGGCTCATCTGCGTCTGGGTTCCATCATGCCAATCGAGTCGGGCCGGCGGTGCCGGGCGGTGGCCAACTGTAGCCCACCGCGCCGGCAAGGTGAATCCCGGGGTTCGCTCAGCGCCCGACCCGATTTTGCAGATGCGCCGGGTAGCGGGCCCCCTGCACCGCTATCGCGGACACGGCGCTTTCGATGTCGCGCAGGTCGCCGGGGGTCAGGGCGACGTCCGCCGCACCGAGGTTTTCCTCCAGGCGGTGCAGTTTCGTGGTGCCGGGGATCGGCACGATCCAGGGTTTCCGGGCCAGCAGCCAGGCCAGCGCGATCTGCGCCGATGTCGCCTGCTTCTGCGCCGCGATCCGGCCCAGCAGGTCGACCAGGGCTTGGTTCGCCTTGCGCGCCTCGGGCGCAAAGCGGGGCACCACATTGCGGAAGTCGGTGCTGTCGAAGGTCGTGGTCTCGTTGATCGCCCCGGTGAGGAAGCCCTTGCCCAGCGGGCTGAAAGGGACGAAGCCGATCCCCAGTTCCTCGAGCGTCGGCAGGATCTCCGCCTCGGGTTCCCGCCACCACAGCGAATACTCGCTTTGCAGGGCGGCGACCGGCTGGACGGCATGGGCGCGCCGGATCGACTGCACCCCGGCTTCCGACAGGCCGAAGTGCTTCACCTTGCCTTGCTGGATCAGGTCCTTGACCGTGCCCGCCACCTCCTCGATCGGCACGTCGGGATCGACGCGGTGTTGGTAGAACAGGTCGATATGATCAGTCTTCAGCCGCCCGAGCGCCGCTTCGGCGACGGCCTTGATGCGCGCCGGCCGGCTGTCCAGCCCCTGCTGGACATCACCGCCCGCAAAGCCGAACTTGGTCGCGATCACGACCCGGTCCCGGCAGGGCGCCAGGGCCTCGCCCAGCAATGCCTCGTTGGTGAAGGGGCCGTAGGCCTCGGCCGTATCGAAGAAGGTCACACCGCGGTCGACGGCCGACCGGATCAGCTTGATCGCCTCCTGCCTCTCCGCCGCCGGGCCGTAGCCGTAGCTCAATCCCATGCAGCCCAGCCCGATCGCCGATACTTCCAGGCCGCTGGTGCCGAGTTTGCGCTTTTGCATGTTTGCTCTCCTTGATTGACATTCGCAGCGTGCAGGCCAGGCGATCAGTCCAAGTCCTTCGCTTCGAGGAACTTCGACATCTGGTCTGCGACTTCGAGATTGTTGAGATCCGAGAACGGAAAGTGCGTGTTGCCGCGGATTCCGATCTCCGGCAGATGCACCAGGATGACATCGCCGCCATGGCGGTTCACGGCATCCCGCCAGAGCCGCGCCATGGCGAGACGTACCCGCCAATTGTCCTCGCCCGGGCTCGCCGTCGGCAGCGCCGGAATGTTGTCGCCGAAGTAGACGACGATCGGGATCCTGGTGAGCCGCATGAAGTCCGGCAGCGGCACGCCGACGCCTTCGAGCGGGCCGGCCGAACTCGGCATCGGCGGCGGCACTTCGCCTTCAGGGAAAATGAAGTTGCTGCCCGGCTCGTAGGCGACGATCGCGCGGACATTCTGGTTCTTGATCGCCGTGACCCAGCCGAGACCGCCACTTTGCGAGTGAGTGACCAGGATTGCCGGCCCGATCCTGTCGAACAGGGCCGACACGCCAGCCGAGGCAACTTCGATCTCGAACGGCCCGGTATTGGGCGTCATGGAGCGGAAATACTGGTTCAGGGTTTCGCGGTCGCGCGAGAATTGAACCCCTGGGAAATAGTTCGGCCAGACACCGACGCGGAACATGCCGAACCAGACCTGCTCGTCGGGCGTGGGGGCGATCGTGGTCGCCACGGTGCTGCGCCCCGCGTCGCCCCGCCGCGGCTGATCGATGACATAGACGCCGAAGCCGCGGCGCAGAAAGATGTTCTGATATCCCTCGCGTCCATCCGGCGTGGTTTCCCAGGTCCTGGAGAACTGTCCGGCGCCATGCCAGAGCACGAGCGGCATTTTGCGGGCGTTCACCGGGATCTGGTAGAAGGCGTAGACATGGTCGCCGTGAAAGGTCTGCCCTGCCGGCGTTGGCTTGTAGGGGTCGAAGGTGCCGGGATTTGCGATCACGCTCCCGCCGGCGGCAAAACTGCCTTGCTCCTGGATGACCAGCGGTGCCGGCTTGCCGCCGTCGGCTGGCAGCGCCTGCCAAGACAAGAGGCTGGCGGCGGCGACCAGGAGCAACGCGATGGATAACTTCCGACGTTCCGGTCTCATGGAATTCTTTCCCATCGTTGCAGGTCGGAACAAGTACCGACCGGGGCTGTTGGGCGTTTGCCTTTCCGCGCCCATTTCACGAGGTAGTGGGCCAGGAACACGTAGAGCCCGCCGATCGACAGCCAACGGAGGAAGAATCCCAGCGTCGACGCCTCGAAATCCCACCAATCCAAGGTGAGTTGGAGGGACAATTTGGCGCCGACACCCATCTCGAACGAGCTTTGCACGCCGCAGGCGGCAATGGCGGCGGCGACCGCCCGCAATGCGGCGGTACGGATCGCACTCGTCGCGGCCAGCCCGAATAGATTGCGCATCGTGCTCATGATCATCGACCAGCGCAGGCCCAGGTGGATGGAGACCATCACCAGGGCCCAGTAGGCTGCAAGCGTGTGGATCTGCCGCGCGGTGTAGCCGCCGTTCAGCGGCAGGACGTCGAACAATGCGCGCGAGATCACCAGGCTGGTAACCAGCAGCGCCAGCATCACGGCCAGGAGCGACAGCGTCATCGCGCTGTTGATCAGGCCGCGCGGTTCACGCCGCGTTCTGGAAATCGTACCGTACCAGCGGCGATTGAAGGTGTTGTGCACGATGATCAGCAGGAACATGCCCGTGCCGACCAGTTCGTGAATCGTGTTGTCGAGCCAATAATAGGCAAGGCCGACCAGCACCAAGCCGGCCGCCACGAAGTCGAGCGCCAGTCGCAGCAGAAGCACCTTGTTCATCGCGCGACCGGCTTTCTACTCGAAGACCGAAATATCATTGAACGTGTACAGGTACTGGCTGTCTTCCCGCCCCTGGTGGCAGGATTGGCAGCGAGCGGTGTTCTCGTTCATGTTGATCGTCTGGTCGGGATTGAACCACTGGAACTGCCAGTCACCCGTGCGCCGGCGCTCGTCGTAATCCGTTCCCCACCCCTCGCCCTTCTCCATCACGAAATAGCGGAAGACGGCGCCGTCGCGATAATCGACGAGGACGAAATGCGTTCCATTGGGGACCGGCTGGCCGCTCTTGACGGCGTCGATCGCCTCTCGGCTCGTCAGGATGTGCTCGGTGACATTTCCGCGCGTGACGGTCGTATAGTGCACCAGTCGATCGAGGTTGTCGGGAAAGGTCACACGATTGCTCTCGGCGTCCGCCCGCCACCCGGCCAATGAGACGGCGGCGCAGGCCAAGGCGCTTAGGAGAATCCGGCCGGAGCGAGTCTTCATCTGTCGTTGCTTTCCCATGCTCATATCCCGCTGCCGTGACCTGAAGTTAGCGGGTGCGGCAACGGCCGATTAGATGATAAAATCGGCATGGACTTATAAGTTGGAATAATGAATGCCGCGGGAAAACGTCAACGACCTCCTCGCCTTCCTTGCGGTCGCGAAGGAGCGCAGCTTTACCCGCGCCGCCGCGAAGCTCGGGGTTTCCCAGTCGGCGCTCAGCCAGACCATCCGGGGAGTCGAGGAGCGCCTGGGTCTCCGGCTGTTGACCCGCACCACGCGCAGCGTCGCGCCGACGGAGGCCGGCGAACGCCTGCTGCGGACCATCGGGCCGCGGTTCGACGAGATTGAAGCGGCGCTGGCGGCCTTGAGCGAACTGCGTGAGCGGCCGGCCGGCACGATCCGCATCACCGCCGGCGAGCATCCGGCAACCGCGGTTCTCGAGCCTGCCCTGGCGCGATTGCTGCCGGACTACCCGGACATCAATGTCGAGATTGTCGTCGACTACGGCCTGACCGATATCGTCGCCGAGCGTTATGACGCCGGCGTCCGCCTGGGCGAACAGGTTGCCAAGGACATGATCGCGGTGCGCATCGGCCCGGACATGCGCATGGCGGTCGTCGGGGCGCCGGCCTACTTCGCCAAGATGAGTCCGCCACAGACACCGCAGGACCTGACGGACCACAGGTGCATCAATATGCGCCTGCCGACCTACGGCGGGCTGTACCCTTGGGAGTTCGAAAGAGACGGGCGCGAGTTGAAGGTGCGGGTCGAAGGCCAATTGGTGTTCAACAATATTGCCCTCAGGCTGAACGCCGCCCTGGCCGGCCTGGGTCTGGCCTACCTGCCCGAGGATCAGGCGCAGCCACATATCGCGCAGGGGCGGCTCGTCCGCGTGCTCGCTGACTGGTGCCCGCCGTTCTCGGGCTATCACCTCTACTACCCGAGCCGGCGACACCCCTCACCGGCCTTCGCCCTGCTCGTGGAGGCGCTGCGTTATCGCGAGCCTGGGTGAACGTTGCCTTTCACAACGGAACCGGCACACGATTTCACGCTGGCCCTGTGGATTTTCCCTCTTGCGCAAGGCGAATGCCGGACCTATAAAACCACCCCCGGTCATGAAGCCGGCGCGAGCACAACGGCTGGAGTTCCTGAACTCCGCCCGCGCGGGGCGGCCCTGCCGATCCCGTGTACGGCGCCGCGGCGGTAGATCGGATGAGGTTTTAGCTCAGCGGCAGAGCACCGGCATGGCCGGCGGTCGTGGGTTCGACTCCCGCAAACTTCGCCACTTGGATAGCTCAGCGGTAGAGCATCAGACTGTGGATCTGATTGTGGAAGGTTCGAATCCTTCTCCAAACCTGGTCTCGAAAACCAGACACCCTGCAAGGTGATCCAAAGTGGGCCGGGGACCGGCATGCGTAAGGGCCGGAAACCTCGCCATCGCCTTCGGGCGCTGGCGGCGGGGATGACCCTGACGCCTTTCGCGCGTTGCCTGGCTTCAGGTGACGGCCAAGACGCGGCCTTGCCGGCAAGCGGGGATTTCCCTGTGCGCCCGCCTTGCCGCCTCGAGGCCCTCTCCCTGCGGCCCGCGGCGCGTGGCTGCCGCCGGTCCCCGGTCTTTATATATAACCCCAGGCGTTTCCTGGGGCGGTAGCGTGAAACAGGAAAGGACAATCGACGCATGCCGTAACATGCCCGATGGAGCAAAATGATGATGTACCTTCTCGATGCACTCCGGGGACGCAAGCGCGTCCTGGTCAAGGAAAACGAACGGATCGTCGCCCTTCACAAGGGCGAGTTGCTGGGCATCTACGGCCCGGGCGAACACGCCCTGCCCAATCGCCGGCACAGCCTGGAGACGTTCCGCCACGACATCGGCAGCGCGGTTTTCGCGTCGCCCTTCGAAAAGGTCTTGTTCGACAAGCTCCCGGAGGTGGCGGCACGCCACCTGACGCAGTTCCGCACGGCGCGCGCCGAGATCGCCGTCATCGAGCGCGACGGCCAGATCCACACGGTGCTGGCACCCGATGCCAAGCTGACGGTGTGGACCGATGCCGGGCCCTGGGCCGTGACCCGTGTCGACACGTCGGCCGACCTGCGTGTCGATCCCGACCTGCTGCGCCGCCTGGCGCTGGCCACCAAGGCCGGCCTGGTCACGGCCGCCACGGTGCCGGAAGGCCACGCCGGGCTGCTCTTCGTCGACGGCATCCATGTCGAGACGCTGACGCCCGGCGTCTACGGCTTCTGGAAGGCCGGCCGGTCGGCGGCGGTGAAGGTGATCGACCTGAAGCGCCAGTCGCTGGACGTCACCGGCCAGGAAGTGCTGACCAGGGACCGCGTGACCATCCGCATCAACCTGGCGGCCGAATACCGGGTGGCCGATCCGGCCCTTGCCGTCTCGGCGGTGAAGGACTTCGCCGACAGCCTCTACCGCGCGCTGCAGTTCGCCTTCCGCAAGACGCTGGGCGTGCTCAGCCTCGACCAGATCCTGGAGAAGAAGGTGACGGTCGACGAGGAGGCCGCGGCCAAGGTGAAGGCCGACATGGCGGCGATCGGCGTCGAGGTCATCGACATCGCGCTCAAGGACGTGATCCTGCCGGGCGAGATGCGCGAGATCCTGAACCAGGTGGTCGCGGCCGAGAAGCAGGCCGAGGCCAACGTCATCCGCCGCCGCGAGGAGACGAACGCCACCCGTTCCCTGCTCAACACGGCCAAGGTGATGGCCGAGAACCCGGTGATGCTGCGCCTCAAGGAACTCGAGGCACTGGAGACGATCGCCGGCAAGGTGGAACGCCTGACGATCCACAACGGCACCGGCGGCCTGCTGAACGAGATCGTCCGGCTGCGCGACGAATAGGACATGGCACGGGCCGCGGCCCGTGCCACCTGCCTGTCCTGCAGAGACATCGTGCGTCCTTCGAGACGGTCGCTTTGCGCCCTCCTCAGGATGAGGGGAATCTTTATGGCAAAAAGATTCTCCTCATCCTGAGGAACCCCGAAGGGGGTGTCTCGAAGGACGCACGGCGCTCATCCCATCACGCGCGGCGAAACCTTCTCAGCCAGGGCGCCGCATGGAAGATGCTCATCAGCGCATACATGAGCGCCATGCCGTTAAGCGGCAGCCCGCCACCTGCCCCGCACAGGATGTTCGCCTGGCCGCCGAAGAGCGCCTCGACCAGCGCCATGGCGGCGAAGGTGGGCGTGGCCGCCAGGCAGAGCCGGTCAGCCATTGCCGTACTCGTCGTGACGGCGCCACCAGATATCCGCCTCGTTACGCCCCAGCGGTGCCCGGTCCAGCCATTGGTAGGATCCCCACAAGCCGTCCAGCCCGCGGGCATAGGTCGAATAGCTGTGGTAGACCGCGCCATCCTTCAGCACGAAGGCGCTCAAGCCCGGCCGGTCGCGGGTGTAGGTGGCCGCATCGGTGCCGCAGGTGGCGGCGAAGCGGACCACGGGTTCCGGGGCCGATGCCGCGTCCATCGCATGGGCGCCGCGCTGGTAATTGTATTCGATGTCGCCCAAGCGCTGCTGCTCCTCGCTGAACCAGACGTTGAAATCGGCATTGAAGTCGCTGCCGAAGGACGAGGCCCAGGGGAAGCTCCAGCCCATGCGCTGCTTGTAGGCCTGGAGCTTGGGCAAGGGCGCGCGCGAGACCGCCCACAGCATCACGTCGTGGCTCGCCAGATGAACCTGGAAGCCGTTGAAACCGTCCGCGATCATCGAGCAGGAGGGGCAGCCCGCCTTGTAATCCACCCCGAACATGAAGTGATAGACGAGGAGCTGCGAGCGGCCCTGGAACAGGTCCGTGAGCGAGGCACTGCCGGCCTCGGTGTCGAAGCGGTAATCCTTGTCGAGCCGTACCCAGGGCAAGGCCTGGCGCTGCCTTGCCAGTTCGTCGCTGCGCCGCGTCAGGTCTTTTTCCGCCTCCAGCAGGTCCAGCCGGGCGGCCAGCCATTCCGCGCGGGTTCCGGTGGTGTGCATCGTCATCGCTCATTCTCCCTTGGCTATTGCGACCATCTCGACAATGGTCATGGGCGAACCTTAAGGGCCGGCGAGCCTGGGGGCGGAGTGACAAGTGTGGCGGGATTTGCATGGACAGCCTGATCACGGCGGCGGCGCGGGCGCTCGCGGCCGGTGATCCGCTCGGTGCCCTGAACCGGGTGGCCCTGCGCGACGACGCGCCGTCGCTGGCCCTGCGCGGTATCGCCATGGCGCAACTGGGCGACCTGCCCCGGGCCAGGGTGCTGGTGCGCCATGCTGCCCGCGCCTTCGGCCCACGGGAGGCGGTGGCCCGCGCCCGCTGCATCGTGGCCGAGGCGGAAATCGCCCTGGCCGCGCGCGACCTGACCTGGCAGCCCAAGACGCTGGACGGCGCGCGGGCGGTGCTGGAGGCCCATGGCGACCGCCTGAACGCCGCCCATGCCCGCTATCTCGAGGTCCGCCGCCTGCTGCTGCTGGGCCGCCTGGACGAGGCGGAGGGCAAGCTGGCCCAGCTCGACCCCGCGCCCTTCCCGCCCGCCCTGGGCGCCGCCCATGCCCTGGTGGTGGCGGGCATCGCCATCCGGCGCCTGCGCACCGGGGCGGCGCGCGCGGCGCTGGCCCGGGCCGGGGCCGCCGCCCGCGAAGCCGGCATCCCCGCCCTGTCGGCGGAGGTGGAAAGCGCCGCCCTGGTCCTGAACACGCCCGCGGCGCGCCTGATCTTGGGGGACGAGGAACGCCCCATCCTGCTCGACGAGATGGAGGCCTTGCTGGCCTCCAAGGCGCTGGTCGTCGATGCCTGCCGCAATGCCGTCCACGGGGCCGGGACGACGGTCTCCCTGGCCAGCCGGCCGGTGCTGTTCGCGCTGGCCCGCGCCCTGGCGCAGGCCTGGCCGGGCGACGTGCCCAGGGCCGTGCTCATCGCGCGGGCGTTCCGGGCGCGGCACGCCGATGAATCGCACCGGGCGCGGCTACGGGTTGAAATCGGGCGGCTGCGCGCCCTGCTGCGCCGGCTGGCGAGCGTGAGCGCCACGGCTGGCGGCTTTGCCCTGGCGCCGCGGGACAAAGCCCAAGTCGCCGTGCTCGCGCGACCGGTGGAGGAGGCCCATGCAGCCGTGCTCGCTTGCCTCGCCGATGGGAAAGCTGGGCCAGTTCGGCCCTGGCCCTGGCGCTGGGCACCAGCCAGCGCAGCGTGCAGCGGGCGCTGGACGACCTGGCCGCCACGGGCAAGGTGCAGCCGGTCGGCCGCGGGCGGGCGCGGCGCTGGATGACGCCGAGCGTGCCCGGATTCACGACGGCCTTGTTACTCCCCGGCCCGCTGCCGGGCAGCTAGGATGGCCCTATGAAAAACACAGCCGCCGAAATCCTCCAAGAATATGGCCCCTTTCCCGGCGTCGACAGCGTCGCCGGGGTCACCTTTGACGGTAGCCAGGTCTGGTTTGCCAGCGGCGACAGGCTGAACGCCCTGGACCCGGCTACGGGCAAGACGGTGCGCTCGATCGACGTCGCCGCCGATGCCGGCACCGCCTTCGACGGCCGCCACCTGTTCCAGATCGCCGAGGCGCGCATCCAGAAAATCGATCCTAAGACCGGCCGCGTGCTCGGCACCATTCCGGCGCCGGGCGGCGGCGGGGATTCGGGGCTTGCCTGGGCCGAAGGCTCGCTCTGGGTCGGCCAATACCGCGAGCGCAAGATCCACCAGGTCGACCCCGACACGGGCGAGGTCCTGCGCACCATCGAGAGCAGCCGCTTCGTCACCGGCGTCACCTGGGTGGACGGGGAGCTGTGGCACGGCACCTGGGAAGGCGACCAAAGCGAGTTGCGCCACATCGACCCGGTAACCGGCGAGGTGCTGGAAGCCCTCGAAATGCCGCCCGACAAGATGGTGTCGGGGCTCGAATCCGACGGCGGCGACCGCTTCTTCTGCGGCGGCGGCAACAGCGGCAAGGTCCGCGCCGTGCGCCGGCCCAAGAGCGGCCGCGCATAGAAGCCCCGCGCCCCGGGGGCTTCCCCTGGGCCTCAGAATTCGCTTCCATTCCCTCCACCCGTGTTGCCGGAGAGCGAGAATGACGGAGTCGACCGAGTACGCGCCCCCGAAGGTCTGGGCCTGGAACAAGGAAAGCGGCGGCCGGTTCGCCGCCGTCAACCGCCCCATCGCCGGCCCGACCCACGACAAGGACCTGCCCGTCGGCCGCCATCCCTTCCAGCTCTATTCGCTGGGCACGCCCAACGGCCAGAAGGTCACCATCATGTTCGAGGAGCTGCTGGCCCTGGGCCACGGCGGCGCCGAATACGATGCCTGGCTGATCAACATCGCCGACGGCGACCAGTTCGGCAGCGGCTTCGTTGCCATCAACCCCAATTCCAAGATCCCGGCCCTGCTCGACCGTTCCGGCCCCACGCCGATCCGGGTCTTTGAATCGGGCTCGATCCTGCTCCACCTGGCCGAAAAGTTCGGCGAATTCCTGCCCACGGCCCAGCCGGCGCGTGCGGAAACCCTCTCCTGGCTGTTCTGGCAGATGGGCAGCGCGCCCTATCTGGGCGGCGGTTTCGGCCATTTCTATGCCTATGCCCCGATAAAGATCGAATACGCCATCGACCGCTTCGCCATGGAGACCAAGCGCCAGCTCGACGTCCTCGACCGGCGCTTAGGCGAAACCGAATACCTGGGCGGCGACACCTACACGATCGCCGACATCGCCGTCTTCCCCTGGTACGGCGGCCTGGCCAAGGGCCTGCTCTACGACTCGGGCGAATTCCTCGCGGTGCACGAGTACAAGCACGTCAACCGCTGGGCCGACCAGATCGCCGCCCGCCCCGCCGTGAAGCGCGGCCGCATCGTCAACCGCGTGTTCGGCGACCCCGCCAACCAACTCCGCGAACGCCACGAGGCCAGCGACTTCGAGACCAAGAGGCAGGATAAGGTTGGAGGGTGAGGCCACCCTCTCCGCTGGAATTGTCAAGCCACATGCGCTATATGACTATCTACATGGTCAGGAGCGCAGCGTGGACGCGATCAATCTGGCTGACGCCAAGGCACATCTGAGCGAACTCGTCGATCGGGTCGAGGCTGGGGATTCGATCGACATCACCCGGCGCGGCAAGCCGGTGGCGCGGCTCGTGGCCGTGGCCAGGCCCCGCAAGCCGGTGGATGCGGCCTTGCTGCAAGCCCTGACCGCGACCATGCCCCGGCCGGCGCAGGACGCTGCCGGCCTGGTGCGGTCGATGCGCGATGGCGACCGCTACTGATGCTGTATCTCGACACGTCGCTGATCGTCGCGGCGCTTTCCAACGAGGCGATGACGCCCCGTGCGCAAAGCTGGCTGGCCGAGCAGGATCCGGCGCAACTGCTGATCAGCGACTGGACCATCACGGAGTTGTCTTCCGCGCTGGCCATCAAGCTGCGGACCGGGCAGGTCACGCTGGACCAGCGGGCCGCGGCGCTCGCGATGTTCAACAAGCTGGTTGCCGAAAGCTTCACCGTGCTGGCCGTGACCGGCGGGCACTTCCGGACGGCGGCGAAGTTCGTCGATCAGCACACGCTGGGGCTCCGGGCCGGCGATGCCCTGCACCTTGCCGCCGCGTCGGAGCACGGCGCCACGGTGTACACGCTCGACCAGCGCCTCGCGGAAGCCGGGCCGATACTCGGCGTACCCACGCGGTTGCTCGATTGATCCAAGCGCCTATTCCGGCGTCGATCCCGGAAACTTCCCCACCAGCCACTCGAAGAAATCCCGCTGCCACAGGGTCACCGCGCCGTCCTGGCAGTGTTCCTTGCCGCCGGATTCGGCGTCGTAGACGATGGCGGTTACACTGCGGGCGTTGGTGAGGGCCGCGCGGAACTGCTCGACCTGGGCCAGCGGCACCAGGTGATCCTCGACACCCGCCAGGATCAGGACATCGGCGCGGATATGCTGAGCGATATCCTCGAGCGTGTAGGGGGCGAAGGCGGCCAGCACCTGGGTGGGGGAGGAAACGCCCATGACCCACATGGCATTATTCAGACCCCAGCGCAGGCCGGGGTCCGTGCTCATCTTGAGGCGCATCAGGATTTCCGCCACGCCGTCCAGCCCTAAGCCGGTCAGCCAGTCGACCAGGCCGCTGCCGCTGGATTGCCAGCGCGCGGCGGCGGCCACGTCGAACAGCACGTCGAAGGCCACCACGCCGTCGATGCGGGCATCGAAGGCCGCGGCGCGGGGGCGAGGTAGCCGCCCATGCTCATGCCCACCAGCACGATATGCGGCGGCCGGGGATGGCCGGCCAGGAAGGTGTCGAGCACGGCGCCGGTCGGCCGCTCCCACTCGACGACGAAGGTCAGGCCCTCGTCGCGCAGCGCCGCCCCCTGCCCCGGCCCCTCGTAGAGGAGCACGGAATAGCCGCGCTCCAGGGCGCCGGCTGCGACGGTGAAATACAATTCCTCGAGCGTTGAATCGAAGCCGCCGCAGACCACGATCAAGGGCTTGTCCGCGCGGCCCTCGCCGCCCGGGAAATAGAGCGCCCGCAGGCTGTGCCCGCCGTAAGGCACGGCGATCTGCTCGTAGGCCACGCCCAGCGTATCGAGGCCGGCATAGAACGATGCCGTCTGCCGCTGCCAGGCAGCCGCCCGGCGCGCGTCGCCGGGGAGGAGGAGAAATTCGGCCGTGCGGTAGTAGTTGCTGGCGCGCAGCAGGGCGCGGCCGCGGCTGACCCGGTCGCGCGAGGCCTCGCCCAGGGCGGCGACACGGTCGGCGGTGGTGCCCCAGGCGGCGTACCAGCTCTCGGCGTCGCCGGCGCGGATGTGCTTGATGGTTTCCAGCACCTCGCCGGTATCGGCCCCGCCATAGGGTATTTCACCCAGGGCCCGCATGGTGAGGTGGTGATAGGTCTGGTCCCTGAAATAGCGCTGGTTGCCATGGTCGAGCCATTGCCAGCCCCAGGCCGCGGCGACGACCAGCGCCAACACCGCGGCGACCTTGAACCAGCGGCTCTTCTTCCTTTTCATGGCTCGCCGTCGCGCGCCGCCTGGCCCAGGCCGCGCATCAGGTTGGGCGTCGACCAGGTGGCGACGCCCGCACCGGCGAAGTCGCGGTCTGTCGTCCAGACGTCGGCATCGATGTTCCAGGCCAGGGCCAGGACATGGGCATCACGGGTGGAACCGTTGCGGCTGGCCACCGCGTCGCGCAGGCTTGCCGCCGCATCGTCCAGCAGCATGTCGAGATCGGCGACCGGCACGACCGTGAGCGCGTCGGCCAGTTCGTCGAGCAGCGCCAGCAGGTCGGGACGGTTCAGCCCGAGTTCGATGCGGCGGCGCGCCTCGGCCAAGACACGATCCGTGGTCACGAGAATGGCGGCGCGCCGCACCTTGGCGATGATGCCGGCACTTCTGCCGAAAACCGCCGAGATCAGCACCGCGGCATCGACGACCAGCACCGGCGGCGGCGCCCTCATCGTTTTGTGCGCGTCTCGTTCATCAAAGCCGCAACCGCTTCGACCGACCAGTTGGTGGGGTCGATCCCCATCGCGATCAACGCGGCATCATCCTCCGCCGGGTCGCGTTCCTTGGCCAGCGCCTCGGCCTTGGCCAGCACGGCATCCAGTCGGGCGGGGTCCGGCGCCCTGAAGGGGATCAGCATGCCGACCGTCCGGTTGCCGGATTTGACCGCAGTCGGCCCCGGCAAGGCCGCGATCTTCTCGGCCGAGAGTTTCTGGAGGTCGCGGATGCTGAGGTAAGCCATGGCTATTTACATACACCCGTAAGTACGGCGCGGCAAGGCGCCGGTCAAGCCAGCCCGGGGGCCGGCAGGTCGAGCGCGAAGCGCAGCCGCCCCTCGCCCCGCCGATAGAGCGTCGCATGGGCGGCCGGGGCCAGCAGGTCGGCGTGGGCGACGAAGCCGTCGACCCGCTTGTTGAACGGGATCTCGCCGCAGCCGGGGACGAGACAATCCCGCTTTTCCTTCGGGCAAGCATTGTAGGCGCACAGCCGGCCGAGGTAGCGGTCGGTGCCCGGTTCGATCAGGAAGATGTCCAACTGAGAGCCGGCGACGCTCGGGCCCCTGCCGGCCTCATAGGCGTCCCGCAGGGCGACATGCGCGGCCCGGCGCAATTCGCCGAGACGGCCCTGGGCGTCGATCCACAGGGCCAGATCAAGGTCGCTGCATTCGTGCCACACCTCGATGCCCGCGCGACGGTATTCGCGGAAGCGGGGGACCTCCTTCCACAGCGGCTTGGCGACGGAGCCGATCACGGCGACCGCGGCCACTTCCGGGAAGCGGGCCCAGGCATCGGCCACCACGTCGGCGGCCTGCCGGAAGCGGCGCTGCTGCTCGACAAGGTAACGATTCTGTTCCTCGATCTCCGCGCGACGCATCCCCTCACCCCAGCAATTTCATGAAATTGCGCCGGCAACGCCGCTCACGCAATCCTGCCCCGCAAGCCATCGGCGAGCGCAGAGAGCACATGGGCGAGCTGCCGCGCAGTTTCCGGTGGCGGCAGCGGCATCTTCAGGCTTTGCACGCCGGTGGCCGGATCGCGCTCGATCCAGGGATGCGCCGCGGCGCCAGGATCGTTGGCGGCGGCCAGAGCGGCAATGAACTGCCCCCCGACCTGCACCAAGGCTTGCCACGGATCGGCAGCAGCGTCGCGCGGCGGCGGTCCGGCCGCCTCGATCCGCGCCACCATCCCATCGGCGCCGGCGTCGACATCCGCAGCGCCACCGTCATCGGCCGTGACGATATTCGTCACCTCTTCGGCCGGCGTCACGGCCTCGCCCTCGCCCATCCCCCCGGTGACGTTTTCCACTTCCTTCATGAACTGGCTGAGACGCGAGCCTTCGAGCGAAATCTCGCCGCCGGCCCCGTCGAGAATCCCCGCTGACAGAGAGCGTTTGAACGCCAGAACCGAAAGCATGCCCTCCTCGATGGTACCCTTCGAGACGAAATTGATTATCTGCACCGGCCGCGCCTGGCCCATACGATGGATGCGGGCGATGCGTTGTTCGAGGATCGCCGGGTTCCACGGCAGATCCATGTTCACCAAGGTCGAGGCATGTTGCAGATTGAGGCCCGTGCTGCCGGCATCGGTGGACAGGAACACGCGGCAGGCGGGGTCGTCACGAAACCGCTCGACCAGCGCCGGCCGCTTCTCCGACGGCACGCCGCCGTGGAAGCTGACATAGCCCAGCCCGCGCGCGTCGAGGCGGCGGATGACGATGTCGTGCGTCCGCGTCCATTGGGAGAATACCACCGCCTTGGCCTCCGGGTCGGCGAACAGTTCGTCCAGCAGTGCCGCCAGCTCGTCCGCCTTGACGCCGTGGTCGGTTTCCTGATCCAGCAAATAGGTGCTGTTGCATGACATGCGCATGTTCTGCAGCGCACAGGTCAGCCGCCGCTGGTCCTTGTCTGACAGGAAACCGGTCTTGCGCCAGCGGTGGACGATCTTCGCCACCGCGTCGGCATTCTCCTGGTGATACAGCATCTGCATCTCGGTCATCGGCACCAGCAGGTTCTGGTCTGTCCGGCTGGGCAGTTGCCGCAGCACCTCGGACTTGCGGCGACGGATCATGATCGGCGCCAGTGTCTGGCCGATCTTCTCCAGCCCCGTGTAACCGGTGACGCGCCCGCCTTCGTCCCTGACCTGGTGCTCGTGCAACAGTTTCCAGGTCGGCCCCAGCCGGTGCTGATCGACGAACTGGACGATGGATATCAGTTCCTCCAGCTTGTTTTCCAAAGGAGTCCCGCTCAGCACGATCGCAAAGGCGCTGTCGATGCGCTTCAAGGCGCGCGCCGCGATGGTGTTCCAGTTCTTGACCCGCTGCGCTTCGTCGACGATGACCAATTCGGGTGCCCAGGCGGCGATCAGGTCGAGGTCGGGCTTGAGTTTTTCGTAGTTCGTGATTTTGCAGAAATCATCCAGCGCGTAGTCCTTCTGCCGTTGCCCTCGACCACCGCCGATGACGCGCGCCGCATTCTCTCCCTCTCGTCCCGCAAATCGTGCAATCTCGCTTTGCCACTGGTATTTGAGCGACGTCGGGCAGATCACCAGCACGCGCGAGACACCGAAATGTCGTGCCAGAATCTCCGTTGCGGCGATCGCCTGGATGGTCTTGCCCAGTCCCATATCATCGCCGATCAGCGCCCGGCCGGCCCGCGTCGCGAACAGCGCGCCTTCGGCCTGATAGGGATAGAGCGGCACCTTCAACAGCGTCTGCAGCCCGGGATCGGCGGCACCTTGCGGGAAAAGCTGATCGAGCTTCGAGGCCCGCCGTGCCGCATCCCGCTTGCCGGCAATGAAATCGAGCGCATCGTCATAGGCGCGTAACTCATGGCCGCTCCCGGACGCCATGGCCATGAAAGGCTCCAGCCCGCCTAGGTGGTCGTCGGCAAGCATGCCGTCTCGGTCGGCGTCGAACAAGGCCGCGGCGGCCTCCTTCATTGCCTGCGGGCAGTCCGTTCCGGCGCGAAAATAGACGCGGCGTTCGCCGTCATTGCGTAGGTAGAGCTCGGAAAATGCGGGCCGGTAGCCCCGCGCGAACGCCGCCTTGGCGCCGCGCTTCTTCTCCAGTTGGGCGAGCGTGAATTCGATGTGCTTGCAGGTGCCCAGCTCGCTGGTGGCGTAATCGGGGCACGAACAGAAATTGCCGCCCGGCCCCAGGCCTCGAATCACCACGCGGTAACTGGAATTCGAAGCGGGATTGCTGACCCTGAACTCGGAGAAGAACGGCTCGCCGGTGAGATTCTCGAACCCGAATGCCTGCTCGCGGCCGAACTGGCGACGCAAGCGGCGTTGCCAGTCCACAGGCGACAGATCGGCGGGCGCCTGGGTGCGCGAGACCTTGGGTTCCTTGTCCGGCTTGGCCGCCGATTTCAGGCTTCGGCGCTTGGGTGTTTTCATCGAGGCATATTCCGTCCGGCATCGGCGTCTTGCGAGATATCGATCTACCACATCAGGGAAGATTGCGGGCTTCGAAGTCTAGCGGCTGCGCCAATCCATCGCCTATGCGGGTCTGGATCAAGCTGTACAGGCCGGCCCGGAGCCGCTCGTCAATGATATCGACGGTTGGCGGCCGTGGGCCGCCCCGAAAATTACCGCCGTCTCCGCTAAGGACTACGATCTAGCCCTCCAGAGTACGCCGCCCTTCACTCCCACTCGATCGTGCCGGGCGGCTTCGACGTGATGTCGTAGACGACGCGGTTGATGCCCCGCACCTCATTGATGATGCGGGTCGCGACGCGGGACAGGAAGGCGTGCTCGAAGGGGTAGCTGTCGGCGGTCATGCCGTCGACGGAGGTTACGGCGCGCAGGCCGCAGACCTGGTCGTAAGTGCGGCCGTCGCCCATCACGCCCACGGTGCGCACAGGCAGGAGCACGGCGAAGGCTTGCCAGATCTCGTCGTAGAGGCCGGCCTTGCGGATCTCCTCCAGGTAGATCTTGTCGGCCTTGCGCAGGATCTCCAGCCCCTCGAAGGTGATCGCACCCGGCATGCGGATGGCAAGGCCGGGGCCGGGGAACGGGTGGCGTCCCACGAAGGCGGGCGGCAGGCCCAGTTCGCGGCCCAGGGCGCGGACCTCGTCCTTGAACAGTTCGCGCAGGGGCTCGACCAGCTTCATCCTCATGCGCGCCGGCAGGCCGCCCACGTTGTGATGCGACTTGATGGTGACCGAGGGGCCGCCGGAGAAGGAGACGGACTCGATTACGTCCGGGTAGAGCGTGCCCTGGGCCAGGAAGTCGGCCCCGCCGATGGCCTTGGCTTCCTGCTCGAAGACGTCGATGAAGGTGGCGCCGATGATCTTGCGCTTCTGCTCCGGGTCGGTGACGCCGGCGAGCTTTTCCAGGAACAGGGCGCTGGCATCGGAATGGATCAGGCGGATGTTGTAATGGTCGCGGAACAGGGTGACGACCTCGTCGGCCTCGCCCGAACGCATCATGCCGGTGTCGACGAAGACGCAGGTAAGCTGGTCGCCGATCGCCTCGTGCAGGAGCACGGCGACCACCGACGAGTCGACACCGCCTGACAGGCCGCAGATCACCCGGCCCTTACCGACCTGGGCGCGGATGCGGGCGATTTCCGCCTCGCGGAAGGCGTTCATGGTCCAGTCGGCCTTGAGGCCGGCGACTTCGTGGACGAAGCGCGACAGGAGTTTCGCGCCGTCGGGCGTGTGCACCACTTCCGGGTGGAACTGCACGGCGTAGATCTTGCGCGCGTCATTGGCGATGGCGGCGAAGGGGGCACCTTCGGAAACCGCCACGGCGCGGAAGCCGGGCGGCAGGGCCGTGACGCGGTCGCCGTGGCTCATCCACACCTGGGGGGTGGCGCCCTTGGGCCACAGGCCCTCGAAGAGTTTGCAGTCGTCGGTGATGGTAATCTCGGCGCGGCCGAACTCGCGGGTCTCGCCCGGCTCCACCTTGCCGCCCATCTGGTGGCAGATGAGCTGTTCGCCATAGCAGATGCCCAGGATCGGCAGGCCGGCGTTGAGGATCCTTGTCGGCGCCAGGGGGCCGTTCTCGTCAGTCACCGAGGCGGGACTGCCGGAGAGGATGACCGCGCCGGGATTGAGGCGGTCAAAGCCTTCCTCGGCCTTGGCGAAGGGGACGATCTCGCAATAGACGCCGGCCTCGCGGATGCGGCGCGCGATAAGCTGCGTCACCTGCGAGCCGAAATCGATGATGAGGATGGGGTGGGATTCGGGAGGGGTCGTCGACATGGGAAGGAGATACAGATAAGACCCGCGCCAGTAAACGGCGCATTTGCACCCCTGCCCCCAGGCGATGCGCTGGTCAGCCGGCCGGTTTTGCCTTTTTATAGGCGTCGATGGCCTGCTGGAGACTGGTTCGTTCTTCGCAGCCCGCGGCGCACAGGCGCACCAAGCCGGCCAGCAGATCCTCGGCCTTGGGCAGGTCGCCCAGCTCCAGATAGGCCTCGCCCATGTATTCGTAGGCCCCCTTGTGATAGGGGTCGAGCGACAGGGCCTTCTGGTAGTGGATCAGGGCCTCGTCGTACTTGCCCAGCTTGCGGTAGGAAAAGCCCAGCAGGTTTTCGGCGTCGGCATTGCTGGGGTCGGTCCTCACCGCCTTGGTCAGCAGCATGACCGCCTTCTCGAACTGCTTGTCCTCGACCGCTTCCTTGCCCGCCTTGTATTCCTCGCTGCCCAGGGCTGTGGCTGCGTCACCGCCCATGGCCAAGGCCGGGCCGCCAGCGCCGATGGACAGGATCAGGATCGCCACTCTCAACATCCAGGACATCACTTTCCCCCAAAGTTGGCCCAAGCGTCGTGCGTCCTTCGAGACGGCCCTCCGGGCCTCCTCAGGATGAGGAAAATCTTTGTGGCGAAAAGACTTACCTCATCCTGAGGAGCCACTCGAAGAGTGGCGTCTCGAAGGACGCACGCCGGTCATCCCAGCCTAACCGTTTCAAGGATTGCGCGCGAGGATGCTCACGAAGAAACCGTCGGTGCCGGGCTGCGCGGGATCCAGGGCAATGCCCAGTGCCCCGGCCTTGACGGTTTGGCCGGTGGCCGCCTCGAAGGCTGCCGCCTGGTCGACCACGGCAAAGCCTGGATGGCGGTCCAGGAAGCCGGCCACCACATCCTCGTCCTCCTCCATGAAGACCGAGCAGGTGGCATAGACCAGCCGGCCGCCGGGGCGCACCAGCCGGGCGGCCTGGTCGAGGATGCGGCCCTGGAGGCTGGCCAGATCCGCCACCCGGTCGAGGTCGGTGTTCCAGCGATTGGCAGGGTTGCGCCGCCAGGTGCCCGACAGGCTGCAGGGCGCATCGACCAGCACGCAATCGAACTGGCCCGCCTCCGCCGTCAGCAGTTCGAGCGAGATCTCGCCCTGCTCGACGAATTTGTCGACCCCGGCACGGGCCAGGCGCGGCGCCATGCGGGTGAGGCGGCGCGCCTCGACATCCAGGGCCAGCAGGCGGCCCTTTTTCTGCATTGCCGCGGCAAGCCCCAAGGCCTTGCCGCCGGCGCCGGCACAGAAATCGGCGATGGCCTCGCCGGGCCGGGCCGCGCACAGCAGGGCGACGAGTTGCGAGCCCTCGTCCTGGATCTCGACACGGCCCTCGGCAAAGATCGCCAACTGGCCCAGACGTTCGCGCCCTTCGACCCGGATGCCGACCGGTGAGAGCAGGCTGGGCGAGACCATCAGCCCCTGCCCTTCCAACTCGGCCAGCGCCTTCTCGCGGCTCACCTTGAGCGTATTTACCCGCAGGTCCAACGGCGCGCGGCCGGCCATCGCCGCCATCACCGCGTCGTAACGCTCGCCGTAACGCCGCGCGAGCAAGGGTGCCAGCACGGCGGCATGATCGTGACGAACCCAGCCGGGCGGATCGGCGGCCTGAACTTCGAGCCGGGCCAGGGCGGCACGCTCGGCGTCATCGAGCGGCGCCGGCGAATGACCCTGGCCGTCACACAGGGACTCGAGCTCCGCCGCCTCGGCAAGGCCGGTCAGGCGGGCTGCGGCGAGGATCGCCACGCGCGGCGACGCGGTGCCGGCCCCGGTCAGCCAGCCGATCGAGCCGCGCCTGCGGATCGCAGTCCAGACCAGGTTGGCAACCGCCGCCCGGTCGCCCTTGCCGGCATAGCGGCGGGCCCGGAAGTAACGGTCGACATGGCGGTCGGCTGCGTCCTGGCTCGCCTCGATCTCGGCTAGGAGTTCGATCGCCGCGGCGATGCGGGCGCCGCGCTGCATCGGCTGTTCCTTGCGTTCAGCGACCGCCGCCGCCCTGCGGGTAGTTCGGGCTCTCCCGTGTGATGGTCACGTCGTGGACATGGCTTTCGCGCAGGCCGGCATTGGTGATGCGGACGAACTGCGCGCGCTCCTGGAAATCCTCGACACTGGCGCTGCCGGTATAGCCCATGGCAGCCCGCAGGCCGCCGACGAGCTGATGCAGGACGGTGTGGACCGAGCCCTTGTAGGGCACCTGGCCTTCGATGCCTTCCGGCACCAGCTTCAGCGTGTCCTTCACTTCCTCCTGGAAGTAGCGATCGGCCGAGCCGCGCGCCATGGCGCCCACCGAGCCCATGCCGCGATAGGACTTATAGGACCGGCCCTGGTAGAGGAAAATCTCGCCGGGCGCCTCGTCGGTGCCGGCCAGCAGCGAGCCGACCATGGCGACATTGGCGCCGGCCGCGATCGCCTTGGCGAAATCGCCCGAGAACTTGATGCCGCCGTCGGCGATCACCGGCACGCCGGCCTTGGCCGCTACTTCGACCGTGTCCATCACCGCGGTCAACTGCGGCACGCCGACACCGGCAACGATGCGGGTGGTGCAGATCGAGCCCGGCCCGATGCCGACCTTGATGGCATCGGCGCCGGCATCGATCAGGGCCTGGGCGGCATCGCCGGTGGCGACGTTGCCGGCCACGACCTGGGCCGAATTGGACAGTTTCTTGATCCGCGCGACTGCGGCGATGACCCGCTCGGAATGGCCATGGGCGGTATCGACCACGACCAGGTCGCAACCGGCGGCGATCAGCGCCTCGGCCCGGGCAAAGCCGTCATCGCCCACGGTGGTGGCGGCGGCGACGCGCAGGCGGCCGGCGGCATCCTTGGCGGCATTGGGGTGCTGCTGCGACTTCTCGATGTCCTTCACCGTGATCAGGCCGACGCAGCGGAAGGCCTCGTCGACCACCAGCAGCTTTTCGATGCGGTGCTTGTGCAGCAGGCGCTTGGCCTCGCCCCGGTCGATGCTGTCCTGCACCGTGATCAGGTTGTCGCGGGTCATCAGTTCGGCGATGCGCTGGCCGGGCTCGGTGGCGAAGCGCACGTCGCGGTTGGTCAGGATGCCGACCAGCTTGCCCGAACCGGGCTCGACCACCGGAATGCCGGAAATCGAATAGCGGCGCATCAGTTCCAGCGCGTCGGCCAGGGTCTTTTCCGGGGCGATGGTGACCGGGTTCACCACCATGCCGGATTCGAACTTCTTCACCTGGCGGATCTGATCGGCCTGGCGCTCGATGTCCATGTTGCGGTGGACGACGCCGATGCCGCCGGCCTGGGCCATGGCGATGGCCATCGAGGCCTCGGTGACCGTGTCCATCGCCGCGGACATCAGCGGAATGTTCAGCTCGATCGCCTTGGTCAGGCGGGTGCGGGTATCGACCTGGGCCGGCAGCACGCTGGAGGCGGCAGGCGTCAGCAGGACATCGTCGAAGGTGAGAGCTTCGCGGATCTGCATGGAATCCTCCGGTAGAGCGCAGGCCACTAAAATTTGGGTCGCGCTCTATACCACACCGCCACAGCTTGAGCCTAGCGGCCGCGTGCAGGGCCGCCATGCAGGCCGGTCGGGCGGCGGATCAGGGCCGGAAGCCGGTGGCGACCACGTACATTTCGGCGGAATCGGCGCGGCTGGCCGGCGGCTTCATGTGCTTCACCACGGCGAAATGGCGGCGCATGGTGGTCATCAACTGGCCTTCGCTGCCACCCTGGAGCACCTTGGCGATGAAGGCCCCGCCGGGTTTCAGCACCTGGAGCGCGAAATCGAGCGCGACCTCGCACAGATACATGATCTTCAGGTGGTCGGTCGCCTTGTGGCCGGTGGCCGGGGCCGCCATGTCGGACAGGACCACATCGGCCTGGCCGCCCAGCAGGGCCTTCAGCCGATCCGGCGCTTCCTCGTCGAGGAAATCCATCTGGATGACCTCGGCGCCGGCCAGCGGCGCCACTTCCGTCACATCGATGCCCACCACCTTGCCGTGGGGCGCATTGTCGCCGGGGCGCGAGCGCACCCGTTCGCTGGCGATCTGGCACCACCCGCCGGGCGCCGCGCCCAGGTCGACCACATAGGCACCGGCTTGAGGACCTTCAGCTTGTCGTCGATTTCCAGCAGCTTGAACGCCGCCCGGCTGCGAAAGCCCAGGCGCTTGGCCTTGGCGACGTAGGGGTCGTTGAGCTGGCGTTCGAGCCAGCGCGCCGACGAAACGGTTCGTTTCTTGGCCGTCTTGACCCTGACATGCATGCCGCGCGGCTGCCCCGCCGAACCCGAACCGCCTTTTTCCGTCACGACATCACCCCGGCCATCAGGCCCATCAACACCCCTTCGCGCAGGCCGCGGTCGGCGATCCGCAGGCGCTTCTCGGGCCAGGCGTCGAGGATCGCCTCGAGAATGGCGCAGCCCGCCAGCACCAGGTCCGCCCGGTCGTGGCCGATGCAGGGATTGGCCGCCCGCCCCTCGAAGGGCATGGCGCGAATATCGGCGATCACCTTGTCGATTTCCACCCGGGTCAGCCAACTGCCGTCGACCCGGGCGCGGTCGTAACGCGGCAGGTTCATGCGCACGGCGGCCAGCGTGGTGACGGTGCCCGAGGTGCCCAGCAACTGGAAGCCATGGTCGCGAGCGGCATCGCCCGCGACATATTTGGCTTCGAAGGGCGCCAGCGCCTTGCGCACCTCCGCCACCATGACGCCATAGAGCCGGTCGTCGACCTCGACCCCGCCGAAGCGTTCGGCCAGGGTGACCACACCCAGGGGCAGCGAAATCCAGTCCAGCATGGTCGCCCGGTCGGGACCGGTCACCGACAGCCAGGCCAGCTCGGTCGAGCCGCCGCCGATGTCGAACACCAGGGCCCGGCGGCGATCGGGATCGAGCAGCGGCGTACAGCCGGCAACCGCCAGCCGGGCCTCCTCGGCCGGGGAAATCACTTCGAGCGCGATGCCCGTTTCGGCGAGGGCGCGGGTCAGGAATTCGCCGCCGTTCGAGGCCCGGCGGCAGGCCTCGGTCGCGATCGCCCGAATGTGGGTGACACGGCGGCGGCGCATGCGGCCGGCGCAAACCTGAAGGGCATCGAGGGTGCGCTCAATTGCCGCTTCGGCGATGCGGCCCTGCGAAGCGATGCCTTCCCCTAAGCGAACAATGCGCGAAAAAGCGTCGACGATACGGAAAGTGCCGTGGCGCGCCGGTTCGGCGATCAACAGGCGGCAATTGTTGGTGCCCAGGTCCAGCGCCGCAAAAACCGGCGGTCCGGCAGCGGCAGCCGTGGCGCCGCTATATGATTCGTGGCCCCCGGGCGCAGTTCTGACACTTTTTTCCTCGACGCGACGGGCGGCAGTACCGACCCACTTACCGTCATGATAGCAGGATTGTTTCGAAGATGTGAATATTGCGGGTGCAGGCGGTAGGGGCGTAGCCGCGGCGTTCGCCGGGTTCTTATTGGCAATTAACGGGATCTTCTTGATTGTTACACAATTCTGGGCTGGTAGCGTACCTGCTCGGCGGGTGTGGCGATCTCACCTCGGACCTTGGGGCGGCATGAAGTGGGTTCTATCGGCAACAGCGGGAAATTGTCCGTGTGGCGCGGGCACACCCTGATTTTCAGCCTCGTCGGCCTGGTCATCCTGTCGCTGATCCTCACCGCCGGGCTGCTGCTGGGCATTGCGCAGTCTCAAGACCGCCGTGCGGCCGAACAATCGATCGCCTTTGCCGACGCGGCCCTGGCCAGGGAAACCGAAACCCTGACGCGGATGTCCAACGACTATGCCGATTGGGGCGACGCCTATCGCCACCTGCACCAGACGGTGGACACGGACTGGGCCTTCGATCAGGAAAACTTCGGCCCCTCGCTGAAACCCGGCTTCAACATCGACTACGTCCTGGTCATCCGTCCCGGCGGCGAAACCGTCTATGGCGTCGTCGACGGCAAGTTGATGGAGCCCCCGACCAGCGCGATGCTGACCGGCGGGCTCGCCGAGTTGATCGAGCGGGCGCAGCAAGTCGACGACGAAGCACTTCATGCCGAGGTCGGCATTCTCGGCCTCCTCGGCCAGCCCGGCCGCCCTGTGCTGGTGGCGGCCGAGAAGCTGGCGACCGGCAACGATCCAACCGTCGAGGCGACGCCGGGGCCACCCTCGGTCGCGATATTCGGCACCGAGCTTACCCCTGAGCGGCTGGCCGCGCTGGGCGGGCAATTCTTCCTCGACGGGCTGAGGCTGGCCGGGGATGGCGGCGACGCGGCGGCGGCCCCGTCCCGGGTCCTGCACAGCGTCGACGGCAGCACCGCCTTCACCCTGCGCTGGGATCCCGCGCATCCCGGCGCGACCATGCTGCGGATGGTGGTTCCCTGGCTGGCGCTGGGCGGCTTGTTGCTGGTCCTGTTGACCTGGCTGGTCGTGCGCTATGCGATGAAGAGCGCGGCATTGTTGGAAGCCGGCACCGTCCGCCTGGCGGCGGCGCTGGCACAGGCCGAACATATCGCCGTTCACGATTTCGTCACCGGGCTGCCGAATCGCCGCGGCCTGGTGCAGGCGGTCGGGGAAATGCTGGCCCGGCGAGACCGGGGGCCTGTCACCTTTGCCTTTGTCGACGTCGACCGCTTCAAATTGATCAACGATTCGCTGGGACATCCCACTGGCGACCGGGTCCTGTCGGCATTGGGCCAACGCCTGCGCGCTGCCGTGTCGGCCGATGACCTGGTCGCCCGGACCGGCGGCGACGAATTCGTAGTCGTCACCACGCACTGCGCCGATCGCGCCGCCGCCGAGCAGTTGTGCCGGACGATCACCGAGATCGCGTCATCGCCCATCGCCCTCGACTCCGGCATCATCCACCTCACCTTGTCGATCGGCGTCACCCATGTCGCTTCCCGGGTCGCCTCGGCCGACGAATTGCTGCGCCAGGCGGATATCGCCATGTATCGCGCCAAGGCCGAACGGCGCGGCAGCCATCGCTTCTTCGATCACGAGATGCACGAGGAAGTGGTGTCGCGGCGCGCCCTGGAAAACGATCTGCGCGATGCCCTGGCCCGGGGGGAATTCGTGCTCCACTACCAGCCGCGGTTCGAGGCGGCGACGTTGACCCTGCGGGGCGTCGAAACCCTGCTGCGCTGGCAGCACCCGGTGAGGGGCCTGGTGGGGCCGGAAGGCATCATCGAAGTCGCCGAGGATACCGGGCTCATCTATGAACTCGGCGCCTGGGTGCTGCGCAATGCCTGCCTGTTTGCGGCGCAGTGGCCGGGCCTCACCATTTCGGTCAATGTCTCGACCCTGCAATTGCTGCGCGGCGACCTGCCTGAACTGGTGCAGGCGGCCCTGCGCGATGCCGGCATCGCACCGGCGCGGCTGGAACTCGAGCTGACCGAGAGCGTGATGTTCGAGGACCGCGAACGGTCGCGCGAGATCCTGAACGAATTGAAATCCCTGGGCATCCGGCTGGCGGTCGACGATTTCGGCACCGGCTTTTCGTCGCTGGGATACCTCATGTACTACCCCTTCGACTGCCTGAAGATCGACCGCAGCTTCATCAGCAACCTGGAACCCGAGGGCGGTGCCCGGGCCATCGTCCAGGCGATGATGGCCCTGGGCCGCGCCCTGAACCTGGCGGTGGTTGCCGAGGGGGTCGAGACCGAGGGGCAATTGCGCCTGGTGCAGACCATCGGCTGCGACGAAGTCCAGGGCTTCTATCTGTCCCGCCCGCTGACCGCCGGCGCGCTGGCGGAGTTCATTCGCGCCTACGACAGCCAGCCGCGGCGAGCCTGACAGCTTGGGCGTTCAGGCTTGCAGGGTGATCGCGCAGGCCTGGCCCACATCGAGGACGCGCATCGCCCGGCCGACCCCCAGCCACAGGGCGACCGAGATGGTCAGTTCGACGACTTCGGCATCGCTGTAGGCGGCCCGCAGGCGCGCCCAGAACGCATCGTCGGCATTCATCGCCAGGTGATCGAGGGCAAAGCGTTCGGCAAACTCCGCCGCCAGCCGCTCGCGCTCGGAAAAGCCCGGTGCAGCGCGCCAATTGTCGATCTTGCGGTACAGGGACTCGTCGGCCCCACGGGCGGCGCCTTGCTCGTGCCGGGTGTTTCGGCACAGGTGGCAATCGTTGATATGGGCAATGCGCATCCGTGCGATCTCACGCTCGCGCAGCGGCAATTGGGCATTGCCGTAGACCGCCTCGCTGAAACCCGCCAGGCCGACCCCCAGTTCCGGCCGCAGCATCATCCAACTCGCCGGATCATCCGCCACATCGATACGCGCCATCACGTCCTCCCCTGGGATCTGATTTTGGCGCAGTCTAGGGAGGCGTCGACACAAGGTCATCGTCCAGTTGCGCTAAGAAACCCTGCCTGTCCGGCCGGGCCCCGACGCTCGGCGCCGGGTCGGCTAACCGGGGAGCAGGTCGATCTCGAAAGCCGGTGGGCCGCGGTCGTGTCAGGGCTTCGCTTTCTCCAAGATTTCCGCCATCCGGGTCCGCCAGTCCTTGCCCAGGGCCTGAAACCGGGCGACGGCATTGGGGTCCAGGCGCAGCGTGACGGCGGCCTTCGGGCTCTCCACGCGGGGCCTGCCGCGTGACCGGCGGATACTGGCGTGAAGGTCGGGAAAGGCTTCCGCGAACGGCCGCCCCTGCCGCAATTGTTCGTCGGTCAGTTCTGGCGCATCCGGGTCACTGGTGATCATCTTCTGGATTTGGGCCTCCTCCGCATCGGTGAGCGGCCGCTTCGACGAGAATTTGTCAGGCATCACAAGCCCCTTTCCTTGCGGCTCGCCGGCCGCATCGAGATAACCGAGACCGCTTCGGTGCCAAGTGGGCGAAACACCACGGTGATGACGATCTGGCCGTTCAATTCACCGATGGCGATGAACCGGCCGCCCTTCGCGGGGTAGACGGTCGAGCCCTCGAAGAACTCGACGGTCAGCGCCGCGAAGTCCAAGCCGTGTTTGGTCAGGTTGCCTTCGCGCTTCGGTTCGTCCCAAACGATCCTCATGGATTATTTGTACACGAATACCCCAGTGGGCGCGAGAATAAATGTGTACGGAAATTAGGGCGAGGCTAGGCGATGCCCGGCTACAACTCGGCCCGGCGCAGGGACGATGCTGGAATGATCAAGGCCTCCAATTGGGCGCCCAGCAGAACGGATTTCCGTACCTATTAGCTTTCCCGCCCCTCGCCCGTTTCCCTAATCCATTGAAAACATGGCGACGCCGAAGAGCCGCACCAATCCTCGCCTTTGGATCCAGAGTGCCGAGAAACCCTCTCTAAAGGTATCAATGACTTAGCGAAGTGTGCGTGCCGCTTGTGTGCCGCGCATTCGTCAAACAGTGCTCGTTCCCTGAGGTGGGATGACGGCGGTTCACGCCGATCATGGGCAGGGACACGATCACGGGATGGCACGGGGCAGGCCATCCTCGCCGCGTGTCACCTTGTCGAGCTCGCCCGCAAGCAAAGGATGGATGTCCCCCGATTGCTCGTGACTCCCTGAGAGAGGGCTCATACGACAATGCTTCCCGCCTTGTCGGCAACGCGGATCGAGGCCTCGACGCCGCTGCCGAACTCGATGTAGTCGTTCTCGATGCCATCGGAGAATATCACCCCGTTCTCCGGCATCTGGGAAACGATCGACAGGCGGTCCCCGGCGGTTACCCGGCCGATAACGATGTCTGCCCCCGTGGTGCGGCTGGGATAGGGCTCGCGGACATAATAGTGAAGGTGGGGCGCATCCCACGAAAAGGGTCCCTGCTCCACATCCGCGGGGAGTGCGCCGACGAGGCTCCGCGTGGCGCCCGCCCATCCGGCGTAGATGCTTCTCATCCAGCCGGTGGAGCCGAGGCCTGTCGAGACGATCACGCCACTCGATGATTGATTTTCCGCGCGGTCACCGATGGCGATCCTGTAGCGCGCGGAGCAATGCGTGCGCTGCCCGATGAACAGGTCGTTCACGGCGTGGAGCGTTTGCCCGGTGTTGAGGGTTGCCTGGGCCATGCGGACCGTCTTGACCTGCCGGCGGCCAGCCAGTTCCTCGCGCATGATTCCGGGCAGGTCATCGACGGTGAAGGGCAGGAGCACGCCGTCCCAGCGGCCCGGGTCCGGGTTGACGCCGACAACACGCTGGCCATCCAGATACTTGAGCGTATTGGCCACCAGGCCATCCTGGCCCAGAACCACGACCCGATCCTCGGGCGCGAAGACAAAATTGGAGAGATACCGGCGCTCCAGCCGCTGCACCCGCCCCAAATCCTTCAAGGCGGCCTCGGCCCGAGCGGCCGCCTCGCGGTAGCGGCGCTGCTCCATGAGGTAGTCGGAGAAGTCGGCGCCCAGATGCTCGACATAGAACTGCGCCTGCTGGACCGTGTTGAACCTGGTGATGAGGTCGTCGAGACGGGTCGGCCTGACCACGAGGACGATCTTGCAGTCGCCGATTGTGGTCATGATCAGCGCGCCGCCATCATCTCGCGCAAGAGATCCGGCGAGACGTTCAACTGCCCGATCTTGGTTGCGTTGTCAGCCAGGTCACGGAATGCCAGGGCCATGAGCTGGCCCGGTTCCATCCCCACGCTGGCCAGGGCTTTCAGGACACCGGCATCGCTGGCGGCAAAGGCCTTCATCATTGTGTTGATGCCATAGGCCTTGGCATCGGCCTCCTCGCGGGCATTGGCCACCGAGAGGCCCACCAGTTGCCGCCGGCGTTCCTCGATCGTGATCTTGCCGGCCATATCCTCTTCCTCGATCTGGCGCTGGCGCTCCCGCAGGGCCCGCTCGGCATCCATCTGCGCGTCCGCGATCTGGCGTTTCTTATTCTCGACGGCGATCTCCGTATTGAGCTCGTTCTCCTTGATCGCCCGTTCCTGCTCGACCGCGGCATTGCGGCGGGCATAGATGGCCTCGTCGGCCCGGCGCAGCAGCTCTTCCCGCGCGCCCGCTTCAAGTGCCCTGGCGGTCTCGGGCTTGGGCTTGACTGCCAGGACCGACAGGCCGAGGACCTCAAGGCCGAGCGCTTCAATTGTCGGTGCGGCGCGCAGGACATCGCTGACCTTGCCCACCAATCGGTCCCCGCTGGTCAGCGCCTCCTGAAGGACCAATCCTTGAAGTTCGGCACGCATGGCCACGCGAACCTGGTCGATCAGGCGCTGCGAGAGCTTGCCCGGATCCTCCGACGCGTAGCCGCCCTTTGCATCCAGGGCGAAGTTCAACAGCGCGGCGGTCTGGCCGGGATTGGCCACGCGGTAGGTTATCTGGCCCTGGATGGTGACTTCCTGATAGTCGGCCGTCACTTCCTGAAAAATGAAGGGTTCGTTGATGCTGCCGGTCGGGACCACGACCAGGGTCGTGGTTGGCGCAAAATACAGCATCGACAGGCCGGCGCCCTCGCGTTGCGGGCGCCCGTTGCGGAACTTGATGACGTATTGGGTGGGTTGAGCCTTGAGGAAGCGATACCCGAGCATGTGGACCTCCCGTGTCCGGCCTAAGTCACGCTCAGGCCCGGCACAAGGATAGGGTCACTTATTGACCACTGTCAACTAAGTTAGTTTACTATGGACAATAAGTAGGTGCGCCGATAGACTGCCCCTGCCCTGGAGAAATCGGCATGACGGCCAGAACGGGACGAATGAACGCCAGTGACGAGGCGAATGCCTATCCCGCGCCGCACGTTACGGTGGACCTGGTGATCTTCACCGTGCGTGACGAGCAACTTCATGTGCTGCTGATGAAGCGTGGCGCGCCTCCCCACAAAGGCTTGTGGGCCCTGCCCGGTGGCTACATCCACCCGGAAGAAGACCTGGACCTCGATGCCACGGCGCGCCGCATCCTGCTCGAGAAGGCCGGCATCGAGACGCCCTATCTGGAGCAGTTGCAGGGCTTCGGCAGCGCCACGCGAGATCCGCGGGGCTGGACGGCAACCTTCACCTATTTCGCGCTGATTTCATCGGAGACGCTCGCGCTGCGGCAAGGGGCAAATGCCGAGAAGGTCGCCTGGCGAACCATATCCGGTTACGGCGCGGCGCCAGGGCTCGCGTTCGATCATGACCAGATCCTGACAGCCGCCGTTACCCGCCTTCGCAGCAAAGTCGAATATACCTCGTTGCCCGTTCATCTGCTGCCGACAAAGTTCACCTTGACCGACCTGCAGCGGATTTACGAGCAGATCCTGGCCCGCCCGATGGACAAATCCGCATTCAGGAAGCGGATCGCGCGCGAAGACTTCCTGGAACCCGTCGAGGGCGAGATGCGTCGGGCAAGCAACCGGCCGGCGCAGATCTATCGCCTCAAGCCCGGGCAGGCGACCGCGTTCTTCGACAGCACGATCTGATGGCTCGGGAGCCCCGGCCAATGTCCGCGGAAACACCTGATCGCGCCTTGGGTGCCCTGCTCGGCCTGGCCGTGGGCGATGCGCTGGGGACGACCTTGGAATTCCGATCCCGCGACAGCCTCTCCCCGCTTACCGACATGGCAGGCGGCGGCCCTTTTGGTCTGAGTGCCGGTCAATGGACCGACGATACCGCCATGGCACTGGCCCTGGCAGACAGCCTCCTGAGAAGCGGCGGCAGGATCGACAAGCGCGACCTGCTCGTGCGGTTTGTCAATTGGTGGCAGTGGGGCGAGAACTCTTGCACAGGCACGTGCTTCGACATCGGCATTGCGACGCGCGTTCAGCTGAGACAACAAAAAGCCCGCTGCACTTTGTGGAGCGGGCTTTTTGTTGTCGTGGTTGCGGGGGCCTGCAACCGACGAGACGACAACGTGCGAAGCAGTGTTCTAATCTCTTTTGCGATCCCATTCGGCGCCAAGTAGAAAACCTCATTGATGCGTTGCCGCTCGGGCCGGCATACGCGGCCCGTGAGCAGGTCTTGTGAACAAGACCGGCCGAACCCCGCCATGCATGTCATGCGCCCGGGTGGCTCCACCCACTGAAATCTCTCGATGGCACTTGCGCTCGCGGGGCGAGGCAGGATCATGCTTGACTCGTTCAAAATACCTATACATGATCTGCAAGTTCATAAAAACGACAAACGTTCTGTAGGTGCCTTGTGGACGAAGCGGACGACGACCAGCGCAAGCCCTACTCGATCGGGCACGTAGCCAGCGTCACGGGCGTGAACGCCTCGACGCTGCGATCGTGGGAGCAGCAGGGGCTTATCGAGCCGGCGAAATCCACCGGTGGAAGGCGGACCTTCGGGGACGACACCATCCAGCGCATCGTCGAGATCAACCGCCTTCGCCGCGTCTACGGCTACAGCATCGCCGGGGTGAAGCGGGCGCTCGCCGAAAAGCAGACCGCGCTGTTCAGCGAACTGCAGGCGCCCGGCGCGGTGGAGGTCGAGCCGCTGGCGGACCGCATCGGCGCCCGGGTGCGCGCGCTTCGGCTCGAAGCTGGTCTCTCCCTGCGGCAGGTGGCCGAGAAGACGGGTGTCGCCGCCTCCCACTTGAGCATGTTCGAACGGGGCGCCGCCTTCCCGTCGCCGTCGCGCCTCGCCGCCATCGCCCGGCTGTTCAACCACACGCTGGCCGATCTCCTGGGCGGCACCAGCACGCGGGGCCAGCCGATCATCCGGCGCGGCCGGGGGCGCATCATCGGCTCCTTCGGACCCGGCGTGTCCGTCGAGCAGCTCACGGTCAGCGAGCAGATGATGGACTGCGAGATCTGGACCATCAGGCCCGGCGCCGAAAGCGAAGGCTATTATTCACACGAGGGGCAGGAGCTGATCCACGTCCTGGAAGGCGCTTTCGAGCTGGCCCTTGATGGCGAGGAAGCGGAAATCCTGGGTGCCGGCGACAGCGCCTACTTCGACAGCACCCGGCAACACCGCTGGCGCAATCCAGGCGCCGAGCCGGCCGTCGTCCTGTGGGTCAATACCGATCAGCGGCGCCTTGCCTCGCTCGAGCAAAAGTCATTCACCCGCGCGCTGAACCTCAACCTGCCCATCGGCAGCGGCATCGGCGAACAGGCCTTGGCCCTCGACCTGCCCGAGGGGTGCGAGACGTTCCGGGTCGTCGACACCCATACGGCGGGGCATCCGACCCGGATTCTCATCGAACCGCTGGAGGGCCTCGAAGGGGCGACCGTGCGCGAGAAGCGTGATCGCTTCATCGAGCACCACGACCGGCTGCGCTCCCTGCTGTTGCACGAACCCCGCGGCCATGCGGCGACCTTCGGCCTGGTGCCGGTCAAGTCGGAACAGGCCGACTTCGGCGCGATCTTCGTCTCGTCCTACAAATATCTCGACATGTGCGGCCACGGCACGATCGGCTATGCCCGCGTTCTCTCGGCGCTCGGGCGCCTGGGCAGCGCCACCTCCTTCAGCCTCGAGGTTCCCGCCGGGATCGTGCAAGTGGAACTTGGACGGTACGGCTCGGCCGACAACATCACGATCGAGAACGTGCCGAGTTATGTCGGCCTCGAGGAATTGGCCCTGCCCGAAATCGCGCCTGGCTGCACGGCAAGCCTCGCCTATGGCGGCGGCTGGTATGCAACCGTCGATGTGGCGGACTTTGACCTGTCCATCGTGCCCGATAGCGTTTCACGCCTGATGGAACTGGGCGCGCGCATCAAGGAGGCCGTCAACGCCCGGCTGCCGGGCCTTGGCATCGGCATCGAGGCCATCGACAGCACGCTCTTCTATGAGGAACGACAGGGCGCCCGGCCGCGCCAGCTCGTGATCCTGGAACGCAACAAATACGACCGTTCGCCTTGCGGGACGGGCCTTTCGGCGCGGATGGCGGAGCTGTGCCTCAAAGGCCGGCTGCAGGCCGGCGAGCAATACGAGATCGAGAATGTCCTCGGCGTGCCTTTCCTGGGAGAGGTCGCTGCCGACACGGCCGTGACCGGCCGGCCGGCGATCATTCCCCGCATCACCGGCCGCGCCCATCTCAGCGGCTTCTCGACCCTGATTGTCGAGGCGAACGACCCGCTCCCACAAGGCTTCCTGTGCCGATGAGGCCAGGGTTCCAGGCGTAATCCACGCGATGAAACAGAGGGGACTACGATGACATATGTAAAAAGACTGCTATCGCTGCCGGCTTTCGTCCTCGCCCTTTTGATGGCGATTGCCCTGACGGCGTCGCACGCCATGGCTGACCCGAATGCCACGCTCGACCGGATCAAGTCGAGCGGCGTGCTCAAATTCCCGGTCATGGTGGGTGAAGAACCCGGCTACATCAAGGATCCCGCCACCGGCAACTGGAGCGGTTTCTACGTGGATTGGGCGACCGACATCGCCACCCTGCTGGGCGTGAAAGTCGAGCCGGTGGAGACAACCTGGGGCAACCTTGCCGCGGACTTCCAGGCAAACAAGATCGACATCGTCTTCGGCCTCAACCCCAATCCCAAGCGCGGCCTGGTGGTCGACTACCTCAATGCGCCGCTCTTCACCGACGCCTGGGCGATCGTCGCCAAGAAGGGCTTCGAGAAGAGGACCTGGGCGGAGTTGAACGATCCCTCGGTGCGCATCGTCGTCCAGAAGGGCGGGACGATGCAGGTCATCGCCGAAGCGCTGACGCCCAAGGCCCAGATCATCCCGGTGGAAGAGCGCCCGCTCGGTGTGCTCGAAATCCAGGCCAATCGCGCCGACGTGATGATCCTCGCCGTGTTCGATGCCATCCAGGTGCAAAAGCAGATCAATGGCGAGGTCATCCTGCCCAAGCCCATGCTGCTCAACCCGGCCATGATCGGCATCAAGCGTGAAGACGGCAACGAAGGCTATGCCAACTGGCTGGTCAACTGGGTCAACCAGCAGCGGGCCCTCGGCCTTGCCCAGGGCAAACTCCATGCCGCCTTCGAAAAGGCCGGGATCGACCTGTCGGTCCTGCCGACCGAATTCAGCTTCTGAGCGTCGGCTCGCGCGCCGGGGTCCCTGCGATCCCGGCGCGCCCGACAAGGGTTGAGGAACAGCCATGTTCGACTGGACGATCCTGGTCACCAACCAGCACCTGCTTTGGTGGGGCTTGGTGACGACGCTGAAATACACGATCGTCACCTCCCTCATCGGGCTCGTGATCGGCCTGGTCGTGACGATGGCGCTGCGTAGTCGCTTTCGCGTGCTGCGCTATGCCGGCCGCGCCTTCGTCGAATTCTTCCGCAACATCCCGCTGCTCGTCTGGCTTTTATGGAGTTACTACGCGCTGCCGATCTTCGGCGGCATCGACATCTCGAAGGAGATGGCCGGCATCGTCGCCCTCAGCCTCTATGTCGCCTCCTACTACGCCGAGATCCTGCGCGCGGGCATCCAGTCGATCGATCGCGGACAGGCAGATGCCTCGCGCGCCCTCGGCATGTCCGAGTTCCAGGCGATGCGCCGGATCATCCTGCCCCAGGCCGTGCGCCGGATGATCCCGCCGCTCTCGGGCCAGACCATCATCCAGATGAAGAACACGACGCTCCTGTCGGTGATCACCATTCCCGACCTGCTTTACCAGGCAAGTTACATCTCCTCCTTCACCTATCGCCCGATGGAGGTCTACACGGCCGTCGGCGTTGGCTTCCTCGTCATCCTGGTGCCGCTGACCTATCTGGCGCGCCGCCTCGAAGCAACGGGAACACGCGCATGAACACCGCCGATCCTCGCGATACCCCGCTGGTCGAGATCGCGGGCCTGCGCAAATCCTACGGGTCCTATGACGTCCTCAAAGGGATCGACCTGACCGTGCGTCGCGGCGAGGTCGTCGCCTTGATCGGATCGAGCGGGTCGGGCAAGACCACACTGCTTCGCTGCGTCAACCTGCTCGAGACGCCCTCCAGCGGCCGCATCAACGTCGATGGCAAGCCGTTCTTTGAGATCAGGGACGGCCAGGACCAGGCCAGGCTCTCGCGCGGGGCGGTCAACGCCATGCGCAGCCGCATCGGCATGGTGTTCCAGCAGTTCAACCTCTTCCCGCACATGGACGTGCTGGCGAATGTGATGGAGGGGCCGCGCACGGTGCTGCGCGAAGCCGACAGCACCAACAGGGCCCGCGCCCTGGACCTGCTCTCCAAGGTCGGCATGGCGGATTTCGCCGACCGGCGGCCCGACCAGCTCTCGGGCGGGCAGAAACAGCGGGTGTCCATCGCCCGCGCGCTGAACATGCAGCCGATGCTGATGCTGTTCGATGAGCCGACCTCGGCGCTCGACCCGGAACTCGTCGGTGAGGTGCTCAAGACCATGATCGACCTCGCCCGCGAGGGCATGACGATGTTGGTCGTCACCCATGAGCTGGGCTTCGCCCTCGAGGTTGCCGATCGGGTGGTGTTCCTCGACGCCGGCACCATCGCAGCCGACGGGACACCGCAAGAGGTGCTGATCCGGCCGCCCAACGAGCGCGTCCGCGCCTTTGTCAACCGCTTCCACGAGACCGCCGAACTGATGAAGCCCCTGATGGGCTGACCTGCCACTTCCCTTTCATTCATGGAAACCAGCGAGATCCGAGCATGAACACTTCCAATTGGCGGGGCATTCACAGTGTCCTCGTCACCCCCTTCGATGCCGTCGGCAAGATCGACTTCAAGCGGTTTGAAGCGCTGGTCGACACCAACATCGCCAACGGCGCCGATGGCGTCATCGTGTGCGGCAGCACGGGCGAGTTCTACACCATGACGGTCGAGGAGCGCGAAGCGCTGTTCAAGGCGACGGTGGCCGCGGCGGACGGCCGGGTGCCGGTCCTGGCGGGCGTCTCCGATCTTCGCACCGACCTCGTCCTCGACCTGTGCCGCCGGGCGGAGACGGCCGGCTGTACCGGCATCCTCGCCCTGCCGCCGATCTACGCCGTTCCCGACGAGCGCGAGGTCGATCACTTCTACCGCGCCGTGGCAGGCGCTTCCGGCCTGCCGGTGATGCTCTACAACAGCCCGCGCCGCATCGGCCTGAACATCGGCCCCGAGCAGGTCGCAAGGCTTGCCGAACTGCCCACCGTCGCCGCGATCAAGGACAGCTCCGGCGATATCGTGCAGGTAACCGAGCTCGCCCGCCGGGTCGGCGGCGAGCTCAGCGTCTTCGTGGGCTATGAGACCATGATCCGCTCGGCCCTGGCGGTCGGCGCGGTCGGCGTCGTCGCGATGGCGCATCAACTGTCCGGCCGTCTGGTCCGTCGCTATTTCGACGCCTGCGCGGCAGGCGACCGGACCACCGCCGACCGTCTGGAACCCGCACTGTTTGCGATCTATCGCTGCTTCCGGACCGGCAGCTACTACGCCGGCATCAAGGCGACCATGAACGCCCTGGGCCAGCCCGTGGGCACACCGCGCGAGCCGCTGCTGCCCTTCACCGACGCCCAGGCCGCCAAGGTCGCGGCGATCCTCGACGAGGCCCATGTGGCCGACGTCATTCATTCTCTGGCGTGAGGCGACCATGCGATCCACCCGCATCATCCAGGGCATCGACAGCCACACGGCAGGTTGCCCGCTGCGCCTGATCACCTCGGGCTTTGGCCCGATCCGCGGCAAGACCATGGTCGAGAAGCGCGCCGATCTGATGAGCCGCGACGAGTTGCGGCAACTGGTGCTGTTTGAACCCCGCGGCAGCTTCAACATGCCGGCGGCAGTCCTGACCGAGGCCTGCTCGCCCGACGCCGATATCGGGATGATCATCCTGGAACCCGACACCTATCCGCCGATGTGCGGTCATTGCGCCATGGCGGTGGCCACGATCGCTGTCGAAGCCGGCTATATCCGCGCCGTCGAAGGCGAAACGCTGGTGCGCCTCGACACGCCGGCCGGGGTCGTGCCGGCCCGCGTGGCCGTCGAGAACGGGCGGGCGGTTTCCGTCACGCTCGAAATGCCCGCGTCCTTTCTCTATCGGCGCGACGTGATGCTGGAAACCCCCAGCTTCGGGCGGGTTCGCGGCGACATCGCCTTCGGCGGCGACTTCTACCTTCTCGTCGATGCGGCACAGCTCGGCCTCGACCTCGTGCCCGAACAGGCCTGGCAACTTGTCGGCGCCGCAGCGGAATTGCGGGCCGCCCTCAAGGACGTGCCGGTACAGCATCCGACGATGGCGCACATCAACGAGATCTACCAGATCGAGCTGACCGGCCCGGGCAACGGCGTCACGTCTGACGCGCGCAACGTCGTGGTCTGCCCGCCGACCGTCATCGACCGCTCGCCCTGCGGCACCGGGACCGCGTCGCGGATGGCGATGCTACACGGCCTGGGACGGATGAAGGCCGGGGACACCCTGCGCCATGCCGGCATCCTCGATACCGTCTTCACCGGCCGGATTACCGGCGAGACCAGGCTTGCCGATACGCCCGCCATCACCTGCACGGTGACCGGCAGCGCCTATCTCACCGGAACCTTCAACTTCCTCCTCGATCCGCACGATCCGTTCCAGGCGGGTTTCCGCCTGACGGGCGTGTGAGGCAGGAACCCCCATGTCCGACAGCTTCGACCCCAACACCCTCGACCTTGCGGCCGATCACATCATCGCCGGACGCCGCATCGGGCGTGGTGGGACGGCGGTGGCGGTCATTCGCCCCGCCGACCATGCCGAGATCGGTATCATCCGTGATGCGGACGAAGCCGTCGTCGACGAAGCCGTCCGTGCGGCGGACGCGGCGCTGCGCACCTCCGGCTGGGCGACGGCGCATCCGCAGGACCGCGCCGCCGTCCTGCGCCGCTGGGCGGATCTCCTCGAGGCCAGGCGCGTCGAATTCGCCCGGCTCGAGGCTGCGACCTCGACCCGACCGATTGCCGAGACCTTGGCGCGCGACGTCATTCGCGCGGCCGGCGCGATCCGCTATTTCGCCGAGTATGCCGACAAGCTCGAAGGCACGGTCGTGGGTACCGGGCCGGGCGACACCTGCATGGTGGTGGCCGAGCCCTACGGCATCGTCGCATCCATCACCGCCTGGAACTTCCCGCTGATCAACGCTGTGTGGAAGTCGGCCCCGGCCCTCGCCGTTGGCAATGCCGTCGTCCTGAAGCCTTCGGAACTGACCCCCTTCTCGGCCGCGCGGCTGGCCGAGATCGCGGTCGAAGCCGGCCTTCCCGTCGGCCTCTTCAACGTGGTACAGGGCCTGGGCCCGACGACCGGTTCGGCGCTCGTGCGCCACCCCCTGATCCGCAAGGTCACCTTCACCGGATCGGCCGCCACGGGGGCCAGGATCATGGCCGATGCGGCGGCGACGGGAACCAAACCCATTACCCTCGAACTGGGTGGCAAATCGCCTCAACTCGTCCTGCAGGATGTGCGCGACCTGGGGCCGGTCGCCCAGAATATCGCCAACGGCTTCCTTGCCAATGCCGGGCAGGTATGCACGGCGGGATCGCGCATCATCGTGGCGCGACGGCATGCGGACGAACTCACCCAGCGCCTGATCGCCCTGGCGAGCGCCCGTCGCCCCGGCCCTACCTGGGAGGAGACGACGACGCTCTCGCCCATCGTCACCGAACGGCAGGCCCAGCGCATCGAGCGGATGCTGGCCGAAACGATCGCCGGCGGCGGCGAGGTCGTCACGGGCGGAGGCCGTTTCAGCAGCCACAACGCCGGCGCCTATTTCGAGCCGACCATCCTGCGCAATGTCGGCGAACACACGGTCGGCTTCCGCGAGGAGTTTTTTGGCCCCGTCGTCGCCCTCTACCCCTTCGACGACGAGGAGGAAGGCATCGCGATGACCAACCATCCATTCTATGCCCTCGCCGCCAGCCTCTACACGGACGACGCCCGCAAGGCGCTGTCGGTGCCCCGCCGCATCGAAGCCGGCACGGTCTGGATCAACACCCATGGCCGGCAGCCCGGCTACGGCCACCCGCAGGGCGGCTTCAATCATTCGGGCTTTGGCAAGGAAATGGGGCGGACAGGGCTCGAGAGCTTCCTGCGTTACAAGACCCTCTGGCATGCGCACGGTTGAGACATGACCTCCCCCACATTCGACTATGTCATCATCGGCGGCGGTGCGGCGGGCGCCGTGCTCGCCGCCCGGCTATCGGAAGAATCACGGCTTTCGGTCGCCTTGATCGAGGCCGGCCCCGACACGCCGCCCGGCAAGGAACCCGCGGACATCCTGGATTCCTATCCCATCGTCGCCTATTTCAACCGGGACTATCACTGGCAGAATCTTCAGGTCCATTTGATGGATCCCGAGGTTCGCGCCACCGCCCCCCGCCGCTACGAGCAGGCGAAGGTCATGGGCGGGGGCACGAGCATCAACGGCATGTTCGCCTTCCGCGGCCTGCCGTGGGATTTCTCGGAATGGGAAGCCAAAGGTGCCGCGGGCTGGGGATGGGATGCCGTCCTGCCCTATTACCGCAAGCTCGAGCGCGACATGACTTTCGGTGCCACGCCGCTCCACGGCGATAGCGGTCCGATGCCGATCCGGCGCATTCCGCGCGCCGACTGGTCGCCGTTCACGCAGGCGACCGCCCGCTCGCTCGAAGACCTCGGCTTCAAGGATATCGGCGACCACAATGGCGACCCGCGTGACGGCTTCTTCCCGATGTCGATCAACAATCCCGACGGCACGCGCATGTCGACGGCCAGGGCCTATCTGACTGCCACGGTGCGGGCCCGGCCCAACCTCACGATCCTGGCCGAGACGGAAGCACGCAGCATCACCTTCGACGGGGTGAGGGCCACGGGCATCGTGGTGCGCGATGCGGCCGGCGAGCGGACGATCGGGGCACGAGAGGTCATCGTCAGCGCCGGCGCGATGCAGACGCCGCCCCTGCTGATGCGGGCGGGGATCGGTCCTGCTGCGCATCTGCGCGAACATGGCATCGCGGTGCGCGCCGATCGGCGCGGCGTCGGCGCCAATTTGCAGGACCACCCCATGGTGGCGCTTGCGGCCTATTTGCGGCCCGGCAACCGGCTGCCGTCGAGCATGCGCCGGCACATTCAGATGGGCTTGCGCTATACCTCCGGGGTGGCGAACACGACCCCCGGCGACATGTTCATCCTGCCCTCGAACCGCGCCGCCTGGCATCCGCTCGGCAAACGCCTGGCATCGATCCTGGTGTGCGTGAACAAGCCCTACTCGACCGGCCTGGTGCGCCTGACGGGTGCCAGCCCCGACGCTGCGCCGTTCATCAATTTCCGCCAGCTTTCGGACGAACGCGACCTCGTGCGGCTCGAGGACGGCATGAAGCGGCTGTCGACCATCATCTCCTCGCCGGCGATGACGGGCGTCATCGCCGAAATCTTCCCCGCGAGCTTCTCGGAGCGGGTGAGAAAGCTCGGCGCCGTCAACCGCAAGAACTGGTTCCTGACCCTGCTCGCCGCCGGCGTGATGGGCACGGGATCGCTGGCGCGCAAAACCATGATCGAGACACTCATCAGCCCCGACGCCAGCGTGCGCGATCTGATGGCGTCCGATAACACGCTCCGCGACTGGATCGTGGAGAATGCCTGCGGAAGCTGGCATGCGAGCGGCACTTGCCGGCTCGGCCGCGCCGACGACCCCGATGCCGTCGTCGATCCGCACGCCCGCGTGATCGGCGTCGGCGGTCTGCGCGTCGTCGATGCCTCGATCATGCCCAGCGTCGTCAGCGCCAACACCATGCTGACGACCATCATGGCCGCCGAGAAGGTCGCCGACGACATCAAGGCCGGCCAGTGACACCCCCGGCGAAGCATCCAGTTATGTTCAAGAAGGATTTGCCATGAACGCCATTGTCCAGAATATGATCGGCGGTCGCCGCAGCGTGCCCGGCGGCACCGAACGCTACCGCGCCATCAATCCCGCCAGGCTCGACGATATCGTCGCTGATTATACCTTCTCCTCCGCCTCCGACGTCGAGGCGGCCGTCGAGGCGGCACGGGACGCTGCCCAGTCGTGGCGTGAGACCTCGGCAATCGCACGCGGGGAAATCCTCACCAAGGCCGGCATTCTGCTTCGCTCGCGCGCCAAGGACCTCGGCGCCCTGATGACGCGCGAAATGGGCAAGCCGCTCGCCGAGGCGGTGGGCGAGGCCGACTATGCCGGCAAGGTCCTGCAATTCTATGGCGCCGAAGCGCAGCGGCCGGCCGGCGAGACGCTGCACTCCGGCCGGCCCAACGTCCATTACTACACGGTTCGCGAGCCGATCGGCATCGTCGGCGCCATCACACCATGGAACTTTCCGTTCTCGATCGCCTGCTGGAAGCTCGGCCCGGCCCTGGTCAGCGGCAACACCGTGGTCTGGAAGCCGGCGCCGCACCATCCCGGTTGCTCGCAGGCGGTGCTGGACCTGCTGATGGAGGCCGGCCTGCCGGAGGGCGTCGTCAACCTGGTGCATGGCGGTGCCGAGACCGGCGGTGCCATCGTCGGCGATACGCGGATTGCCGGCGTCTCCTTCACCGGCTCCACGCCGGTAGGCCAGAGCATCTATCGCCAGGTGTCCGCCCGCCTCGCCCGCGCCCAGTGCGAGATGGGGGGCAAGAACGCTCTCTATGTCCACGGCCAGGCCGATCTCGACAAGGCCGTGATGTTGACGGTCGAAGGGGCCTTCCGCAGCGCCGGCCAGAAATGCACGGCGACGAGCCGAGTCCTCGTCGACAAGGCGATCGAAGCTGCGTTCGTCGACAAGCTCTTGAGCCGTGTTGCGGAACTCAAGGCCGGCGATCCCCTGGATCCCGCGACTTTCCTTGGACCGGTGGTCGACGATCGGCAGTTCGGCAAGGTACGCGGCCATATCGGCGCGGCCATCGCGGCGGGCCATCCGCTGCTGGCCGGCGGGGCTCAGGCCCCCGCCGAAAACGGCTATTTCGTTGCGCCGACGGTGTTCGGCAATGTCGCACCGGACGCCGCCATCGCGCGCGAGGAGATCTTTGGCCCGGTCGTGGCCCTCATCCCGGTCGCCGGGCTCGAGGCCGCCGTGGACACCGTGAACGGCACAGCCTACGGCCTCAGCGCCACCATCGTCACCCGCGACCTGGAAGCCGCACACCGCTTTGCGCGGTCGGTCGACACGGGGGTGGTGGGGGTGAACCTGCCGACGGCGGGTGTCGAACTCCATGCGCCCTTCGGCGGCTGGAAGGGCTCGGGCCTCGGCGTGCCGGAGCAGGGCCTCAAGATCCTGGATTTCTATACCAAGTGGCGCAGCGTCGCGATGCAGTTCGCCTGAAGTGGCTAATCCAGGCTGATTGTGTATCTGTCCACAAATCTCGGGTAGCGGCGGCTGGGGTTACGGGCTTGCTTCCACCGCCGCTTCCCAGCTCCTGGAGGCATCGACGCTGCGGGCGTCCAAGCTGGCCACGGTGCTCAGCGTCTCGGGCGAAACCATCCGCCGCGACCTGTTGGAGCTCCAGGAACAGGGGCTGATCAACCGCACCTACGGCGGGGCCTCGCGCCCCTTCGCGCTGGAGCCGGCGCGCAGCGACCGCCGGCGCGTCATGGTCCCCGAACGCGAGGCCATCGCCGCCGCGGTCTCGGCCATGATCCTGCCGAAAGAGGTGCTGATGCTGGGCGGCGGGGCCACCACCTATCACGTCGCCCGCTTTCTGGCGGCGCGCAATCGCGACATCACGTGATCACCCACGATTTCGCCAGCGCCAGCGCGCTCGGCACCAATCCCACGATCCGCATGCTGTGCTGCGCTGGGCGCCTGCAGGCCGGCGAGGGCTATCTCCTGGGCTCGCAGGCCATCGCCAGCATCAACGGCTATGAAGCCAATCGCGCCATCGTCGGCGCCACCGGAATCTGCGTGCGTGGCATCTACGACGCCGACGAGGAGGCCGGCGCGCTCTATGCGGCGATGATCAAGCGGGCCGCCGCCACGATCGTGGTCGCCACCCCGTGAGGCCATCGGGTGCCAACCCCACCCGGCACCACGCCGTACCCAGCGTTGCACAGGAGCCGACCGCCATGCATAACCCTGGAATTCGCGACCGGCTCACGATACAGCGGCAGATCCGGATCGGCCGGCTCTTCCTCGATATCGCCGTCGCCGAGCCGCGACTGGTCCGACACCGCACCGGGTTAATAGCGCGGCCGACTTGCAATCAGGACACTTCGGTCCCACCCGGAGATGTCACCGACGCGCCTGCTTGTCCAGCCATCGACCGACCTGCCGGCATGCACCAAGGGCCCGAGCGGCAGACGGCCGCTGTTCTGCTCATACCTCGCCACTTGACATGTTTAGTATATTCAATTTCACTAAACAAGCTGCTTAACAGAGCGAACGTCTCTGAACCAGCGATCGGCGCCCATCTCTCTTGTTCATGGCGAGGGTTCGAGCGGGCGGCGAGAGGAAACGGTCAATCTCGGATCCCAAGGAGGACAATCATGTATTCCCTGAGGACGCTGGCGTTCGCCAGCGCTGTCGCCGCGTCCGCCCTGTTCTCCACGGCCGACGCCCATGCTGAGGCCAAGACGATCACGCTTTGTTGGGCGGCCTGGGATCCAGCCAATGCGCTGGTCGAACTGTCCAAGGACTTCACGGCCAAGACGGGCACGAGCGTCAAGTTCGAATTGGTGCCGTGGCCAAACTTCGCCGACCGTATGCTGAACGAGCTGAACTCGAAGGGGCAACTTTGCGACCTGATGATCGGCGACAGCCAGTGGATCGGCGGCTCGGCCGAGAACGGTCACTATGTGAAGCTCAACGATTTCTTCGACAAGGAGGGAATCAAGATGAGCGACTTCCTCCCCGCCACGGTCGAGGGCTATGCGACCTGGCCGAAGGGAACGGAGAACTACTGGGCGCTGCCCGCGATGGGCGATGCCGTCGGCTGGACCTATCGCAAGGACTGGTTCGCCCGTCCGGCCATCCAGGCCGAATTCAAGGCGAAGTACGGGCGCGACCTGGCGCCGCCCAAGACGCTGACGGAGCTGAAACAGACCGCCGAATTCTTCCAGGGCCGGGAGATCGACGGCAAGAAGATCTACGGCGCCTCGATCTACACCGAGCGCGGCTCGGAAGGCATTACCATGGGGGTGACGAATGCCCTCTATCCATTCGGCTTCCAGTACCAGGATCCCGCGAAGCCCTACGCCATGGAAGGCTTCGTGAACTCACCTGAGGCCGTTGCCGGGCTCGAGTTCTACAAGTCGCTCTTCAAGTGCTGCACGCCTCCAGGCGCTTCCAACAGCTACATGCAGGAAGGTCTCGACGCCTTCAAGTCGGGGCAGGTTGCGATGCAGATGAACTTCTTCGCCTTCTTCCCCGGCCTTTACAAGGATCCGAACGTAGGCGGTGACAAGATCGGTTTCTTCGTCAATCCCGGTGAGAAAACGGTGGGCTCCCAACTCGGTGGCCAAGGGATTTCCGTGGTCAGCTACTCCCAGAACCGCAACGAGGCCCTGGCGTACATCAAATGGTTCGCCGACCCCGAGATTCAGAAGCGGTGGTGGGCGCTAGGCGGGTATTCCTGCCACAAGGCGGTCCTTGGCGACCCGAATTTCCCCAACACGGCGCCCTTCGCCGCCGACTTCCTCACCGCCATGGGCCAGGTTCGCGACTTCTGGCAGGAGCCGTCCTACGCTCAGCTGCTTCAGGCCATGCAGCGCCGGGTACACGACTATGTCGTCGCCGACCAGGGGACGGCCAAGCAGGCACTCGACCTCCTGATCCAGGATTGGACCAAGGTCTTCAAGGAGGACGACAAGATCTGACCGCCCGCGCGGACACGGCGGGCATCCCGCCGTGTCCCTCCTCGCAATCGAGCGCGGCCGAGCGTATGCGGCGCCAGCGGAGACCGTGATCCATGAACCAAGCGCCACTTATTCCCGGCTTTGTCACAAGGGCCGCCGCGGCAACGCCCGCCGGTATCGCCTCTCGCATGCGGGGCCTTTCCGATAGCGCCATCGCCTGGCTCTTCATCACGCCGACGATGCTGCTGCTGCTGGCGATCAACCTCTTCCCGCTGCTCTGGACGATCCAGCTCTCCTTTACGAACTACCGGGCGAACCGGCCGAACGCGCCGGTGCGCGGCGTTGGCCTTGACCATTACGAAGCCATCCTCACCGATCCCGACATCTGGCTGCGGATGCAGGCAACCGCCCACTTCGTGTTCTGGACCATCCTGCTCCAGACCGTGATCGGCTTCGCCCTCGCCTATCTCATCGACCGCAAGTTCCGCGGCCACGGCTTCTGGACCACCTTGATCCTCATCCCGATGATGCTCTCGCCCGCCGTGGTCGGGAATTTTTGGACGTTCCTCTACCAGCCGCAGATCGGCCTGTTCAACTACGTCGTAGCCTTCTTTTCAGGGATTGAGCCTTCCTCGTTTCAGATGCTCGGCGATGTGGATTTGAGCCCCTGGGCGATCATCATCGTCGATACCTGGATGTGGACGCCTTATGTCATGCTGATCTGCCTCGCAGGGCTGCGTTCCATTCCTGATTACATCTACGAGGCCGCCGAGGTCGACCGCGCCTCCAACTGGCGTCAGTTCGTCTCGATCACCCTGCCGATGTGCCTGCCCTTCATCATGCTGGCGGTGCTGTTCCGAGGCATCGAGAACTTCAAGATGTTCGATCTTGTGAACCTGCTCACCGCCGGCGGGCCGGGTTCGACGACGGAATTCGCCTCGATCACGCTCAAGCGTGCCGCCTTCGAAGCCTGGCGGACCGGGTATTCCTCGGCCTTCGCCGTGATCATGTTCGTGATGATTTTCGGCCTGGCGAACATCTACGTGAAGGCCCTCAACCAGGTGAAGGCCCGATGAGCGCGACCGCCCATTCCGTCGTCCAACCGTCGACCGGCGCGAAGCTCGCCGCCAGCGTCGTCGTCGTGCTCTACGCTCTGGTCGCCTTGGTCCCCCTCGTCTGGATCGGGCTCACCAGCATCAAGACACCGCAGGACTCCATCGCCTATCCCCCGAAGGTGGTTCCCTTCGTCGACTTCACTCCCTCCATCGAAGGCTTCTGCAGCCTGTTCACCACCCGCTCGCGCCAGACGCCCGAATACATCGCGAGCCTGCCGCCGCCGCAAGGCGCCTGCGAGGAGGTGGCGCGGTCGCGCAGCATGGTGGTGGTCGGCTCGTCGAACTACGTGCCGCGCTTCGTCAACTCGCTCATCATCGCCTTCGGCTCGACCGCGCTTTCCATCGTGCTGGGGACCGCCACGGCCTATGCGTTCTCGCGCTTCCGCGTGCCGCTGAAGGACGATCTCCTGTTTTTCATCCTGTCGACACGGATGATGCCGCCGATCGCCGTCGCCATCCCGATCTTCCTGATGTACCGCGAACTCGGCCTGTCCGACACCAGGCTGGGGATGATCCTGCTCTACACCTCGGTCAACGTTTCCCTCGCGGTCTGGCTGTTGAAAGGCTTCATCGACGAGATCCCGCGGGAATACGAGGAGGCGGCCATGATCGATGGCTACACGCGCCTCCAGGCGTTCCGGATGGTCGTGCTGCCGCAAGCCACGACAGGCATCGTCGCCACCGCGATTTTCTGCCTGATCTTCTCCTGGAACGAATACGCCTTCGCGGTCCTCTTGACCTCGGGCGCGGCGCAGACAGCGCCGCCCTTCATCCCGATCATCATCGGCGAGGGCGGCCAGGACTGGCCGGCGGTGGCGGCCGGCACCGCCCTGTTCCTGCTACCCATCCTTGTCTTCACCGTGCTGCTGCGCAAACACCTCCTGCGGGGTATCACTTTCGGCGCGGTGCGCAAATGACCACAGACACCCCGGACATGGCGGCACCAAACCGCCCGCCGCCCCGCTCGCGCTGGCCCCGCTGGCTGCGGCGACGGCCCATGGAAACGATCGCGACGGTGCTCATCGCCGCGGGCGTCGTGATGCTGCTGCAGCCCTTCGCCCTCATTCTCTATACCTATTCCTTCGCAACCACGCTCGCGGGCGTCGTGATGTTCACGGCCGTCTCGAAGTTTCCGGAGTGAGCCATGGCCGAGATCCGGGTTGAGAACCTCGTCAAGCAGTTCGACGCCTTCACCGCCGTGAGGGACACCAGCTTCACCGTGCCCGACGGCGACTTTTTCTGCCTGCTCGGCCCCTCGGGCTGCGGCAAGACCACGACTCTGCGGATGGTGGCGGGCCTGGAACTGCCCACTTCCGGCCGCATCCATCTCGACAACCAGGACGTCACCTTCAAGCGGGCAAGAGAGCGGGACATCGCCATGGTGTTCCAGCTCTTCGCCCTTTACCCGCACATGAACGTACGCCGTAACATCGCCTTCCCGCTCGTCTCGGTCGGCACGCCGAAGAAGGAGATCCGGCGCCGGGTGGACGAGGCGGCACGAACGCTGCGGATCGAACACCTGCTCGACCTGCCCGTGTCCGGGCTCTCCGGCGGCGATCGCCAGCGGGTGGCGCTGGGGCGCGCCCTGGTGCGCCAGCCCAAGGCGTTCATGATGGACGAACCACTCGGTGCGCTCGATGCCGAATTCCGTCACATCATGTGCGGCGAGCTGCGCGCCATGCATGACCGGCTCAAGGCGACGACTGTCTACGTGACCCACGACCAACTGGAGGCCATGTCCATGGCCGACGTGATTGCCGTCATGAACGGCGGGTGCATAGAGCAGCTGGCACCGCCGCAGGAGATCTACGATCGTCCGGCCTCGATTTTCGTGGGCGAATTCATCGGTTCCCCGGCCATGAACTTCCTGCGGTTCGAGGGCGCCGTGGAACTGGGTGCGGCCCAGGTAACAGTGGGCGGTATCCGGGTCGCCATCCCGGCGCCCCGCGAGGGGCGTCCATCGGGCCCCCTGGCTCTCGGGGTCCGGCCCGAACATGTCGGCCTTGTAAGCGAGGGCGGCATCCGCGGGGAGGTCATCGGCATCGAGTACCTTGGCACCAATCAGATCGCCACGGTTGTCACTACTCACGGCATGGTCAAGGCTCGGCTGCCCGCTTCCGACGCGGTGTCGCTGGGCGAGCCTGTCGGGCTTGCCTTCAGATCCACCAAGCTGTCCCTTTTCGCCGGCGATACCGGCAAGGTCATTCGCTCGGCCCTGCACGACACGCCGCATTCCCGCCACGAATCCCTGCGGCGCGGGAACGCGAGAGTTGCCGCCCACGCCAATGGAGCCGCACATGTCTGAGATCGTTGTCCAGCACCTGACCAAGCGCTTCGGGTCGGTAACAGCGCTGCAGGACGCTTCGCTCACCATCGGAGACGGCGAGTTCATCGTCCTTCTTGGCCCCACGGGGGCCGGGAAGACGACGATGCTGCGCCTTGTCGCGGGCCTCGATCGCCCCGACGAAGGCCGGATCCTGATCAATGGCGCCGATGTCACCCGCGCGCCGCCGGCCGCCCGCGACATCACCTTCGTTTTCCAGCAGTACTCGCTCTATCCGCACCTCACGGTCTACGAGAACCTGGCCTTCCCGCTTCGCTCCCCCGTGCGAAAGATGCCCGAAGCGGAGATCCGCCGCGTTGTGCAGAACGTCGCCGAGCTCCTGCGGATCGCCGACAAGCTTCAGAACCGGGCCACCCAACTGTCGGGCGGCCAGATGCAGCGCGTGGCGATCGGCCGGGCGCTGGTGCGCCGACCGGCGATTGCGTTGATGGACGAGCCGCTATCCTCCCTCGATGCCAAGCTGCGCGCGGACCTGCGCATCGAGCTCAAGCGGATCCAGCAGGATCTCGGCGAGACCCTGCTCTACGTGACACACGACCAGACCGAGGCAATGACGCTCGCCACGCGCATCGGCGTGCTGCGGGACGGCCACCTCGTCCAGGTGGGCACGCCGCGGGAGATCTACGAGAACCCGGCCGACGTCTATGTCGCGGGACGGCTCGGCCATCCGCCCATCAACCTGCTGCCCAGGCGTCTTTTTCCCGACTTCCCCGCGCCGGGCGCGGCGGCGACGGTCGGCGTGCGTACCGAGCATCTCCAGATCGCCAAGGTGAACGGTCATAAGGGCGCCGGGCCTGCGGGCAGGGTGACCTGGATCGAGCATCTGGGAGATCAGAACAATATCCACGTAGCGATCGAGGACCAGGAGACCGTCAGCCTGGTCGATCCCGACACGCCGCTTGCCGTAGGCGATCTCGTGAGCGTCAGCCTGCACAGGCCCCTCTTCTTCGACCGCGCCGGCGCTCGCGTGCAGGCCTGATCCCGTCCCACCAGCATGACCCAGGCAATCCCATGACCCCTGCCACCCAACACGCACTGATCGCCGCCATGGCGGAAACGATCATCGCCCACACCGACGATCTCACCGCGCTGGACCTGGCGATCGGCGACGGCGATCACGGGCTGAACATGCGGCGTGGCTTCGAGGCCGTGCTCGCGGACATCGACAATCTCGCTGGCCAGCCCCTCCCGGAGGCGCTGAAAAGCCTTGGCACCACCCTGGTTATGAAGGTCGGGGGCGCGTCGGGCCCGCTCTATGGCACCCTGTTCATCACCCTTGCCAAGGAGCTGCCGGCCGAACCCACCGTCACCGACGCCGCGGCCGCCCTCGACAAGGCGATCGCGGCGGTGAAGGCGCGCGGCAAATCGGAACCCGGGCAGAAGACGATGCTGGATGTGCTCGTCCCGGTACAGCAGGCGCTGGCGCTGGGCGGGGGCAACCTGGCCAGGCGCCTTCCCGCCGTGGCCGAGGAAGCCGCACGGGCGACCGTCCCCATGCATGCCATCCGTGGCCGCGCGTCGTTCCTCGGGGCGCGGTCGGTCGGACACATGGATCCCGGCGCGTGCTCGTCGGCATTCCTCGTCGCGGCGGCCTGCGGCGTATTGGAGGGTGCGTGCGCATGACCCAGAACGTCGGAATCGTGATCGTCTCCCATTCTCCCAAGGTTGCCGAGGGCGCAGCCGACATGGTCCGCCAGATGGTGGGCGACAGCGTCCCCATCGCCTTCGCCGGCGGCAACCCGGAAGGTGGCATCGGCACGGACGTCGGTGCAATCATGGCCGCCATCGACGCGGCCTGGTCGCAAGCCGGCGTCGCCATTCTCGTCGACCTCGGCGGCGCCGAGACGAACAGCGAAATGGCGATCGAGATGATGCGTGAAGACCAGCGGTCCCGCATCGTCATTTGCAACGCCCCGATCGTCGAGGGGGCCGTCATGGCGGCGACCGAGGCCTCAGGGGGCTCGGACCTGGCAAAGGTAAAGGCTGCCGCCGAGGAGTTGATGGCACTATGAAGTTCACGCCAGAAAACAAGACGACCGAATTGACAGCGTCTGTCCTCCTCACCAACGAGGTCGGCCTGCACGCCCGCCCGTCTGTCAAGCTGACGCAATCCGCCAAGCGCTTCCGGGCGCGGCTCGAGGTCGCCACGGCACCCGACGGCCCCTGGGTGGACGCGAAGAGCCCGGTCAAGATCATGCGCGTGAAGGCCGCCAAGGGCGAAACCCTGTATTTTCGCGCCTCGGGAGCCGATGCCTTTGAGGCCTTGGATGCGCTCATCGACCTGGTCAAACGCCGGTTCGACGAGGAGTGAGGCCGATGGAGCGAGCGGTTTCGGGGCTCGGCGCTGCCGCGGGCGTGGCTGTTGGCACCGCCTGCCCGATCCATGCGATCGCCGCCGCCGAACGCGAGGCCGGGTCGCCGGACGACGAACGGGCGGCGATCGCGAATGCTATTCAAGCAGCAGCAGCCGAGCTTGCCACCCTCGTCGCCGCCCAGTCGGGAGAGGCAGCGGAGATCCTTGGTTTCCAGGGCGCGATGCTCGAGGACGAGGCCCTGGCGGAGGGCGCATTCGCCGCGATCGCCGACGGTGCTGCTGCTCACGACGCCTGGACCGCGGCGCTTGATGTGGAAATCGCCGGCTACCTCGCGGCGGATGACCCCTATTTCCAAGCGCGGTCGAGCGACCTCGTCGACATCCGCGACCGGGTACTGCGCCACCTTTTCGGCCTCGATGAATTCAAGGCCGAACCCGGCGCGGTCCTGGTGGCCGAGGATCTGCAACCTTCGCAGTTCCTGGCGATGGACTGGTCCCACGGCGGCGCCATCGCGCTCGGCGCAGGCAGTCCGCAGAGTCATGTCGCCATGCTGGCGCGCGCCCGCGCCGTGCCCATGGTGGTGGGCCTAGGCCCTGCTTGGGAAGCGCTGTCAGGCCTGCTCGCGGTCGACGGCGATGCGGGGCTGGTGATCGTCGACCCCTCGCCCGCGACGCTCGCCACGACGCAGCGGCGGGTGGCAGCGCGCCGCGAGGCAGCGGGGGAGGCCGAGCGACGGCGGTTGGAGCCGGCCATCACCCGCGACGGCGTCCTGGTGCAGGTTTCAATCAACGTCGCGGGCCTCGACGACATCGCCGGCTTGCCCGTCGAGGCGTGCGATGGCATCGGGCTTACGCGCACCGAGTTCCTCGCCATGAGTTCCATCGACGACGAGGAGCGCCAATTCGCCCTCTACCGCGCGCTCGTGCGCTGGGCAAAAGGGCGCCCTGTCACCATCCGTACGCTCGACGCTGGCGGCGACAAGCCGATCCCGGGCTACACCGCCGACAATGAGAGCAACCCGTTTCTCGGCCTGCGCGGAATCCGCCTGTCGCTGCGACACCCCGACCGGTTCGGCGTGCAGTTGCGCGCGCTGGCCCGCGCCGCCGCCGAGGGGCCGGTCCGGATCATGCTGCCCATGGTGACGCGGCAGGACGAGATCGACGATGCCGCCCGGCTCCTCGACCGCGCCGTGGGCGAATTGCGCGCTTGCGGGATTGCCCATGCCCGGCCCCAGCTCGGGGTCATGGTCGAGGTTCCCGCCCTCGCCTTCGCGATCGCTCAGATTCGCGCCGACTTCCTGTCGATCGGCTCCAATGATCTCACCCAATACGCTGCCGCCGCCGCCCGGGACAACCCGGCGGTCTCATCCTACGCGGACACGCTTCACCCCGGCATTCTGGGCCTGATCGGCCATGTCGCGCGGTACGGCTCGACCGGGGGCCGGCCGGTCAGCCTGTGCGGCGATGCCGGCGCCGACCCGCGGGCGATCCCGGCCTTGTTGCGCGCGGGCTTGCGCAGCCTCTCGGTCGCACCGGGCCTGGTCGCCGCGACGAAGGCCTCGATCCGGGCGGTCGACCTGTCGCAGGAGCCTGAACATGGACTCTGAACCGGACTCGCCCGGCGGCCCCGACGCGCTCTCGCCCTTGGCGCGGTACAAGACCATCCTGCGCGGGATCGTGGACAACAGACCCTCAGGCACCCGCCAGCGGCTCGCCGAGGCGCTGGGCAAGAACCGCAGCTTCATCTCGCAGATCGTCAACCCGGCCTACTCGACGCCGATCCCGGCGCAGCACCTGGAGACAATCTTCCAGATTTGTCACGTCACGCCCGTGGAGCGGGCGGCATTTCTGGCTGCCTACCGGGAGGCGCATCCCGGCCGCCTGGAAGTCGTGAGCGGTCCGCGCGCCATGCGCGAGGTTACGATCAGCATACCGGACTTTGGCAATGCTGCCCTCAACGCGCGCGCCGAGGCCTTGATACGCTCGCTCGCAACCGGGCTCGCCGGCCTGCTGCAATCCGACGACGACGATCCCGAGGCCCGAGCGCTGACTTGAACGGGCTCGATCGACAAACAGGGGGACAACAATGAAGAAACTGATCAATTCCGTCGATACGGTCCTGAGCGAATCCCTCCAGGGCTTGCTTGCCACGCACGGCGATATCCTGAGCCTCGGGGAAGACTTCAAATTCGTGCGCCGGCGTGACGTGGTGCGGACCAAGGTCGCCCTGATCTCGGGCGGTGGCTCGGGCCACGAGCCGCTGCATGTCGGTTTCGTCGGCCGCGGGATGCTGGATGCCGCCTGTCCCGGCCAGGTCTTCACCTCGCCGACCCCGGACCAGATGGTCGCAGCCGTCGACGCGGTCTCGGGCGCACCCGGCACCCTGTTTATCGTGAAGAACTACGAAGGCGATGTGATGAACTTCGAGATGGCGGCGGAGATGGTGGCCGGTCCCGTCGCCAGCATCATCGTCGACGACGATATCGCGGTGAAGACCTCGCCCCATTCGACCGGGCGCCGCGGTGTCGCGGGCACCCTTGCGGTCGAACGCATCGTCGGTGCCGCGGCGGAGCAAGGCCGCGATCTCGAGACCCTGGCCGCGCTCGGGCGCACGGTCAACATGCGTACCCGGTCGATGGGGGTGGCGCTCACCTCCTGCACGGTGCCGGCCGTCGGCCGGCCGACCTTCTCGCTGGGCGAGGACGAGATGGAGATGGGCGTCGGGATCCATGGCGAGCCGGGTTGCCGCCGCCAGCGAATGGCTTCCGCCGACGAGATTGCCGACGAACTCCTTACCCCGGTTCTGGACGACCTCGCGCCACCCCGGGGAACCCCTTGCCTGCTCATCGTCAACGGCTTCGGCGGCACGCCCATGATGGAGCTCTACCTCATGGCGAACAGCGCCGCGCGCATCCTCGCCGCACACGGCCTGATCCTCGCCCGAAGCCTGGTCGGCTCTTTCGTGACCTCACTCGAGATGGCGGGCTGCTCGCTCACGGTGACCACAATGGACGAGGAAGCGCTGGCGCTCTGGGACTCGCCCGTCCACACGGCCGCCCTCAGGTGGGAAGCCCCCGGCCTCGCCCAAGCATGATCTGAGCATGGTCCGTCGCCCCTTCATTCCAAGCGAGGCTTCGAATGCGACACTTCATCAACGCTACCGATGCCATTGTGGCCGAGGCCCTGGATGGCCTGCTCCTGTCTTCGGCCGACCGCGGCCTGGCGCGCCTGGACGGTTATCCGGAGATCAAGGTCGTCCTTCGCGCCAACCGTGATCCCAAAACCGTCGCGGTGGTTTCAGGGGGTGGGTCCGGCCATGAGCCCGCCCATACGGGATTCGTCGGCGAAGGGCTGCTGGACGCGGCTGTGTGCGGGGACATCTTCGCATCGCCAACGGTCGACGCGGTGTTCGCGGCAATCCTCAGCGTGACCGGACCCGCCGGATGCCTGCTGATCGTGAAAAACTATGTCGGCGACCGTCTCAATTTCGGCCTCGCCGCCGAACGGGCGCGCGCGCTCGGCCGGCAGGTCGAGATGGTGATCGTCGCCGACGATGTCGCGATCCCGGACAACCCGCGACCGCGCGGGATCGCCGGAACCATCTTCGTGCACAAGGCTGCCGGATACGCCGCCCAGCGCGGCCTCTCCCTGGCGCAGGTGCGTGCCGCCGCCGAGGACGCGGCCCGCTCGGTTCGGTCGCTCGGCGTCGCAACCAGCATGTGCTCGATCCCGGGCCGTGTTCACGAAGACCGGATCGGCCCCGGCGAGGCCGAACTCGGGCTGGGTATTCACGGCGAGCCGGGTGCGGTGCGCATAGCACTGCCCGCGGCCGCGGACCTCGTCACCGAAATGCTCGGCCGGTTCGGGCCGGAGATCCAGACGGCCCCCCGATTGGCGTTGCTCGTCAACAATCTGGGAGGGGTACCCGCGCTCGAAATGGCGATCATCGTCCGTGAGATTTTAAGGAGCTCTATCGGCGCGCGCATCGAGTGGATCCTCGGCCCGGCGCCGGCCGTCACCGCCCTCGACATGCGTGGGTTCTCCCTGTCGCTGATGCCTATCGGCGATGAGACGGTCACCATGCTGACGGCACCGGTCGGGGTACCGGCATGGCCCATCCCCCGACAAGTTGCAAAGACTGTCCGGATCCTTCCGCTACCGGCGGAACTCTCATCAACTCCGGAGCAGCCTTCCGAGAATGCGGCCGCGCGAGGAATGCTGGAGAGCATCTGCACGACGCTGATGGCGGCACAGGCCGATCTCGACGGCCTGGATGCCCGCGTCGGCGACGGCGACACCGGCTCGACCTTCGCCACCGCGGCGCGGCGCATTTACGCGGATTTGGACGCCTTGCCGCTCGCGCACCCCGGCGCGCTCTGCCGTGCGCTTTCGGAGCGCCTGTCCCGCGTGATGGGGGGCTCGAGCGGCGTTCTTCTGTCGACCTTCGTCGCCGCCGTCGGCGTGGCCCTCACGCAGGGCGCGGATCTCGCGACAGCCCTTCTAGCCGGTGCCGCGCGCGTGCAGCACTACGGCGGGGCGCGCGCCGGCGACCGGACCATGCTCGACGCGCTTCTCCCGGCGATCGAGACACTGGCCGCGGGGCGCGACCTCGCCTCGGCCGCGGCGGCGGCACGCATCGGCGCTGATGGGACGGCGAACATGCCATCGGCCCGCGCGGGGCGCGCGAGCTACGTCGGCAGCACGGACTTGCTTGGGGTTGTCGACCCCGGTGCCGAAGCCGTGGCCCGCGTCTTTGGCGCTGTGGCCAGCGCTGGGGCGATGTAACGGGGGCGGTCCAGGATCAAAAACCCCAGCGTACTGTTGGCTGCTGGGGTTTTGGTGGTTCCGGTTGCGGGGCCAGATTTGAACTGACGACCTTCAGGTCATGAGTCCGATTTCTGGCCACAAGTATTGTCCCTGGCCCCATAGTCGGCGACAAAGGCGATCACGCCCGCGCCCGTTGCGTGCCAACGCGTGCCGCCGAGCTGACTGACAGGACGGCGATATCCCGGAGACCGGCGGAAACGTTGGCGACCCCGGCAGGACTCGAACCTGCGACATCCCGCTTAGAAGTCTGTTTTCATCGATATTTGGCGCGACTGCGTGCGACACAGCGATACAGCACAAGCTGCTGTAATAGCTGAATAATTTGTCCCGTGGCGTTTCCACACGTCGCAAGGCATATCGACAAAGCGCGCGTACTGGCGTAGATATTTCCGTAGATTTTCTTTAGGCGGGATGTCGGGAGGCGCGATGCCAAAGGCTGAATTGACGGATCGGTTTTGCCAGACGGTGAAGCCCGCGGTTGGGAAACAGGTTGACCATTTTGACACCCTGGTGGCCGGGTTGTGCCTTCGCATTTCGCCTGGTGGGACCAAGACTTTTTTCCAGGTCTACACGAAACCAGGGGATGGCAAACGCGCCTGGCTGAAGCTCGGTCGATATCCCGAAATGACGCTCGCCGCCGCTCGTAAGAGGGCACGGGAGGCCCGCGGCGAGATCGGCGAGGGTGCGGACCCCATTGCGGAAAAGAAGGCTCTGGCGGCCTCGCAAACGGTCGCGGATCTGGTCGAGAATTATCTTGCCCGCCATGCCGCGACCAAGCGGTCGAGCGACGAGATTGCCCGCCGCTTGCGCAAGAACGTCGTGGCCCTGATCGGCACGGTGAAGCTTGCCGACTTCCATCGGCGAGACATCACCCGCTGCGTCGACGATGTGAAGGATCGTGGCGCCGGGATCGAGGCCAACCACGTTTTGAAGGACGTGAAGGCCATGGTCAGGTGGGCGCGCGGCCGGGGCGACCTGGATGCGAACATAGCGGAGGGCATGCGGATGCCCACCGAAGCCGTCGAGCGCGAGCGCGTGCTGACCGCCGACGAGATTCGCACCATGTGGAAGGCCCTGCCCGATGCGAACATGCGGGAATCGACCCGGCGCGTAGTCCGCCTATGCCTGATCACGGCGCAGCGGGTGGGGGAAGTCGCCGGCATGACGGTCGAGGAAATCGACTTTGACCGGGCGCTTTGGGCCTTGCCGGCCCCCGGACGAAGAACGGGCGCGACCATACGGTGCCCCTGTCCGCGATGGCCGTCGAGATCATCCAGGCGCAGCTCGCCGACGTGAAGGCCCTGGCTGCACGGAAGGGACGCGAAGACGGGCCGTGGGTATTCCCGGCGCCGGGCGGTGAATCCGCGATGGCCCGGCATGGGGCCACCGTCGCAATCTGGCGGGCAGCCGTTACCAGCGGCAAGGTGACAACGGTGCTGGGCATTCCCCACTGGACGGCCCACGACCTGCGCCGGACCGCCGCGACGCTCATGGAAGAGGCTGGCATCAGCCCGTTTGTGATCGGCCATGTGCTGAATCACGTCAGCGCGACCAAGGCGACAATCACGTCGCGGGTATACGCACGTTACACCTACGACCGGGAAAAGCGCGAGGCGCTGGACCTTTGGGCGGAGAGGCTGGCCGGAATCATAGCCGGCGCCGGCGAGGTGGTGCCGATTGGGCGGGGAACCGCGGCATGATCGGGCCGGCGCGGTTTTTGACTGTGGCAGAGGCCCGGCGAGCGGTTGACGATTGGTGGGTGAACCAGTCGAACACTGAACCGGCGAGCGATGCGGTGCGGGATCAATGGCTGATGCTTGATGTATGGCTACACGAGCTTGAGGAACTGAAAAACAAAATCCGCGAGGGGGACAAAGCCGAATTGCTGCGGGCGATGCGCATCTGCGCAGGCGCGCGGCTTGTAACACCAGAGTGGCTAGCTGTCGCGTTCATTGAAGCCTATGACTCGGTGGCGCGCCGATTTGAGGCCGGTTCGTGGGATGACATCTTTGGGAAGCCCGTCGCGAAGGGGACTCACGTGGGGAGACTTCGTGAACGCCGCCGCAAGCGGATCGAGGTCTATCGCGCGGTGAAATTGGCACTCCGGGCCGATCCACCGCCACCGGTCGACCAAAGCCTGTTCGAGCTGGTTGGGAAAGTATGCTGCGTGTCACCTTCCGTCGCGAAAGAATTATATTATAGCGTTAAAAATCAACTACTTAGATAATTCCGCCAAATTCCCGAAACTGCCGGAAATAAATCGTCGACGGATTGCCTGAACCTTCTCGCGTCACCAATCGACGCGAGAGGCAATAATGATCCATCCTGAATTGACCGACGAAGCCGGCGCCTGCCAGATCCTGGGGGGCATCCACCGGTCGAGCCTGTGGCGCGGCATCAATGCCGGCCGCCTGCCCCGCCCGCTGAAGATCGGCCCCGCCACAAACCGCTGGCGGGTGGCCGACCTGATCGCCTTCATCGATGGTGCCGCCGCCGCCCGTAACGGCAAGGCCGCGTAACGCATGGCGCTCAATGAGAAACCCGCCACCTCGGGCAAGGTGAGCGGGTTTCGGGATGCTGATCGCGCTGGCTGGCAGATCGACCCGAAGAATAAGCGCCACCCGCGCGGCAATCAAGGTCGAACCTCGACCGTCGCAGAAGGCTTGGCAATGGAAGGGGCCAGCCGGCACGGGGGCCACGACTGATGGCCACCCTGGTCGACGTGCTGCGCTATGTGCGGGCCATCATGTGCGATCGGTCCTTGAGCGCCCTCGATCGCAGGGTGGCGTTCGCCATTGTCGACCACGTCAATGAGACCCGCGGCTATGCCTGGCCTAGTCTCGATCAACTCGCCACCTGGACTGGCGCAAACCGCCGAAACGTCATCCGATCGGTCAATTCCCTCGAAGCAGGGCAGTGGTTCGCCAAGGTCACTAAAAGAGGCCATGGGGGTGGAACGCAATACCACCCAAACTGGAAAAAGGGCGGCGACAAAACCGACTTTTACGGTGCGGACGAAGCCGTCTCAATAGTGGCGCCAGCGCCACCTTTGGACGATCCCAATAGTGGCGCCAGCGCCACCTTTGAGGGGTCCAAAGGTGACGTACAGACCACCTTTGAAGGTGCCAAAGGTGGCGTACACGCCACCTTCAAAGGTGGCGCTGGCGCCACCCAAAGTCACCTATCTAAATCCCCTAGTAGAGATATCTACGAACCGGCTGCTGAAATCATCGAGCCGTCACCCTCGAAGTCTGATGATGCCTTCCTGGCATTCTGGAGCTCCTACCCGAACCAATCGGGCGAGGAAGGGGCCAAGCGCGAATTCTGGAAATTGATCCGGTCCAAGGCGGCGACTGTCCCTATCCTGATCGATGCCGCCAAGGCCTATGGCCAGGCGGTGGCCGACCGCGAACCGCAATTTATCAAAGCCCCGGCAAATTGGCTCCGCGACGGCCATTGGCGCGATCAAAACATGCCCCCCTCTTCCCCAGCCCGCCTCGCCCATGCCACCGGCAGCCGCGTCATGGACGCCGCCCGCGAGCTCTTTGCCGATCTCGACGACCGCGAAAGGAATGGTTCATGACTCGACAGGCCCCGGCCGTTGTGGCCAATCTTGACGCCCGGCGGGAAGGCAGCGGCCGGCTACCGGCGCCGCCGATAGTGCCGACACCGACGACCGACAAGCTGCGCCGGATCTTCGGTCGCTACCTCGACAATGAGACCACGCTGCCACCCCAAGAGATGGTCGAGGCGGCGCTGGCCGAGGTCGACGAAGCAAGAAAGGTCTGCCACCCGAAATATGCCCTGGTGGCGGCCACACACCTGCTTGCGGCCTATCCGCAGCGCGGCCCTGAAAACGTCAAAGGTTACCTGGCGGCCCTGGCCGAGGAATTCGAGCGGTATCCATCGCGTGTCGTCTACGACACCGTTCACGAGATCCGCCGAACCGTGAAGTTTCCTCCCTCAATAGCCGAGGTGGTCGAGGTTGCCGATCGCTTGAGCGCCCGCCGGCTCACCGACTGGTACGAGCTGCGGAAAATCCGAGATGCGATCAATGCGCAAGCCGACCGCGAACGGCAGCGCCTATTGGCCGAGGCGCAAGAGCGCGATCGGATCCGAGACTTGCAGCGGCAGCTTGTCGAGGCTTTGGGGGAGAAGGCGCCGACCCTGGAAGAGGTCGAGACCTGCAAGGCCTTCGTCTACCATTCGCGGCACATCGGCTTTTCGCAGGCTTTAGATCTTGTCAGAAACCTCGAAGCGCTGGAGCCCTGGGCAGCACTGGCATGTCGGCGCGCCGCGGTGTTTGCCCGCCTGGTGGCGCTTGAAGGGGTCACCGATGCGCAAAGGCTGGCGGTGATCCATCTGTCTGAACGCGATCTGCCCGCGGCCGTCGTCGCGGTGCGGTCGGGAGCGCTTGATCATCTGCCCCCGGGCCTTGGAACCGAGGACGGCACGAAGCCGGCCAATTGGGGCCAGGCCATGGCTTATGCAGTGTCCTCAGAGGCATGTGGCGGCGCGGCCGGTGGTGTCGGACCGGATGCCGGCGCCGGAGAGTTTGCGCGGCCCGGGCGATGACCCTGCCTGTCACTCGTGCCGATCTTCTCGCCGCGCTGGACGAGCTGCGCCGGCTGGTCCTGGCCTTGCCGGTGGACGGGCTGCCCTGTGGCGAGCCGCGCGACACCGAGGAAGGCGCCGCCGCAATCTGGATCGACGCGCGCGCCGCCGCTGAAAGGTTCGACCTGCCGGCCGACACCGTTCGCTGGTTGGCAAGAAACAAATCGCTAGGCCGACGGAACCGAGGCCGATGGGAAATCGACACCGCCGCCCTGCGCCATTACCTCTCCCGTCGCGCACGCCGCGAGTGAAACGCGAGAGGTGGTAATTTCTCACTCGCGTTTCGCCGGGCAATGTCGACCCGCAACAGGAGACCAGCACTATGGAACAATCCCCAGCCGGTGATTTCGGCCAAATCGTCAAGATGATCGCGGCCGGCGCCGCATCGTTCACCACAGCGCACGCGCTTGCAGAAGGCACCCGCGTATCTCCCCGCGCCGGCCGCATCCTCGCCAAGTCGGCCGTTGGGGCGCAGCTCGCCGATGACGCCGAATGGCACTTGGCCAGCGCCGCCTGGATCGGATCGATTCAGGAACAAAGCGCCCTGGCCCGTATCGCCGGATCCGGGATGCACAAAGTCGCGCCCCGCCAGGCGGTCGGCATCGTGGCGTCGACCCTCACGGCCGGCATCGCAGGCAACGGCTTGCCGATCCCCGTCTCGAAACTGGGGATCGATCGAAATGCCCTGGTGCCGACGACTGCCGGCGTGATCCTGGTCGTTTCCGAGGAATTGGCCCTCGATATTTCCGCCGGCGCCTCGAACTTGCTTTCCAGCGAATTGAAGGCGGCTGTCGCTCTCGCTGCGGATGATGCCTTTTTCGGCCTGACGATCGACAGCGCGACCCCCTCGACCCCCTCGACCGCGATCGACGAACCCGGCTGGCGGCGTGAACTCCGCTGGCTGCTGGACCAGGTAGGCATCGCCGGCGGCTCAAGCCCGATCTGGGTCGGCGCGCCGGACGTGGTGCGCAGGATTTCGACGCTGTCCGAAATCGGCCTCAACGTCGCGCCGGACGGTGGCGAGTTGCTGAACTGCCCCCTGGTTTCGAGCGTCGCTGTTCCCCCGGGCATCCTGCGCCTGGTCGACGCCAAGGCTATCGCCGGCTCGATCCTGCCCGTCGAAATCGACTCCAGCCGAAACGCCGACGTCCAAATGGCCGACAACCCCGTGGTCGGTGCCGCGGCCATGGTCTCGATGTTCCAGACCAATTCGGTTGCCGTGCGCGCCCTGCTGCCCTTCTGCGCCGCCCGGACGCGATCGAACGCCATCGCCGAACTGACCGCCGTCGCCTGGGGCGACGAGCTGGTGAGCTGAGGGGGCAGGACGATGACGACCGAAACTACACGATCCAAGATCGGCGCGGAGGCAGCGAGGCTGCCGGTGGACCTGGGCATCCTGTCGGACACGGCCGACCAGATCGGGGCCGCGCTGACCGCGATCCGGGCGCGGTTGGCTGCCCTGGAAGACATATCGCCGACCCGCGTGGCAGAGAAGCTCGCCGGCAAGCATGAAGGGGCAACGCGATGACGATGGACCTGCAAGAGGCATTCGACCAGGGCTTTGACGCGATCAAGGGCTACGTCGATCGGTCATTCGACGGCTTCGCCAAGCAGATCGACGCGATCCGGGCCAGGCTCGATCTCGTCGAACAAGGCGGCGTAAAATATCTCGGGACCTACCAACGCGCCTCACCCTACAAGCGGGGCAGCGTAGTCACGCACCAGGGCAGCATGTGGACCGCGTTGGCTGACGTTCCCGAGGGCGTCGTGCCCGGCATGTCCGCCTCGCTGTGGCACCTCTCCGCGAAGGGCGGGAAGGCATGAGCCCGAAATCGAAATTCGCGGCTGACCGCATCGCCCGAACCGCGCGCGATGCCCTGGCTTCGCTCGTCGCCAGGCTCAAGCGTGACGGCGCCTCGGAAGCCGATCGCGTCACCGTGGTGGACCATTTCGATGCGGTGCTGGTCGAGGCGCTGGCCTCGATGCGCGTAGGCCTTGCAGCACCAAGCGACGCCGGGCTTCATGGGCCGGTGATCGAACAAATCGAACGAGTGCCGGATGACGATGGAAACGGGGCGCTGCTGTTCGGCTACGGCCCGGCCGGCGAGACCTACACCCAGCATGTCCCGATGCTTGACTCGGTGCCCGATCCCGCCGCCTGGTACCGCGTAGGATGACGGGGGGCAGGTAGGCCCAAGATCGGCTTTGCCTACGTACCCGCGTCCCAACCGACTTGCGCATAACCCGTACAAAAAGGTTCGCGCCCCGAACTATCGTGCCGGCAACGGGGCCAGCACCCCGGGGGGGCGGATCGGTCTCAATTTCGCGATCGGCATCTGAACCCGCGTCTCCAGCATCCACACATTTTTTTCTGCGGTAGGAAATTTCGACCAGAAAGCCCGAACGGTGGAAAAACCAAGGGCCGCAGCCGAACCGCCTGCGAACCTGGTGCGAACCGACGCGCAAGCCGCCCCCTGGCTGGGCATGACCACCGGCGATCGATTTCGCAATGGGGTGCGAACTGCCGGGGTGAAGGAAGCGGGGCTGCGACACTCGCGACGCTTCGGGGGCTCGTGCCTGAAAGTGTCACAATGGGATGCCGTTTGATTTCGTGAAAATCAAAGGGTCGGCAGTGACCAGCGCGGGAAGGTGATGCAGGCTTGGGGGGATTATCTGGATGGGTTGGCTGGCGCCAACACCTAAGTCCGGAACATTCTCGCCGCCTAGAGAGTGGGCAGAGCAACAGCAGCCGCGGATCACAGATTCTCGCGCAAACCTCGGCTGAGCCGGTCGGTCCTTCTGAGGACGCGATCCGCTGCGTTCATGATGTCGTCAACGCGTTGACGGTATGCGTCAGCGATGCGTTCGCACCTGACATACAACGTATATCACTGTGCTATACACTAAGCGCTGGACTTAGCGTGTGGTTGCCACAACATATGCTTAGACAGAAAGACTCAACATGACCACGAAGCCAACCACCACCGTTACCCACGGCACCGTGTCAACGCGCCACAAGGAAACCACGGTCGTGACTTCGGCTAAGTCGCAGCCGACGGTCGTTGAGCGGCGGATGCCTGACGGTTCGCGCTACGTAATTGTAAACAGGGAGCACTTCGACGCAGCGGTTAAGAGTGCGGGCGAAGTGCTGGCCTCGTCGAGAAAATAAATGGGGGATACCGATCCCCCATACAACCGAATGTACGAACGGTTGACCGATGGCGATGATACAGACTTAACCGGGCTCGTTGCTTACGCCCTTTACAAGCAAAACAAGCGCGCCTGGATTACGGACCGGCTCGAGCGAAATTCCTTATATCCCTCTCCGCAGCAAGTCGATGAGCATGTTCAGAGCTACACGGACATGCAGATTTCAATGTTTCGGGACCGAGCCCGTGAGACTCTATTCCAGTTTGCGGACCGATTGCTTGAGCAGAATACCGAGAGTATCAAGCAAGAAGCCCGCGGCGAGGCCATTGTTCAAGAGGTGAAGCGTCAAGGTGGCTTCTGGCGTACCGTAGGCGTCAATGCCATGGCCGGCGCGGTGATCGGCCTTGCGGTGGTCGTGATATACGTCCTGGCATACTCGAACCCGAACATCCGGGACTTCTTCGAGCGACATTCACCTACTACTCAAGTCGTTCAATAGGCCGCTTCCAGGCGTCCTTTTTGTTTGCAACCGATTGCAGTTCGCGGCAGTGACGGCCTTCCACGCGGCGCCGATCGGGTGTGCGGTTCTGCCTGCCAAGGGTGTGATCCAAGGCGACGGCCATGCGAGCCGGATCGGGATGGCCATCTCACCATGATCACCGCTCGCACCTGACACGAACGATCCACTGCCCCTTAGGTGATTCGGTCGCCCATTTTCCAAGAGAAAGGTAGGTTTCCTGCACGATCTTCGTCGAGCGGCATTCACCCGCCAGATATTTGTCGATCAGCACCTTGCGGTCCGCAGCATTGTCGCCGTCGAATCCTATGTCCGCGACGTTCTTGATGTAGAACTTGTAGTCGTGGTCAGGGCGGTCCGCCTCGAAAACATGGACGTCGCCGGATCGCTCCATGACGGTTGCGTGCATTTCTGAGCCGGCGCAGCCAGCCAATCCGGCCACCATCACGGCCACAAAACCAAACCTCATTACCGCCCCCATCATTGCCCGCCAGGATTGTTCCCCCTGCCGGCTAGTGGCGTCAATGCTGGGTCGATGCCCTCGACGGCTGACGGCTGGCGGTTCGGCCATGGCGCCAAGCGCGATCCGGCGGCTGAAGTGGGATGATCTCAAGGCCGGGCAGAAATCGAAGAGGCCGGCGACGCCCGAAATGGGAAGGCGCAGACCGCCACGGACGATCCGTTGGCACAACCCGGCCCGTCGCCGGCCCCCGCCGTGAGAATATCCGCGCCCGCCTCGCTGGCGTCAATTTCGACGATCCGGCCCGATCAAACGTTGATTTCGCCAAGTGAAATTCAAAGGGAAATCAAACGAGCGTGCCCAGGCGGCCGCGGTCTCGGGGGCAAACTCGCCGGTGGCCTGCATCGCGGCAAGCAACTCTAGTTTCCGTAGATATACCGTAGATTTCCGCTTTCCCGCCCCTCGCCCGCTTCCCTAACCCGTTGAAAACATGGCGACCCCGGCAGGACTCGAACCTGCGACATCCCGCTTAGAAGGCGGGTGCTCTATCCGGCTGAGCTACGGGGCCGTGGCGGTCAGCGAATGCGCGTGAAGCTGAAATTGTCGGCGTAGGTCTTGATCTTCGGGGTGACGGCCTTGGGCTCCTGCACCTCGAAGGGGATGCGGTTGCGGTCGCAATAGGCGATGGCCGCTTCCTTGTCCTCGAAGCGCATCACCACTTCGCCGTTCATGTCGGTGGTGCCGGTCCAGCCCATCAGCGGGTCGACCCGGCGGATCGCCGCCGGCTCGAACTCCAGAACCCAGCGGCGGCTGTTCGCCCGGCCCGACTGCATCGCGTTCCTGGTCGGCAGATAGATCCGGGCCAACATCTCTCGCTCACTCCTCGACGCGCCGCAACGCATTTCGCCTTGTGCGGAAACATGATCCGAACCCCCCGTCGGCGTCAACACCCGCCCTCGCCGCGCGGTGCAGCCGATCGCCTCATGCGGGCCACCGGGCAACACGCGGCCCGTCAGCGCAGGGCATAGACATTGTGGACGTCGAAGGGCCGCTGCAATTCTTCCTGGTCGACGGTGATGCGCGAGAAGCCCCGGTTGGCCAAGGCCTCGCGCACCCGCCCCAGCCTGCCGTCGACATCATGAACCTCGACCACGACGGAGCGGATCAGCGGCCAATGGCGATCCTCGATCCCTGCCAGGACCAGCCACTCCGCCCCCTCGACATCGATCTTCAGCAGATCGATGGTGGGCAGCCCCTCGCGTTCGATGACGGCGGACAGCGTCGTCAAGGGGCTGCGCAGCTTCCGTCCCCTGAGATATTCGCGGCCGACGGCGCCCCTGAGCATCGCGCGCATGAATTTCCGGGGAATCCAGCGAACCCACCGCGGCACCAGATATGTCAACTCCCCCTTGTCCTGAGGGTCGTACAGGATGTCCAGCGTGCCCCTGATCTGCGCCGGCTTGAACTGCATGACCTCAAGGGACGACATCGACGGGCTGTGGGGCCGGTAGAAGAAGTCGACCTCCCCCTCCCGGTCCCCCATCGCGGCCTTCAGGCATTTTGCCGACGCGTCGGGGAAATTCCGCCTGAGGTTGTCGGCGAGTCGCCTGAACAAGGGCGGGGCGGGTTCGCAGCAAACGAGCGAGGCCCGGCCCTGTGTGCGCAGCAGGACCTCCAGCGCGAACATGCCGATATTGGCCCCCACATCGACGACGACGTCGCCCGGATGGACGGCGATGCCGTGGCTGAAATAGTGCAGGACCTGCAGGTGCATCGCCATGGCCTGCCGTGGCGGCCGGGCCCGGATCTCGCTGCCGGTGATCAATTTGATGGGGCGCATGGTCGATTGCCGGGACCGCTCAACTCGTGTAGCCAATCGTCGCATGCCGATTACCCTGTCGCCAACCGACCTCCTCATCATTGCCATCGCCCTGATCGCGCTCGTTGTCGGGGTCTTCGCCCTGGTGCGCCCGCGTAACGCCGCCGACCCCGCCCTGGCCGCCCGGCTGGAGGGCATGGAACGGGCGCAGGAGCGCCTGGAACGCACCCTGCGCGAGGAACTGTCGCTGAACCGCCAGGAGGGCAGCGCCGGGTTCAAGGGCTTCGGCGATACCCTGTCGGCCCGGCTGGACGGCCTGGCGCAAGGGCTGGACAGCCGCTTTGCGCAGCTTGCCGCCGATTCCGCGGTGAAACTGGAAGAGATGCGCCGCACCGTGGACGAGCGCCTGCAAGGCACCCTGGAACAGCGCCTGGGCGAATCCTTCAAGCTGGTGTCCGACCGGCTGGAACAGGTCCATCGCGGCCTGGGCGAGATGCAGAACCTGGCGGCCGGGGTGGGCGACCTGAAGCGCGTGCTGACCAACGTCAAATCCCGCGGCACCTGGGGCGAAATGCAACTGGACGCCCTGCTGGCCCAGATCATGACCGCCGACCAGTACCTGGCCAATGTCGCCACCATCGAGGGCCGCGCCGAGCGGGTGGAATTCGTCATCCGCCTGCCCGGCCACGACGTGGGCGAGGAAGTCTGGCTGCCGATCGACGCCAAGTTCCCGCGCGAGGATTACGAGCGCCTGGTGGAGGCCGCCGACCGCGCCGATGTCGAAGGCGTGGAGGCCGCAGGCAAGGCGCTGGAGATCCGCCTCAAGGGCTTTGCCAGGGATATCCGCGACAAATACCTGAACCCGCCGCGCACGACCGATTTCGCGGTGATGTTCCTGCCGACCGAAGGCCTTTATGCCGAGGCGCTGCGCCGGCCGGGCCTGATCGACGTGCTGCAGCGGGAATACCGGGTGGTGCCGGCCGGGCCGACCACCCTGGCCGCCCTGCTCAACAGCCTGCAGATGGGTTTCCGGACGCTGGCGATCGAAAAACGCTCGAGCGAGGTCTGGCTGCTGCTGGGCGCGGTGAAGACGGAATTCGCCAAATACGGCGAGGTCCTGGACAAGGTTCAGCGCAAACTGAACGAGGCCAGCGAGCAGATCGACAAGGTCGCCGTGCGCAAGCGCGCCATCGACCGGCGGCTGCGGCAGGTCCAGGGTCTCGACGCGGTCGAAACCGCCCGGCTGATCGAGGTGGGGGAAGCCGTCGAGGCCGACGACGAGGAGGGCTGAGCCATGGGACGCATCGTCATCATCGCCGCGCTGGTTTCCTTAGGCGTCCTCGGCGCAGCCGCCGTCGGCGCCTGGATCGCCAAGCGCCAGGGCCGCCTCGAAGGCCCGTCGCGCCGCCTGCCCGTCGTCCTGGCCCGGAAGGCCGGCGACAGCGGCCTGTGGACCGGCATCGGCATCCTGGTGGCGCTGATCGTGATCGGCTTCCTGATCAAATCTCCTACCCAGGGGTAAAGCGAAACCTTTCCTTCAAAATGACAGTCTGTCAGACTGGGCCGCCGCCGATCATAAGAAGGAAAAGAAATGAGCGCGCCTGCCGAGCAGCCTTTGCCCCCGATGCGCAACGGCATCTTCCTGGCCCCGTTCCACGCGCTGGACCAGGATCCGACCGAGGCCCTGCACCGCGACCTTGAACTGATCGAGCACCTGGACCGCCTGGGCTATGAAGAGGCCTGGATCGGCGAGCATCATTCGGCCGGCTTCGAGATCATCGCCAGCCCCGAACTGTTCATCGCCGCCGCGGCCGAGCGCACCAGGCGCATCCGCCTTGGCACCGGGGTGGTCTCCCTGCCCTATCACAACCCGCTGATGACCGCGAACCGCATCATCCAGCTCGACCACATGACCCGGGGCCGGGTCATGTTCGGCGTCGGGCCGGGCCTGCTGCCGTCGGATGCCATGATGCTGGGCATCGATCCCATGACCCAGCGCGACCGGATGATGGAAGGGCTTGCCGTCATCCTGCGCCTGTTCAGGGGCGAGGTGGTGACCGAGCAGAGCGACTGGTTCAACCTGGTCAACGCCCGCACCCACCTGCTGCCCTATACCAGGCCGCACCCGGAAATGGCGGTGGCCAGCGCGGTCAGCCCGTCGGGCGGGCGGGCCGCCGGCAAATACGGCTTTGGGATGCTATGCGTGGCAGCGACCGCGGCCGACGGCTTCGACGCCCTGGCGACCAACTGGCAGATCGCCTGCCAGATCGCGCAGGAGGATGGCCGCACCATGGACCGCAACGGCCTGCGCCTGGTCGGCCCGGTCCATATTGCCCCGACGCGCGAACAGGCACGGGCGAATGTTCAATGGGGCCTGCACAAGTGGCTGGAATATTTCGCCCGGCTGAACCCGCTCAGCCCCCGCACGCCCGAGGGCATGGACCCGATCGATGCCATGATCGCCACCGGCCAGGCGGTGATCGGCACGCCCGACGATGCCATCGCCCAGATCCATCGCCTCCAGGCCAAGCAGGGCCATTTCGGCGCCTTCCTGCAACTGGCCCACAACTGGGCGAGCTTCGACCACACGATCAAATCCTACGCGCTGTGGGCCGAGCATGTGGCCCCCGTCTTCAAGCACGCCAATGCGAGCCGCCAGGCGTCCTACGACTGGACCATGAGCAACGCCAACGAATTCATCGGTAAGGCCATGATGGCGGCCGGCGCCATGATCCAGCGCCACGCCGACGAGCAGGCTGCCAAGGCGGCCGCCTCATGACCAGATGAAGGCAGCCGCCAGGGTTGTCGCAAGACGCGGCCATCGTCGCGCCCTTCCGGCGCCCGAGCGGCTGCGCCTAGCGCTTCCAGACCGGCCGGCCCGCGTCGATATCGCGGTCGGAGGTAACACCACCAATAACGGCGCCGCCGAGGCCGCCGATCAAGACACCCGTGCCGATGCTGCCGCCGGTCACCGCTGCCGTGCCCGCGCCGAGGCCGGCGCCAATGAGGCCGCCGCTGATCGCACGATCGGTTGGCGACGAGCCGCAGCCGGCCACGCTCACGGCCAGAAGGCCGGCCGCGCAAATGCCGATAAGGTTTCTCATCGTCCTTCTCCTCGAATAGAGGACATGCTGTATAAACGAAGAAGTCCGCGGGCAGGTTCCCGGCGGGGCGATCTCGCCCGGATGCCGAAGGACCGGCATTGCCCGGGGCGCAGAGGACGGCATGGAACGGGTAGCGGCCGGACAATGGTACGAGACACGGCGCATGGGCGACGACGTCACCCATATCGGCGAGCCGTTCATCAAGGAATTCTACCGTTGCAACATCTGGCATGTGCGCGGCCGCGACCGCGACCTGCTGGTCGATTCCGGCATGGGCGTGGTCAGCCTGCGCGCCCATGTCCCCCTGGTCAGCGAGAAGCCGTGCCTGGCGGTGGCCAGCCACACCCATTTCGACCATATCGGCGCCCATCACGAATTCGACTGCTGCCTGGTCCACGCCGCCGAAGCCGAGCTGCTGATGCGGCCCAGCCGCGCCGGCACGCTGGCCGACCTCTACGTGACCGACGACATCTTCACCAGGCTGCCGCCCGCCCCTTACGAGAGCCGGGAATACCGCGTCACCGGCGTCGTCGCCCCGCGCCTGATCGAGGACGGCGACGTGATCGACCTGGGCGACCGCCACTTCACGGTGATTCACACGCCCGGCCATTCGCCGGGCGGCATCGCCCTGTTCGAGGCCGCGAGCGGCATCCTGTTTTCAGGCGATATCGTCTATGACGGCCCGCTGGTCGAAGACACCTATCATGCGAACCCAGGTGATTACATCGCCAGCATGCGCCGCCTGCTGGAACTGCCCGTGCGCCTGGTTCACGGCGGCCATTTCGCCAGCTACGGCGGCGAACGCCACCGCGCGCTGATCACCGCCTGGCTGCGCGACAAAGGGGCTTTAAGCCGGCTCCGCATCCCCCCGATGGCATGAAGTAATACTTAATGCTATTGTGTGGCCCTGGAGGTTCCCCATGCGGCATGTCGAACGATTGAGCATCACCCTGCCGGCCGAGATGGCGCGCTTGATCCGCACGCAGGTCGAAGAGGGCCGGTATGCCTCGAACAGCGAGGTCATCCGCGAGGCCATGCGGGCCTGGCAGGAACAGGAGCAAACCCGGGTGCAGCGCCTGGCTGCCATTCGCGCGAAAATCGCCGAGGCGGACGCCGACCCCCGCCCGTCATTGACGGAGGAAGAGGTTGACCGCCATTTCGAGGAACGGCTCGCCCAATCGCTGAGCGCACAAGGGAAGCATGCGTAGGCTTGTCTACCGATCGGCCGCGCTTGGTGATCTCGATGGCATCTACGACCTTATCGAACCGGACAACCCGCGGCGGGCCCTGAGCTTCGTCCAGGATATCCGGCAGCGCTGCCGCACCCTGTGCACCCATCCGCATCTGGGTCCCGCCCGTAACGATCTCAGCGCCGGCATTCGCACCTATCCCATGTTCGGCCGGGTGGTGGTTGCCTACCGGGTGACGGAGGAGGCGATCGTCATCACCCGCGTTTTCTACGGCGGACAGGATTACGAAACCCTCCTGCGCCATGAGGACAGCACTGCTCCATGAGCGGTAGGCCTGGGCGCGCCGATGGCGCCAAACCGCTCCAAAAAACCAGACAAATCGTCTGCTACATAAGCCGAACATATCATTCGCTACGGGCTGTGGATTTTCAGTTATTGCAGTTGTGGGCCACTCACACTAAGCTTGCTGACCAAGGAGGCATCGCCATGGCCAGCCAGATCATCCACTTCGCCGGATTGTCGGATCGTGACCGCAAGGCCGCCTCCCCACTGCCGAAACTGGCGGCCGGGGACCGGCTGGAACTGCATGTCCGAGGCGAAGGCGGCAAGGAACAGACGCTCTTGATTCCGCCTTCCGCCACCGCAGCGGTCGAGGCGCTCCTGGCCCATATGCTGCGCGGCGAGCGCGTCGCCGTGCTGGCCGAGGATCAGGAACTCAGCCCGACCGAAGCATCCGCCATTCTGGGCATCTCGCGGCCGCTCGTTGTCTTGCGCATGGATCGAGGCGACCTGCCGTTCCGCTATGTCGGCAAGCACCGCCGCTCCCTCCTCCGGGACGTGCTGGCGCTGAAGGCCGAGCTCGACACCCGGCAGGTGGCGATCGACGCGCTGGCCGAGGACACAGAGGATCTCATTCAGCACCATGGCCTATGAACCGCCCGTCGCGGTCTATGATGCCTGCGTGCTCTACCCGTTCCATCTGCGAAACGTCCTCATTCAATGCGCCTTCGACGGTTTGGTCGCCGCCCGGTGGACTGACGACATTCATGCCGAATGGATTCGCAACCTCGCCGCCAATGCGCCTGCAACGCCCATCGCCCGCCTGGAAGCGACCCGCGACCGGATGAAAGCGGCCCTGCCCGAGGCCGATGTAGCGGACTATCGGCCCCTGATCGCGGACCTCCACCTGCCCGATCCAGACGATCGGCATGTGCTTGCGGCGGCCATCGCAGGAAAGGCCTCCGTCATCGTTACGCTGAACCTCAAGGATCTCCCGGCCAAAGACCTCCTCCCTTACGGCATAACCAGCGTGTCGCCGGACAGCTTCCTGAGCGGTCTCTATGCCACCTCTCCCGACGCACTGATTTCCAGCGTCGGCAATGCCCGACACAATTTACGCAAGACCACGCCATCGGTTGAAGCGTTCGTGGATGCTCTCGACCGCCAGGGTTTGAAGGCATTCTCGGCCCTACTTCGCCGGCACACCTCCCGAC